>DATEUF010000100.1:0-54672 GCA_035283325.1 Pyrinomonadaceae bacterium | reverse complement strand
CATCACCAAAGCGGCAAAGTTATTAGGGTTAACTTTCCGGACGTTGCAATATCGTCTGGAAAAATTCGGCATCAAGAAGCCTGAGGGCAAGAAGGAAGCGGCTGGCTAGCTGGGCGTCCACAAAGTCTCTAAATCGACCGCGGCGAATAGGCTCAACTCCTTTGAGTGCGGTGGTTTGTCACTGCTTTTCAGTAGCAAATGCGCATCGGCAAAGAAGCGCATCTTGAGAGCCACTTGGCCACCTCATTCTCTTAACGGCAGTTGAAAATTGAACCTGCCCGGATCGCAAGTACGGCTAGCTTGTGCCGTTCTATAAACGTCCCATCCTCTAAAGGAGGCGCTATGAGATTACTCCAATACTCTTTTCTAGTTATTACATTACTGCTTAGTCCTGCTACAGAGCGAGCGAACCGCGCACCGAATCGATCCATGACAAGATAGAGGGAAGGATCCCTCAACGGCTTCCGGCGATCTGAAAATGGAGCGGACATCACTCAAGGAGGCAGAACACGCTCAATCTTGGACCGCCATGGACCGTAAAATAATTAGTAGCGCTGAACTCAGTCTCGAAGTAGTTGCGCCGACAACTGCTCAGCAGAAGATCAGCTCCATTGCCGCATCTCTGGGTGGCTTTGTCGTCACCTCTGAATCGAAACAGAGCGAAAGCGCCGAGCATTCAAAAGAAGATCCTCGGATAACGCTAGTCGTGCGTATACCCGCTATGCAGTTTGATTCGGCTCTTAATCAAATTCGCGGTTTGGCAAATCGGGTAACTCAAGAAAAGATCACCGGTGAGGATGTAACTGAAGAATTTATTGATCTCGAGGCACGCATTAAGACACAGAAAGCTCTGGAGGAACAGTTTCTCCAAATCATGAAGCAAGCCGCGAAGGTAACAGATGCGCTGGAAGTGCAGCGTCAGATCGCCGAAGTACGAACTGAAATTGAAAAACTCGAAGGCCGCAAACGATTCCTCGAAAACCGGACAAGCCTCTCAACAATCACGGTCGGTCTGCAATCACCGGCCGCAATTGCCGTTAATACTTCAAGCTTCGGCCACAGCATTCGCGAGGCGGTCTCAACCAGCATTGACCTGGCCACAGAGATCGTACTGCTGTTAATCCGTTTTGTAATAGTAATGATTCCGATCCTGATTTTGATAGTACTTCCTGCAAGTATTGCGGGTCGTTTCATCCTTCGGCGTGCCCGGCGAATACAATTGGCACGCGAGTTACAAGCGGCGGGTCCTTCAGATAAATGATCACTGTTATTTACCAAACCAAAGACACAATGAAGCGATTGCTGATCACCGCGATTGAGTCTCTGTTGGTAATGTGCTTATTGGTAGCCTGCGCGCGCGTCGAAAAAAGTTCGCAACCGGCTTCCGGCGATTTGGCGGGCGAAGGCAAAAGGATAGCTTCGGTGGACGTCGTCAAAGCGTCAGCGCCACCCGCGCAGATCGCTGCGGGAGGCTCCGCCGAGGCCATTGTGCATTTGAATATTCAGAGTGGCTATCATGTAAATGCCAATCCGCCGACTTACGCCTACCTCAAAGCGACAGAACTGGAAGTTCCCGCAACCGATGGCCTATCGGTCGGCTTCATCACCTACCCTGACGCGGACACGAAGAAGTTTCCCTTTGCCGAGAAGCCATTAGCGGTGTATGAAGGTGAGATATCTTTGAAGGTTTTCTTGAAAGCGGAAAAAACGGCGCAACCCGGTCAACGATCCCTTGACGCCAAATTGCGCATCCAAGCATGTGACGATCAGGTTTGCTACCCCCCAGGAACCCTCGATCTCACGATACCAGTGACTGTTCAGTGAAGATATTCTGGATGATTGTAGCCGGGACCTGCATTACGGTGGCCGCCGGGTTCATGTTGTTGGGCAATTTTGCGACCGCCTTCGTAATAGCGACGGTCGGTATAGTGGCCTGGTTTCTGAACTATCGAATGCAGATGAAGGAAGTTACAACGGCGGCCGAGTTGCAGCACAAGCAAACAGAATCCGAGGATCTAGATGAAACGTAGACCAAATTCCAAGGTGTTGAAGATTGCAATCCTGGCAATCTTCTTAATGGTAGTGCCGGCAACGCGCGCCTCAGACGAAGCGGATGTGCGCGGAATGGTACAAGCGATCTTTCAACAACTGAAGGCGCGAGATTACACAGCTCTTTATGAATCGCTTCCTTCAACTTCTCGTAGCCGAATGACGCGAGATACTTTCACCAATGCGCTGAAGAAGGCTCAGGACATGTATGTGCTCGAGCGCATGAACGTGGGTCCTGTAAGAGTGGTCAACGACCTTGCGGTGGTCGACACGGTGATTTATGGGCGCTTAGTCATCCCGTTTGAGAGTGAAGGCAAGATCGTTGTGCAGCAGTATCTGGTGCGTGAGGATGGAAAATGGCGTGTAGCCACCGGCAATCGCGGCATTATAAAAAGGTTTCTGGCGAGCAACCCGTCCTTTGCTCGAAGGTTTCCGCTGCGGGAGCCGCGGATTTACGTTAAACAGAAGGGAAATTGGGTGGAGTTCAGGCCTGGCAGATCGTGAATCTTGGCGTGCCGATTCAGCTTAGTAGCGTGAGGTCATCAAACGATAACTGCGCGTTATCCACCTGTTCGGTGTACTCACCATGACGTATGCGGTACCGGGGAACCTCCAGGGCCTCACGTACGGCGTCCAGATGAAAACGGATGATCCGCGGTGTCAAGCGAACTGACGGAATACGGCGTTTTCGCGCAAGCCTACGGATCGTAGACTCGCTCACCTGCAACACGGCGGCGAGTTGCTTAGCGGTCAAGAATTCTTCCCGATCACTCATGCGAGTACACAAGGATCGTAACGCATGCTCTCAGCTCGCGCAAAGCTATAAAACACGTCAGGGCGACTTAACAGGAGCAACCGAAAGCGCAACCCGATAGACTGCGGCGCCATCAACCTCAACATCTTTGCTGACCGGTTCCGTTCCATTGATTTTTGCCGTGACCCGATACTTGCAAACCTCGGGAGACAGCCGAAAGACAAAGGCGCCCGTCTCGTTTGTGAGGCGGCCATCAATCTTTTTAGCCGACCCGTCTTCTTCAATTCTGGCCAATTCAACGCGGGCCCTCGGAACACTGAAACCATCGGTATTAAAGACGCTGCCTCGGATGAAAGCGATTGAGCCTTCATCGATCGTCAAAATCAACCGGTCACCTAAAGAACGGGTCTTACCGGCTCGCACTTCTACGTTTTCAATCGTCCCAATACTCAAGCCCGGCTTGCGAAACGTGAGGCCGTAAACCCCCGGGCTTAGCCGCGGAATTACAAAGTCTCCATTCTTGTCGGTGCTGAATTTACCAACTTCGCGCTCGCCAAGGCGGACAATGATCGCCACGCCGCCGGGAGTTCCAGTCTCAACTCTCACTTTGCCCTTGATTGCGCCGGTCGAGCGATCCTGGGCCAACACCGCTCCGGCCATGACGGCCATCGCCACAAACGCCAGTGCCAATCTCGCAATAACCACTTAGGAAAAACCTCCCGATACGACCCCAAATACTACCACGGCCAGGGTTGGGTCAGCGACGCGCGGGGCGACGATGACATTCACTAACTTGATGCGGCTGAGCGGTTATTGTGTTGTCCTCGAGGGTTATAATTCTCACCCCGAGCCCTAACCCACGTTGGCGACTATAAACTTTCCTTCGTATAATCCATGGACGTTCCTTAATTGGTTTTCTATCGAGCGTTCCCCTATGACCAGGTTTCCAATTCTCAAGAAGTTTTTGCATCCGTATCTGCCAATCGCCTTCGTCATTATCTGTCCAGCGGTCATTCCCGTGTCGTTCGCGCAAGACTCAGCGCTTACCGCGCAACGGCCACGAAAGGTCTTTACGGCTAAATCGCAGGAGCCCGACGAAGTATTGCGGATCGATACCGATCTGGTATCCGTCGACTGTACGGTGACGGACCCCGAAGGCCGACCAGTGCGAAATTTGACGCGGGAAGATTTCAAACTGTTTTCGGATGGCGTGCAACAACCAGTCTCATTTTTTCATATGGAGAACCGCAGCGGTGAACGTCGACCACTGGCCATTGTATTTGCCGTGGACATCTCGGGCAGCATGAGTGTTGAGGAGATGGAGCGACTGCGGGCGGCGCTGCAAACATTCTCAGCCAGGCTGTCAGATCATCCGGCAGTTTTTTCTGTCATGAGCTTTGGTATGAACGTCAAGGTACTACAGAAATTTACCTCTCAAACAGAGAAACTGGATCGTGCTTTCGACCGAATTACTCGTGAACCGAATGGCCTCTCCACGCATACTTATGATGCAGTTGACGATGCCATCCGTCTGCTGGTACGCCACGCCCCGCGAACACAGCAGCGACGCTTGCTGAAGCGTGCTGTTGTGGTAGTAACTGACGGCTTTCCTGTTGGTGACACTGTTTCTGCAAAGACAGTTATTGAAAGGGCCAACGCGGCGGACGTTAGCATTTATGTAGTTACGTTGCCTTCTTATTCACGGATGTTGCCAGCCTCTGCTCAATCACCTTTGCCGACGCCCCTCGATGTGAGTGGACTGGCAGAGTCTACCGGAGGACGAAGTGCTTACGCCGATGAAAAGGATTATGGACTCCTGTTCCGCGCGCTGGCGGAAGAGGTGACTTCTGCCTACGTGCTTGCGTTTTATCCCCCGGATGAAAAACGTCGCGATGGGCAGTTTCACAGTATTAAAGTGGAAGGTCCAAGCGGACTAAACTTGCGCCAGAGCCGGCCCGGCTATCAGGCCAGTGGACAGTAGCGAATGGTCTAAATCCTGAGGTGATCAGTAATTAGTTGGCAGTTGGCAAAAAATCAGGTGCTGGCAATCTAGTCTATTTCTGCTGCTGCTTCTGTTTGTTCCTCAATACTCGTCCTCATCCTCGTCCTCGTCGTAATCTTCTTCTTCAACAATATCCAGTTCGACGGGATCGAGTCCAACGAGTTCAAGGTCCGTCCCGCATTCCTCACACGAGACGATATCGCCCTTATCAGCGTCCGTGTCAACATGGATGTCAGCGTCGCATTCGGGGCATGTTCCGGTCGGCACTTGTTCTACCTCCAGCGCTTAATGTCGACAGACCTTTACGTCTGTCGCTCTCACCTGGTCTTGGCGAGGACTGCAGCCGTTTTTGACGATTAGCCGGGGCCCAATCTAACCGTGCCTGCCGGAATTTGCAAACTCTTTTTTCAGGGCCGGCCATTTGCAGTTCCCGGACAATTCGCACCAGTAAAAGTTGGGGTTAAACATTAGTCGAAAGGGATGTTTAGCCGTACAGCGCTGCGGAACTGTGGGTAGCCACATGAATTCCCTCCGTACCATGCCGCAGGTGACGGGGGGCTAACCTGGCCAGGCACTGTTTCACGCCGCGTCGATCTTTGCAGGCTCGGGGGCCAAAATCCCCGGTGATGTTGGGGCTGACAAACAAGAGACTGACCCTATTTGCGCCACTGTTTTGCCTGAGTCTGGTTTTCTCCGTCTTTTGGCGAGAGCGAATCTTAGACGTAACCAGTAATCTGCGAAGACCTGCTTTCTCTCGCACAAGACCGGCCAAAAAGAAGTTACCTACTGGGCCTGCATCAGCCAGCCTGCTTGCTGCAGATTCCGACGGGGATGGTATGCCCGACGCTACCGAGCTTCAAAGCTTCCAGGATCGAGGAAACTTTCGTCGCTGGTTCCGGTTCATTGCCGAAATGCAGTTTTACCGGCTTAGTGACCAGTGGAATTCCGAACAAAGGGATTGCGCCGGATTGGTTCGATTTGCCTGGCGCGAGGCGTTACGGCCCCACGACCGAACCTGGCTACAAAGGATGGGCTCGGGTTACGACGTGATAGCTCCGGACGTAACCGCCTATAACCTCGAGTCGGGCCCACTTAAGGAAAAACTCTTTCGCACCAACGCGCAGCCACTCATGGCTAACGATCCGCAGCGGGAGAATTTTTCGGAATTCGCCGATGCCCGGACCTTAAAGGAATTCAATAGCACATTCATCGGCCGCGATCGCCGCAATGCTCAGCCCGGCGATCTGCTTTTTTTCTATCAGCCATGGGTACAACGTTTTCCTTATCACGTGATGATCTTTATTGGCAACTCGGAGAGCGACCGCGATGGCGTCAATGACTTTGTGGTCTATCACACAGGCTTATCCGCCACAGACAAGGGCACTGTCAAAAAAGTTCAGCTTTCAGTACTGGATTTCCACCCTGACAAGCGCTGGCGGCCTGTGGACAGCAATAGGAATTTTCTCGGCTTTTATCGCTTGAAGATCCTCGATTGAGGTTAATGAACAATGACTCACCTGGGCCCTCTATTTAAACAGTGGTTCGTGCGAAAAGCAGAACCCATAGCTGTCTATTTTTCTCTTCTCCTGCTCATTTTTGGTTTTAGTTTCTGGCGTTATCAAAGCCAGTCGCCGTTAGCCAAGCCGGCAGAGCAGAATGCCACGAATGGGGAACCCTATTTTTCATTAAACACCAATCGCACGTTTGCCCCCGGCGAGCAGGCGCAACTTTGGACCAGTTACCAGAACATCAGCTATCTCGACTTCCGTGTCTATCGCATCAAAGATGCCAATCGTTTTTTCAAGCAACTGGATAACCCCCATCAGATTGGTGATGAAGAGAAAGCCGAGGTCTCGCGTAGTTACCTCAATGGCGTATCTATCCTGGAACGAACCCATTCGTTCAAAACCTATCTTAATTCGGCAATCAAGACTTATGTTCGCAAACAATTGCAGCGCGAGCACCGGGAAAAATTCAACCAGAAGTTCCGCCAGTCGTACCAGCCGTTGCGAACCCCTCTCAATGTCGCCGATTACGCTCGCGTGCCACTACTAAATCCCGACCAACTTGCGAGCGCGTGGCGTGAGCGGTTGCCTGCTAACGAGAGTCAATATGAAAGCCAAAAGATCTCTCTCGGCAGGCGCGAGTCGGGCGTGTATTTGGTGGAGGCGGTCAATGGAGATCTGCGTGCCTACTCAATAGCTATCGTTACTGACTTGACGATGGTCCAGAAAACCTCACGAGACGGTGAACTGCTCGTCTATGTCGTAGGTCGCGAGACCGGTGCGCCACATGGCAATGTGAGTATTGAAGTATCTCGAGGCCAAACCAGTCTGATCAGTGGCGCGACCGATAAGAGCGGGCTCTTCCGAACAGAGATCCCCGTAAAGAGGAACGTAGATCCCTCTGAAGCCCTGGATGAGGAAGAGACCGAGGCTAGAATAAGTTATCTGGTAATGGCCCGTGAGGGTAACAATTTCGTAATTTCAGACCCTGACTCCTTCTACTACGGAGGCTTCGGCGGCGACGGTGAGTACGATCCTAACCTCGTCAGCTACATATACACGGAAAGGCCTGTCTATCGCCCTCAGCAGAAGGTCTATTTCAAGGGAATTCTGCGCCGTTGGACCAAACAGGGCTACCAACTGCTGAATTCACAAAGCGTGTCAGTCACAATTGAGGACGCGAACAACGGCAAGATTCTTGAACGCGAGTTGCCACTCTCCTCGCGTGGAACCTTCAATGGCGAAGTGGAGATTGGAGAGGAGGCGCCGCTGGGAAGTTATCAGATCGTCGCCACGGCCGATGGCGCAAAAGCCAGTTCCTATTTCGCGGTGGAGGAATATAAGAAGCCCGAGTTCAAGGTGAAGGTCACAGGGCCTATCCAGTTCGCGTCTGCTGGAGAGAAAGTCTCTTTTTCGATCGACGCTCGCTATTTCTTTGGCGCTCCCGTCGCGAATGCTGATGTCCACTATTACATATATCGCTCACGTTATTACCACTGGTGGATGCAGGAGAACGCCACAGACGAGTTTGACGATGGTGCTGGGCCGGATAACGAAACAGACGATGATTCCGATTATGGCTATTACGGCGACAGTCTGGTTGCGGAAGAAGAGGCTCGGCTTAATGCCGGCGGACATTTGACCGTTCAGTTTCAAGTGCCGGAAGGGGAGGAGAATGACGAGTGGGATTATTCCTATACTCTGCAAGCCCAGGTTACCGATTCCTCACGACGCGAGATGCAAGGCAGCGCCAGCTTTGTTGGTACTCGTGGGCGTGTAGTGGCTGATGCTCGCCCGGAGCGCTATATCTACTATGCGGGTGAGAGCGCCAGGATACACATCAGAACCGCTGACTATACGGGCAAACGCGTGGCACAAACTCTGACACTCAAATTCATCGAACAACGATGGGAGAGAATTGAACGGGAAGAGGAAAATAACGGCTATCGATACAAAACCTATGACTATGTTTCGCATGAACGTGAACTCGCCAGTACGGAAGTGACTACGGATTCATCCGGCGAAGCAGTCTATGAATTTACAGTTCCCTCACCTGGTTACATCTACCTTAAAACGATAATCAATGAGAAAGGAGGTCAGGTGGTTAATCGTGGTGGCTACCTGTGGGCACCAGATCGCAAGGGCGAGTGGGCCGACTTTGGTTACGGCCAGGGCGAGGCGACACCAATCAAACTCGTTCCCGACAAGAAATCTTATCGGCCCGGTGAAACTGCTCATGTGCTCGCGATGCTGCCTGGGGAAAAAACGCATCTGCTAGTGACTGTGGAGTTGGGCAACGTCCTCAGCGCCAGACAGATCGATGCACCCGGACGTTCTTTGATTATCGATGTTCCGATCGAACGCCGTTACGCTCCCAACGTTTATTTGAATGTTTCCTACGTGAAAAATGATGATCTGTTTGAGCAGAGCCAGTTGTTGGGCGTCCCTGCTCGGGATCGGATGCTTAAGCTCGACATCTTGCCCAACAAGAAGGAGTACAAGCCTCGCGATGTTGCTTCTTATACAATTCTGGCCCGCAATGCCGACGGCTCACCGGCGGCAAACACGGAAGTGAGTCTGGGAATAGTCGACGAAGCTATCTACAGCATCCAGCCCGAGACCGCCACGAATATCAAGCGGAATTTTTATGGGCACCGCTACAATGAGGTACAGACCACTCTCGCAATTCGTTATCAGTTTACGGGCTACGCCGGTGATAAACCGGTCGATCTTGCGAAGACGAAATCCAGCTATCAGCTGGCAGACTTCAAAAACGAGAATGCGCTCGCTGAGCCCACCATCCGTCGTGAATTCAAAGACACTGCCTTCTGGCAAGCTGACCTGATTACAGGTTCGGATGGAAAAGCTACCACCAGCTTCAAGCTGCCTGATAACCTGACCACCTGGCGGGCCACGGCCCGGGCCGTCACGGCGGATACACGGGTTGGCGCGGCCATTGAGAAAGTAGTGGCGCGAAAAGACGTAATCATGCGCCTGGAAATGCCGCGTTTCCTGACGGCGGGAGATACCGCAACCATCTCCGGTGTCGTTCACAATTTTCTTACTCGCCCTAAAAGTACTCATATTTCACTCGAGCTGACTGGCGCCCAGCTGCTCAATGCCGCAACTCAGACAGTGACCATTTCTCAGAATGGCGAGCATCGCGTTGATTGGCTTATCAAAGCGCAGCAGCCGGGCGACTTGCGTTTGCTGGCGAAAGCGCTGACCGATAAGGAGTCTGACGCCGTCGAGATGAGTATGCAGATCGTTCCCCATGGTCTGAAGCAGACTACTGGGAGTTCACTTGCGATTACAAATAACGATAGCGACCAGACCGTCTCGCTCAACATTCCGGCACATCCTGATGTTCAGGCTCGCAAGCTCCGTATTGAAGCCGCGCCTTCTATTGCCGGCACACTGTTTGGCGCCCTCGACTACCTCACCAGTTTCCCCTATGGATGCACCGAGCAGACAATGTCGAGCTTCCTGCCGAATGTAATCGTCGCCGCGACATTGAGAGATGTGCAAACCGCTCGGCTCCGTGCCAACAATGATCTCCCGAAAAAAGTGCAGCAGGGACTCGATCGGCTATACAGCTATCAACACGCCGATGGTGGTTGGGGATGGTGGAAGGATGACACTACCGATGCCTTTATGACCGCCTACGTGGTTGATGGCCTGGCGCTTGCGAATCGCGCCGGCTTCCAAACCGAGCAGTGGCGCCTGCAGCGTGCGCGGGAAAAGTTGAGCGGCCTTCTCGCTCAAAATCGCTCCGACGATGGAAATCCAATCGACGCGGAAACGCGAGCCTTCATGATTTACGCCCTCATCGAGAGTGGTAATTCAGATTCGCGATATCTGGAGGGGCTCTACGGCCAGCACACGAGACTGCAACCATACGGCCGTGCCTTGCTGGCACTCTCTCTGAAACAACGTGGCGACAGTCGCATGGCCGTCATTGCTACCGAGATCGAAGCCTCGGCCAGCGTTAACGAGTTTGATGCTCATTGGCAAACCAATCGACGAAACAATTACGGAAGCGATGTGCCATTGGACATTGAAGCCACCGCACTCTCGGTGAAGGCGCTGGCGCAGATTGCCCCGCAAAGCTCAGTGCTACCGAAGGCTGCCCGGTGGTTGGTCAAGAATCGGCGCAATGGTTACTACTGGGTTTCAACCAAAGAGACCGCATTTGCAGTTTTTGGATTGACCGACTATTTAAAGGTAAGTAACGAACTTTCCCCTGACTTCGACCTGACTGTTTACCTCAATGGCGAACAGGTGCTCGCAAAGCACGTCACAAGCGTAGACCTTGAAAATGCTCAATCGTTCACGATCACACGCCAGGCCAAAGAGGTGGGCAGCGAAAACCAGATACGAATAGTCAAGCGTGGACGCGGTGCACTATACGTTTCAACCACACTCGAGTATTTCAGCGGCGAAGAAGAGGTGCAGGCCCAGGCTTCGAGCGACCTGGCACTGACACGCGAGTACTTCCGATTCAGAATCAACCAAAACTCGCAGGGCCGGCCGGCCTGGACCATTGAGCCGTTGACAGGTGAACTGCGCTCCGGAGATCTGATCGTAGCCCGGCTCCATGTCTCAGGCGCGCGTGGGCAATACCTGATGATTGAAGACCCGATTCCGGCGGGCTGTGAACAGCTCTCCCGGTTTGAGAATTTTACGCTGGGCTATTCGAGCGGATGGGGCGAATGGTACAGCGCTCGCGAGTTTCGCGACGAGAAGACCGTTTTCTTTCTCAACTATTTTGATGGCGACGCGACTTTGCAGTATGCCATGCGCGTCGAAGTGCCGGGCGAGTTTCGATCGGCGCCGGCTCGGGCTGAGTTGATGTATCAACCTACGGTGCAAACGAACACAAACAACGCTCATTTGCGAATACTTGATAAACGATAAGAGATGTCCATTCTTAGGGCGCGCGTCGTTACAAAGACCGCCGAGGCGAACCACAATGCTGAAGAACTCACTTAACTCCTTTCTAATCACATTCCGGGAACTGGCAAGACAGTGGCAAACGGTGGCCATTATGGGAGCACTTTATCTGCTGCTACTGGCTACTCTGTATGGATTCATAGCCACGCGCGAGGCGACGGCCATTCAGGTTCTCGCGACTCTCCTTTTCGCGGCCGCAGCTCCCTTCATCTTCTTCCTCTTGCAGGCGACTGTCATGGGTCAGGCACGAGATGGACGAATACGTTGGTATCCCACGCTCAAAGAATCGTGCAAACTCGCGTTGACCGCACTGCCCGTAATTGCGATTGGATTAGCCCTATTGTGGTTGACAAACCGGTGGCAGTTGCGACTCTCAGGTGAATATACGACTAGCCAGATGTCCATTGAGAATGCCACAAATAAATGGACCCTGGTATCGTTTGCCGCTTTGCGGACTATTCTCTTTGCTGTTGTCCTTCCGCTGATTATGATTCATGTGTGGCTGGAAACATTCGACAGCGATTTGTTAGCTGCCATTAGAGGTGGAGCACGCGATTGGTTGGGAAAGTTTCGACAGATAGTGGTCCGAGCATTCTCCCCTGAGTCTGTTCTTCTCTACTCAATCGGTCTGGTGCTTTTCGCAGCGGTCCCATGCGTTCTGCTCTTTGTACACTTACCATTTCAGGGTCAATGGAGCGAGTTTGGGGTCTTTACTGGCCGGCTCGGACTTGCCATTTTCACCTCGTTGCTCGGCTGGGTGGCGACGCTGAGCACTTTCACGCGCCTGCACAAGTTCCAATCCGAGCAGTGCTATGGACTTAGCTCCGAAACTTACTGAGATGTTGGCAAAATCCATTAACATTTCGCCAAGTGGTTCCCTTTGCCTGGTTGGCGTTATTGCGGTCGTCTCTGTGTATGCCCTCTTCTCGCCTCACAGAACCTCGTTCCCCGCGAATAGTCCGGGAGCGATAACGGCACCCACTGCGGCCGAGGTCGATTTGGCGTTACAACGGGCCGCTGCCGCGGCACTCGGAGAGCACGAGGGCACGGTCATCGTCATGAATCCGCAGTCGGGCCGCTTGCGCACTGTCATAAACCCAACCATCGCGTTTGAAAGTAAGTACACGCCCGGCTCCACTATTAAACCATTCGTAACTCTGGCTGCCTTGCAATCTGGGCTGATCACGAAGAACTCGCGTTTGCTTTGCCGCGAGCATTATTCAAACCAGGATTTCTCAACCGTCTGCGCGCATCCACGCAACTTACCGGCACTGGATCCTTCCGCGGCCATTGCTTATTCCTGCAACTACTATTTCGGCAGGCTGGGTGAGAAGCTTGGCGAGAGTACCTTGAGTTCGGTTCTGGCATCCTTCGGCTTCGGCCGGACCACGGGAGCCGGCGTCGCACGAGAGTCAGTTGGCACACTGGTTTCCGGTAAGCACGATCCCCGCAACTCTCTGGGTGAGAGTGAAAGCTTTCAGTCGACACCGATTCAGTTGTTGACTGCCTATTCAACGCTGGTGAATGGGGGCAAGCTGCTAACGCCACATCTTGGTGGTGACGAGCAAACATCGTTACGCGCGAAGCTCAACATTGCGCCAACGCATCGTGAGTTAATCATCAACGGAATGCGTGGCGCAGTCATCAATGGCTCAGCACGACGCGTTCAACTCTCCTCGCTTCCTATACAGGTTTTTGGCAAGACGGGGACAGCAGCCCAACCCGATGAGTTTCGCACGCATGGTTGGTTTGTGGGGTTTGCTGCTGATGACCAGACAATGTCGCCTGAGAGCATCGTGTTGGCCGTGCTCGTATTTCTCAAACGAGCCAACGGAGCACAGGCTGCGGAAGCTGCCGGAGTCGTGTTGGCTGAGTACGCGCGCTGGGCTGGAGCGACGCGCGCTTCCGAAGTAACGCGCAATCAACCAGATGATGTGGAGGGTTCGACAGCCAATAACACTGTTAGAGTTCACCTCGTTCGCGAGAACCTGACGCATACACTCTCACTTGAAGATTATGTGCTTGGTGTGGTCACGGCAGAAGGAAGCACTGAGAATGAACCAGAAGCTCTGAAGGCGCTAGCCGTCGCTGCCCGCACATACGCCGTGAGAAATCTGGGCCGGCACCGGCCTGAAGGGTTCGATTTTTGTAGCACAACCCACTGTCAGCGCTTTGTCATTTCAACCTCTGGGCGTGTTTTCCAGCCACGAGAGGCTGTGCTTGCGGCTGTGCGCAGTACTCAGGGTCTCGTCCTGCTCGAGAACACAGGGCAAGTTGCCGATTCTTATTTCAGCGCATCGTGCGGCGGCATGACAGCAGACGTGCAGAGGCTCTGGGGTGGCAAGCCTGTAGCTTACCTGCACGGCGTCGTCGACGATTACTGCGCCACGGGACCTCACTATGAGTGGACGGACGTAATCTCCAACACGGAGTTGGCTACAGCACTGAGCGGTGATTCACGCACAGATGTCGGGAAAACAATCCGCAAGCTTTCGATCCTAAAGCGAGATGCCACGGGACGCGTTGAATTGATCGCCCTCGAAGGCGACGGACATCGAACCGTCAGCGGCTGGGATCTCAAGATCATCGTAGGACGGAAACTTGGTTGGCATCTGCTCAAGAGCTCACGCTTCGACGTGGAATGCAATGGCGCAGGATTTGTATTCCACGGCACAGGCTTCGGACACGGGTTGGGGCTTTGCCAGGAAGGCGCGCACGTAATGGCCGGGCGCGGCGCTACTTATACGGCAATCTTGGCAAAGTACTTTCCAGGCCTGGAAGTGGGAGTACGGGGATGGAGAGAAAGGGAAATGGGCAACGCCTCCGCCGATCTGTTATGGACTAACCGAGCCGGCCGACAAGATGCACTTCTGCTTGCTGGGCACGATCTGTTCTTAAGTAGTAGTCCTTCGAGCAGCCGCAACGTTCTTTCGAGCGAGCACTTTCGCTTGAGCTTTCCGCGTTCGCTTTCGCGCGCTGAAGCAGAAAAGGTGTTGAAGAGTCTTGAATCGGGTCGAAAGCAGTTGCTTGCCCGTCTGACTACCGCAGGTGTGGAGGTGCAGTTGCCACTTTTGGAACTCTATGTCAATGAAACAACCGGCGAGTTCACGGCGCGCACCGGCCAGCCGTGGTGGTCGGCAGCGGCCACAAATGGGAAACGGATTGAGCTGCAACCTGTTCAACTACTTCGCCGTCGCGGAGTACTTGACACAACACTTCGCCACGAGCTGGCGCATGTTGCGATTGACGTAATAGCAGAGGGTAGCGCGCCTCGCTGGTTGGCTGAAGGACTCGCCCTGTTCATCGCTGGTGAAGGACCACTAGTTGCACGCTACGCGGATGGGAGAAACCTCTCTAACACAGAGTTGGAAGTTCAGTTGTCGGGCTCGCGCGGGCGCGAAGAATTGCGGGCGGCATATGCGGCGGCCTATAACGCCGTTAGCCGCCTCATTCTAGCGGAAGGTGAAGTTTCTGTATGGCGCCGGGTGGCCCAGTATCGCCGCACACCAAAAAGAAAAACTACTTGATTTCCCAAACGCAATGACGGAGTATTGCCAATGTCTCCCGCAGAGACCTTCCGTCGCACTTCTTCACCGCGGGCCAAAGGAACTTCTCAATGCAAGCAGCCCAAATCAGCACACGCGTGGTTGGCGTAATGTTGGCGCTATCGCTTTTTTCATTCACGATCATTGCCCAGCATCGAAAATCGGGTTCCTCTCCAATCAGAGGTGTGTCGAGGTCTGTGCCGCAGGAGCCTCTCCCTACTTTCGAAACGTTGCTCGCTTCCGATAGTTACAAGGTCTACGTTGAAGTCAGAGGAGTGGGCCAATTGATCGACGCTGCCGGTGTAAACGATACTTTGGATCCAGTGATGAAATTCGCGTCTCCTCCGCGCGAAATTAAGACAATTGTGAAGTGGCTGCATAATCACGCGCTGGAGCTCTCAGGCGCGCGCATGATGTTCGCCACATGGCCTGCAGGGCCCAGGTTGCCACAGTTCATATGCGCCGTTGAATTCCCCTCCGTAGAAGACGCTCAGAAATTTGAGCCACAGTTACGGAAGTTTCTCACCAAGGTGTTAGCCGCTTCGGAGTCTAAGTCGGTGCCTTCGCCTGAGAGCGGGAAAAGAACCACCGGCACGCAGGGCCCATCTGAAAGCCAACCAACCGCGCCATCCTATTCAGTGAGTCAAACTGGTTCGCTCGTGCTTATAAGCGCCGGCAGGTTTGCTTTCGGCGACCTGCGACCGAAGGGCAGCAATTTGCTGGCGGAAGACGAGAATTTTCGGATGGCGCACGACAGATTCACTTCTGAACCGATCTTTCTCTATTTCAATGTCGCCCTTGAAGATAAGAATGCGCCGCAGAGCCCGGTCACACCCGAATCTTCAGTGCGTGTGAGCACGGCACCAACGAATGGTCAAGCCGGAACAGTGAGCTCCAACGATTCCTACGTAGCTGCAACGCCGGCTCCTGAAACTCCTCCTGTGATCGTATCAACGCCTGAAGAATCTCAACCGCCGTCGCCGACCGTAATACCATCACCAGAGGAAGCCGTAGCCAATGCACAAGGCTCTGACGAATCAGGTCCCGACCCTACTCAGGCGTTAAGTTCGATTTTCCCGCTACTGACTGGAGGAGCGCCAAGCTGGCCGGCAGCACTGGCAGCGGGAATAGCTTTGGAATCAGAGAGTTACGATCTGCGCTTGCTGCTGATTAATAATGAGGCTCGTAAACGTTCACTCATCCCATTTATTCCTCAGTTGATTTCCGGACCCCCACTCTCGCCTGTGGCTCCTTCAATCTTTCCAGCAGATACGGAATTGCTAGTCACCGTTTCGCTGGATTACGGGCAGATCTACGAGCGCCTGCTTAAGGCTCTGGCGCGGGAGAATGATCGGATGGCCGGCTTTAGAGTAGAGGCGGCAAAGGATCATACACGCGAGACACCATTCGCCGCCCTGGAAAAGAGGCTTGGAATAAAGCTCAAAGAAGAGTTGTTACCACTCCTGGGAAGCGAGCTGGCTGTCAGTCTGCCAATGAAGGCAGTGGATCTTGGACCACCGAAAACCGTCGCGCCTGTGGAAGAATCCAGTGACAACAGCTTTATTGAGAAAACATACGTCCAGACAGCTCCGGTGATCGCCGTTTCACTGACTAATAAAGAAGCAGCGCACGATCTGTTGCCCAGGATTATTCAGTCGTTTGGGTTTAAAGGAGTTACTCTCCTGGCCCAAACTGAGAAGCGTGAAGGTACTGAACTAGTTTCTTATGGTGATCTCTTCTCTTACCTCTTCATCGAAGACTTTCTATTAATCTCCTCCGATGCGAAGGCGCTGCGTCACATTGTGGATTCTTATTCGAATCACGACACGCTAGGCGGCAATAATCATTTCCGAAACGGTACGCAATGGCAACCACGTCATCTGCTGGGCCAGATTTATGTTTCACCAAGTTTGATGGAGAGCTACACCTCATTTGTTCAGAAGATTAACAATGAGAATATGCAAGAATTGCTAGCACGCTTGAGCCCAGTGGCCCAGCCTGTCACCTACGCGGTTTCAAACGAAGGGTCAGCCGTGCTTCATGAGATACATATTCCCAGAAGTCTGGTCATGTTGGCAGTGGCAGGCATTTCCGGTGAGGTAAGCGCTTCACCTATGTTGACTAACGAAGCTGTTGCCCAGAGCGTGCTTCGAACCATCGCCAGTGCTGAAGAAACCTATAAAGCGACTTCCGGTGATGGTCGCTTTGGAGGCCTTGATGAGCTCATCTCTCAGGGATTGGTCAGCCGTGAATCATTGGAAAGATACGGCTATAGGATTGAAGTTAATATCAACGGCACCGGCTTCGAGGCGAGTGCGGCACCCGTGGAATACGGTAAGACCGGCAAACAATCTTTCTTCATCGATCAGAGCTCAGTTTTGCGCGCCGGAGATCATGCTGGTGGAGCTGCCACGATTGCCGACAGTCCTGTTCGCTAAGGCACCGAGTGCGCGCACGAAAGACACGCTCGCCAGATCACGCCAGGTTCTCGATCTCCAGTGGCTCTACCGCGTCTGCAAGTTCGAATCCAAAAACCTTCGAATAGAAGTAAAGCTCACCGTCGAGTGAACGTTTGATGTTCTTCGCCTGGCGAAACCCATGTTGTTCGCCCTCAAAAGCAACGTAGGCCACAGGAATTCCCTTCTTGCGCAGCGCGGCAACCATCAACTCCGCCTGGTTTGGCGGCACTACCTTATCTTCCAGACCCTGGAAAAACACTACCGGGCAAGAGAGCCGGTCAATGAAGTTGATCGGAGACCGGCTATAATAGATGTCCTTTCGTTCCGGGTAAGGACCAAAGAGGCGATCAAGATAACGAGACTCAAACTTGTGGGTCTCCCTGGCAAGCGCCTCGGCATCGCTAACACCAAAATGGCTGGCGCCAGCCTTGAAACTATTGCGAAACGTAAGAGCACACAGCGTAGTGTAGCCCCCCGCGCTGCCGCCGGTGATCATCAACCGGCCGCCATCAACTTCGCCAAGTGCTGCAAGATAACTCGCGCCGTTCACGCAGTCGTCTACATCTACGACACCCCAGTTTCCATTTAGGCGTTCACGATACGCCCGGCCATACCCGCTGCTTCCCCCGTAATTCACGTCCAGCACCGCGATGCCGCGACTGGTCCAATATTGAATAGGAAGGCTGAGCGCGGTCCCTGCCGCGGAGGTTGGGCCACCGTGGCTCTTGACTAACAAAGGCGGCAGCTCTCCCTCAGGAGCCCGATAATCTTTGTTGAGTGGTGCATAAAAGAGACCGTGGGCAGTGAGGCCTGCGGAGGTGGGAAACTCAATCAGGCGAGGAACTGAAATATATTCTGCATCGAGCCCCAGGCCATTTGACCGGCGCAGTATTTCAAAACGGTTCCGGTTGAGGTCCAGGCGAACAATCGATGGTAATTCAACAGGTGAGCCGGCACGAAATACCGCCTGGCCTGCCGAAGAGCTCACATATGTAATGTCAGTGTAAGAGGTGTCAATCTTTCGCAACTCGCTACGGCGGGTATCTATTGATGCAAGCCGGGAAACGCCCTTTTCGATATAGCTGCAGATAAGGCGTTCGGCTGATTCAAAGGCGTACATGGACATACCAAAAACCCATTGTGGCATCCCGAATTCGGCGTCGAGTTTACAAACGGCCTCACCCCGACCTCCGCTTCGAAGTCGGTAAAGATTCCACCACCCAGTGCGGTCTGAGACAAAGTAAAGGAGACCATCGGGCGACCATTCAGGCTGGAAGATCGATTCCTCGGGTCCTCCTGCAACGCAAGCAGCGCTTCCAATCGAACCGTCTGCTTTCAAGTCCGCCAGCCAGAGTTCGGCGCCATCCCAGGGCATGTTGGGGTGCCGCCAGGTTAACCAGGCCAATTGCCTCCCATCTCGGCTGATACGTGGGGATGAATAGAAATCGTTACCTGCAACCAGCACCTGGCCGCAGTCTTTATTCTGTCCCAGGCCCAAAGCGACTATCGTGTTTATCGCCTCCTCGGCGGAATTCGTATGATCTTCTCTCACACAAATTAGCCGCTGGCGCGTCTCATCTATCACGGGGTCCGCGTAGCGCGTAGCAGCTGCCGGAGTGATTGCTTCCGGCAACACGCCTTCACTTTGGGCATAAAGTCGCTGGTCGACAAAATTGGAGAAATAGACGGTGCCGCTACCCGACGTGTAATCGCCGCCACCATACTCATGCACGCGCGTGCGAGCGTTAAACGGTGCGGGATTCACATCGATTATCGAGCCTGAGGCATCCCTTCGAACGATCACCTGCCGGCCGGCCTCTAAAGGTCGCATTTCGACCCAGTAGATGTTCTGCCCATCAATTCTTGGCTGATTCAAACCTATGGAGCCGCCGGCAATAAGATCAGAAGTAATTGGTGACTTCCAGGATCCGTAAGGAGCGATTTTCGCTGGCACTAGAGTGTCCTCCTGCAAAGTCGCCAATCTTACCGGGAGAAGTATGGGAAAGTACACACTCAACCACTCTTTCGCGGGCTTTTCGAAGCTTATGGATCCTCTTGATCTGTTCGTTGAAGGAAAGTCCTTGGCGGGAGGCAATGTCCCTTGGCTGCGCTGTGCAATCTTTGCCATCTTTTTGTCACAGCCTCGTTAAAGCTTTGTAAGCTCGTCGCAACCTAATAAACCACGGCAAGGTTTAACATGTGCCATCGTTAAATTCTCCATGGGGAGAACTGAGATAAAGGCAAGGGCGCCGGTCTTGGGGGAGGTCGGCGCCCTCTCTTTATCTTTTGTCCGCGATCAGTTGTCCATGGCCAGTCCTCTACAAGACACCACACGCTTTTAGCGTCGTGGAGCTTCAGTTTTGGCCTAACCCGCACCCCCATAGGAACTCTTCAAGACACCAAATGGTGTCTTAGGGGGTCTGATACTAACCAATGAACACGGACCACGGACAATTGACCACTCCCATTGACTCGCTAGATCAATCCGGATAACAATTCGCCGCACCTGCGAAAGGCGATCAACCATGCAGCGATTGATTCTGGCCCTTCTAGCGTTAGCCACTCTCTTCCTTGCCGCGCCGCCGCTTTCAATATCGCACGCTGACACGTTCCGCCCCGTAGTGCGGGGAAAACGAGGCGTCGTCGCTGGCGGACACCCACTGTCTGTGGAAGCAGGATTGAGGATTCTTCAGAAAGGGGGAAACGCTGTAGATGCCGGCGTTGCGACGATACTGGCGGCCTCCGTCATAGAGTTTTCGCATTTCTCATTCGGCGGCGAGGTGCCGATACTCATCAAGTTGAAGGGCAAAGACGTTGCGGTGATCGAAGGCCTTGGTCCAGCACCACTGAAAGCTACCCGCGAGTTCTTCTTAAATCGCTCTAAAACTGACGGCATTGCCACTATGGCCGGGGCGAAAGCCGGCGTGATTCCCTCCACGGGGCCACTCGCCGCTACTGTACCGGCAGTCCTCGAGGCATGTGTGCTGGCCCTCGATGCGTTTGGCATGAAGTCACTCGCTGAAGTGATGCAGCCCGCTATCGAACTAGCCGATGGTTTTCCCATTGATGAACTTCGCGTGCAATACATCCAGACGCGCTCTTCAGTCTTTTCGCAGTGGCCTGATGCTAAACGTATATTTTTGCCGAATGGCGACGTGCCGCAAGTTGGCGATCTCTTTATCCAGCCGGAGCTCGCGCACACATTGCGAGGAATCGTGGATGCGGAAAGGCGAGCGGCTAAGCGAGGAAGGCATGCCGCTCTTATAGCTGCACGCGACCATTTCTATAAAGGAGCGGTCGGTCAAAACATCGGCCGGTACATGGAGCAGAACGGTGGATTACTCACGGCCGCTGATTTGGCTCGCTTTCACGGCAAAGTGGGTATACCGGTCAAAGCCGATTATCACGGTTACGAGGTCTTTAAGGCCGGCTTTTGGACCCAGGGGCCGGCGCTCGTAGAGACATTAAACCTGCTGGAAGGATATGACTTGAAAAAGCTCGGTCACAACTCAGTTGATTACATCCACACGCTTACTGAATCGCTGAAACTGGCCTTGGCTGATCGGGATCGCTATTACGGGGACCCCGACTTTGTAAAGATCCCTTCAACGGAGCTGCTGTCAAAAGACTATGCCGCACTCCGTAGACCTCTGATCGAAATGGAACATGCCTCGCTGAATCAACAACCAGGCGATCCGCTGAACATGAGGCCGGTGCTTGCCAGTGCCACCAAACAAGTGGGTCAGTTCTCAGCGGTCACGGATATCTTACGGGCCAATGACACCACTTGCGTGAATGTGATCGACAAGGACGGTAACCTCTTCAGCGCCACACCTAGCGGTGCCTGGTTACCCGCAGTAGTAGCTGGCAACACGGGAGTTTTGATGGGCCAACGCTTGCAGTCGGCTCTAACTGACGCCGACAGCCCAAATGTCGTGGCCCCTGGCAAGCGTCCGCGTATCACATTGACGCCTACGATCGTCTTAAAGAATCGAGAACCGTTTATGGTCTTGAGCACCCCGGGCGGCGACAATCAGGATCAGGCGCTGTTACAGGTGTTCCTGAATATTATTGAGTTTGGCATGAACCCGCAGGAAGCCGTTGAAGCACCCCGGTTTGACACCCAACATTTTGTCAGCTCCTTTGATAATCATGAGTTTCTCCCTGGCTCCCTCAATCTCGAATCGCGGATTCCGGAGAACACCATTGCCGTGCTGAAAGCTCGTGGCCACAAGGTGAAACTCCAATCCGCATGGGGCACTCTGTCTGCGCCCACTGTAATCGTTTACAACCCGCGAACCCGTGTGTCCGCAGCAGGAGCGGATCCGCGTCGCGGAAGGTATGCGGTTGCCTGGTGAAGCAACTGGAGCTCCGACAAACCACCTTTTGGCAATGGGCTTTGCTTTGTGGATGAGAAAACACTATTCACCGGTCAATGAAAACGTGCACTGAAAGATAAGCATTGTTTTTTAAACGAAAAGGGACCCGCTGACAAAATGAAGTGGTCTACTGACAGAAGCGTCTTCGGTGGCCTCGCCCTTGCCCTGGCGCTTCTTCTTATCAACAGCTTCGTGTCCTATCAAGCCAGCAAGCAAGGAAGCAGTGTGAATGTAATGCTGATCATTCCTAATGTGCTCGCTTGCGCCGTTTTGGTAATTATGATCAGAGATATGGTCCTGCGCAGGCGTTCGGAGGAAGCACTCCGTCAGGAGCACGGATGGCTGGAGGTAACACTATTAAGCATCGGAGACGCAGTTATCACGACTGACAGGAATGGAGCTGTAACATTCTTGAATCCTGTTGCCGAAAGACTCACCGGGTGGAAGCTTGAAGAGGCGCGAGGTCAACCGCTCGAGCACGTGTTTCGTGTTGTTAACGAGATAAGCCGTAAGCCAGTCGACAATCCCGCCTTGCTGGCAATGAAAGAGGGGGTGGTTTTCGGACTCGCAAACCACAGCATCCTGATTGCCAGGGACGGGAAGGAAATACTGATCGATGATACTGGGGCACCCATTAAGGAACACAATGGAAGAGTGCTTGGCGGCGTTCTGATCTTTCGTGATATCACAGAGCGCCGCACCGCAGAACGGGAAAGTGCATTGCTCTCCAGGATAGTAGAGTCGTCTGATGATGCAATCATCAGTAAGAATCTCGATGGAATCATTAAATCATGGAACGCCTCTGCCGAACGCTTATTTGAGTATTCAGCGGCGGATGTGATTGGGCAACCAATTACTGTAATCATTCCGCCGGAGCGGATCCATGAGGAGGAGATGATCCTCGAGCGGCTGCGTCGGGGTGAGCGGGTCGAGCATTTTCAGACGGTGCGTGTCTCTCGGAGCGGCCGGCGGTTGGATACCTCGCTAACCGTTTCGCCGGTTCGCGACGGCAGCGGTGAGATAATAGGCGCTTCAAAGATTGTTCGAGACATTACTGCTCGCCAACGCGCGGAAGAAGCATTGCGCCAGCACCAGGAATGGTTGGCGGTAACACTCTCGAGTATTGGCGATGCCGTGATCGCGACGGACACCACAGGCGCCATCGTATTTGTCAATCACGTAGCTGAAGCACTTACCGGATGGGAGCAGGAAGAGGCCCAGGGAACTGCTCTCGAAAAAGTCTTTCGCATCGTAAGTGAGCAAACAAAACTCCCAGCTGCCAATCCGGCATTAAGAGCACTGGAAGAAGGAGTGATCTTTGGTCTGGCCAACCACACTCTATTGATTGCCAGAGACGGAAGAGAGATACCGATTGATGATAGCGCTGCACCCATAAGAGGTAGAGATGGTGAGTTACGAGGAGCTGTCCTGATTTTTCGGGATATCACGGAACGCCGCCGTTCAGAGAACGAAAGGATTCAGCTACTTAACAGCGAGCGAGCGGCGCGCGAGCGGGCCGAGGCTGCCAATCGAACCAAAGATGAGTTTGTCGCAATGATCTCCCATGAAATCCGCTCGCCTCTTAGCGCAATCGTTGGGTGGTGTCACATGCTCCGCCAGGGCAACCTCGAAAAGGCCGAAATTGACCGGGCCGTTGAGACAATTGAGCGCAATACGAAGACTCAGGTACAACTCGTCGAGGACTTGTTGGATATCTCGCGAGTGACGGCCGGTAAGCTAAACCTCAACGTGCGTGCGGTGGAACCTATAAAGTCGATTATGGCAGCCTTGGACTCCATCCGTCCGGCTGCCGAGGCCAAGTCCATCAAACTCGATGTTCAGATTGAACCTGCAGTGAGCCTGGTCACCGGTGACCCCGATCGCCTGCAACAGGTTTTCTTCAATCTCCTTTCAAATGCGGTGAAGTTTACTCCCACACATGGGCATATAAGCGTCGAAGCGCGGCGTCTCGACTCACAATTGAGCGTCATCGTAAGAGACTCCGGAATAGGCATTAACCCTGATTTTCTCCCTCATATCTTTGATCGCTTCACTCAGGCCGATACGACAAGCGCTCGGAAGCACGGAGGTTTGGGTTTAGGACTGGCAATCGTCCGCCACCTTGTGGAACTGCACGGTGGCCTGGTGCGGGCCGAAAGTGAAGGCGAAGGACGCGGAGCGACCTTCACAGTAAATCTTCCCGTAAGAGCGACTAAACCCGAAAGCGATGATGCTGGATACCCAAATCTGGCGGGCGCAGTCAAGGGTTTTGCAGATCTATCAATGCTGGAGGGTATAAAGGTATTGATCGTTGACGATGAACCGGTGACGCGCGACTTGCTCGCCGCAATCGTGGCCCAATATGGTGGAGAGGTAAGAGTTTGCGCTTCAGCAGCAGAAGGATTAGCAGCACTAGAGGAATGGGATCCGGCAGTGTTAGTTTCCGACGTTGGAATGCCGGAGGAAGACGGTTATGCTCTGATAAAGAAGGTGAGACAACTGGAGTCGGAGCAGCGAAACGTTCCTGCCGTGGCGCTCACTGCGTACGCACGAGCCGAAGATCGTATGCGTGCGCTGGCTTCTGGTTTTCAGATGCACCTGCCCAAGCCAGTAGAAGCCGATGAGCTGATAATGGTCATTGCAAGTCTTGCCTCACGTCGAGCATTCACTGCATAAAGACGTCGTCAAGTCTCCACAGACGTAACCATGTTTAAGGCTGCTCCGGCGCACGTGAAGCACGGACTGCCAAAGTTCAAGATACCGAGATTTACTCGAACTCTTAGCCACTGGCTGAATCTAACGGTTCAAACCGGGTTTCACTTGGAACGGATGGAGGAGCCACAACCGAGCGATGAAACTGTCCGCGAGTGTCCCTACGTGCAAGATGCCCAGGTTGTGTCGTATTTTCTCCATATGCGTTTGAGAAAACCGAATACAGGTCTTAGGGAATGAGCCGTAAACCGACATACCAGGCAGCACAGACCGTAGCAGCGGCTGTTGAAGCTCATTTCAGAGGCCATCTGGCCGATGCCCGATTGCGCGGCGAACTCGAGTTGGCCCCTGAACCCAATGCTGGAGCGATTGAGGCTATTATCGATGCCACATTCTGGGCAAGCCTTCGACCCGAGGAAGGCCGCTTTCCACGGATTTCGTTGGCGCTCCTGCCACCTGACCAGGCAGGCCAGCCCTTAATCTTTGAGCAACGGCTTCCGCTTACTCCCAGCATTCTCACAAAACTTGCGCCTTCAGTTGAACGGCCGGGAATTCATCTCGGGGTGTGGGGCGACGATGATGAGCTCCACATATGGGGCACGACGCGCGTCATTCCCAGTTTCTGTTTTGTTCTGGAAGACATAGAGCCGGGCTTGCTGGTAGTTAAGCATCGGCGCGCTGATCGCTTCGGCAAATATGCAAATGTCGCGGTGCTGAAAGGCGGACATGTCAAGCTGGTGGATGAACGTGGCACCAGTCTTCCGGATTGTCCGGCCCTTCTCAAGGCGCTTCTGGCCTTCACTGCCTCTGACTCGCGCGCCGATTCGGTAAACGTGCTTGTGCAACTAGCTGCTTCGATGCGTTCTCACGGACACGGCGGCACGCTGTTGGTGGTTCCTGTGGCGGCCCAGAATTGGCGTCAGTCAATTGTGCAACCGGTGATCTATTCGATTGCGCCTCCCTTCTCGGCCCTTGCAGATCTTGTCCGCCTTGATTTGGCTGAGAGAAAAGAGAACCTATGGGAAGGGGCGGTTCGGAGCGCAGTAGATCACGTCGCGGGTTTGACGGCAGTGGACGGAGCAACCATCATCAGCGAGGACTATGAGGTGCTCGCGTTTGGGGCAAAGATAGCACGCCCGCCCGGTAGTGCTCCGGTTGAGAAAATGGTTGTGACGGAGCCCATTCTGGGCGACGAACCGCGGGTGGTCCATCCCGTGCAACACGGTGGCACACGACACTTGTCCGCGGCGCAGTTTGTCCATGATCAGCGAGAGACAATAGCGCTGGTCGCCTCCCAAGATGGACGCTTTACCATCTTTGCATGGTCACCATGCGAAAAGATGGTCCACGCACATCGCGTCGACGCACTATTACTGTAACCTAACTTCAAAGATAAGGAGCTTCTGGATTATGCGCTGGAGGGGTCGTCGCCAAAGCGAAAACATCGAAGATCGTCGGGGAATATCAACTGGAGGAGTGGCTATCGGAGGGGGCATAGGCGGAGTCATAATTCTGATACTCGCTCATCTGCAATGACAAATGGATCCGTCCTCATATCATTTGACATTCGAAATGTTTTTAGTGTCCCAAAGGCGTTTGCCTGACAGATCGACAAGCCCTCACAGATCGTGATACAAACCGGGGCCGCTATGATCGAAACCGCCCCACAGCAACCCGCGCCGGAACTCTCAACTCGATCGATCGTGGTAGGCCTGATCGTCGCCGTTATAATTGGCAGCGCTTATCCCTACTGCGTGCTAAAACTCGGCTTCGGACCAAACCTTTCGGTGGTCTCGGCCTTTTTTGGATTTATCGCCCTGGTTCTGATTCTGCGTGCTGCGGGGACAAATGCGCGTGAAAACAACATTGTTCAGACGATGGGCACGAGTGCCGGACAGACGGCTTTCATGTGTGTGTTGCTGGCAGCTTTCGACCTCCTTAACCAGCAGGGCGTGCTGAGTCCACCTATACATCTGGGTACTTGGCAGATCTTTTTCTGGCTCTGCAGTGCCAGTCTGCTGGGCATCTTATTGGCGGTTCCGATGCGGCGCCACTATATAGACGAGGAAAATCTGACATATGCCGATGGTCTGGCCGCAGGAGAAACCATCAGAGTGCTGCATGAGGGAAGGGACAAAGGCACCTCTGCTGGACCCGTAAGGGCGCTGGGCTTAGGGAGTCTTGCCTCTGGGGCATTAATGATTGTCACCAGCTTCATAAAACTTATTCCCGATACCTGGTTCCTGCCTGGTATGCAACCGATGAATATTGGACTCAATTGGAGCTTGCTATCGTTCGGCTCCGGCCTATTAGTCGGATTCCGTATCTGTCTGGCAATGGCGATCGGCATGTTCATTAGCTGGTTCATACTGCCTTCATATCTCGTCGCGCAGGGAATGATTCCAGAGCAGACCTTTCCCATGACCCTGCGCTGGGTAATGTGGCCGGCGACGGGTTTGATGGTTGCGGGCGGGCTCACTTCGCTGGCGCTAAAGTCGAATCTGATAGTGAAGACCTTTCGTGGACTCAAGGGCAGCCAACTGGGCCAGAAGGATTTTCCAATGCAGTGGGTTGTTTTTGGTTCGATCGCCATGACCATAGTGGTCTGTCTGGTGCAATACTTCAGCATGGGCATCCCGGTATGGCTGTCACTCATTGCGGTCCTTCTTTCACTACCGCTGATGCTGGTTGGCCTGCGCGTACTAGGCGAGACGAACTGGGGACCCATCAGCGCAATGTCAAACATGATGCAGGCCATCTTTGCATTTATCTCGCCCGGCAATGTTCCAGTCAATATGTCTTCAAGTGGTTTGACTGGAACCATTGCCGTCACTTCCGAAGCACTGATGCAAGATTTCAAAGCGGGGCAATTGATCCGTTCCAACAGCCGCAACCTGACTATCGCTCAGCTGATCGCCGCGCCAGTTGGGTCAATAGCCACAGCAGTAGTCTACCCTGTGCTACGTAATGAGTTTGGTATCGGGCCGCAGGGCTTGTCCGCCCCCATTAGTGTCAAGTGGGCCGGTTTTGCTGAACTGCTGACAAAAGGATTGAACGCGTTGCCACCAGGCTGTTTGGTCGGACTAATTATTGGGGTTGCCGTGGGAATCGCCCTCACACTGCTGGCCGAAAGATGGGCCAACTTCGTTCCTTCGCCTTCCGCGATCGGAATCGGCATGCTTATCCCCGCCTCGGTCTTGATCACCTTCATACTAGGTGGTGTGGGGCAGCTTGTCTGGTCCAGAATGTCGCCACAATCTGAGAACGATTTCCGGATTCCGCTCGCTTCCGGGCTGATAGCGGGCGAGGCAATCCTCGCCGTAGTACTTGCGATCCTCGCGTCGACAGGCATTTTGTGAGCCCGATAAACTATCCGCAGATCACGCAGACATAATCACCATAATGAGGACCAATTAGCAGATGATCATGAAAGCTGTTCGCCTCTTGGCCAACTTAGCTCCGGCAATCGTGAGTGTAATGTTACTTATAGAACCGGCCGCGTCCCAAACACCCGTAAAGACTCTGCCGAGCGAGACTCCAGCTACGTTTCAGCCAACCAATGAGGGCTTTGAGTATGTTAAGCGCGACGTAATGATTCCCATGCGCGATGGGGTGAAACTACACACCGTAATCATCGTGCCCAAAGGCGCGAGGAGTGCACCCATCCTGCTGACACGCACACCGTATAACGCGACGGTACTCACAAGCCACGCTGCCAGCTCTCACCTTGGACCGATCCTCAGCGGCTACGATAATGCCACCGACGTGATTGTCCAAGGTGGCTACATTCGCGTTGTGCAGGACATTCGCGGTAAGTACGGCTCTGAAGGCGATTACGTCATGAATCGGCCGTTGCATGGTCCGCAGAATCCGACATCCGTCGATCATGCTACCGACACTTATGACACTATCGATTGGCTTGTAAAGAATATTCCCGAGAGCAACGGCAAAGTGGGAATTCTCGGCATCTCTTATGATGGATTTCTGCCCTTGATGGCGCTCGTCAATCCGCACCCGGCGCTTAAAGTGTCGGTGCCCATGAATCCCATGGTTGATGGCTGGATCGGTGACGACTGGTTTCACAACGGCGCCTTCCGCCAGCAGGGCATGAGTTACATCTACGATCAACAAGCGACACGAGCCAATGACATTAAATGGTGGACCAGCCATTTCGATGATTACGATATGTTTATGCAGGCCGGCTCGGCTGGCGAACTCGGCCGTCGTCGCGGACTCGAACAGGTGGGTTTCTGGCGCAAGATTCTGGAGCACCCAAGTTACGACGCTTACTGGCGCGATCAGGCAGTCGACAAGATCCTGGCCGCGGAGCCTTTAAAGGTACGAGTACTATTGGTCCATAGCCTCTGGGACCAGGAGGACATTTATGGCGACATCGCTGTTTACAAAGCAATCGAACCGAAAGACACCCAGAATGATCGGGTCTTCCTGGTGCTTGGGCCATGGCATCACGGGCAGATGATTGCCGATGGCAGCGCGCTGGGGGCTATCAAGTTTAACAGCGATACGGCTCTCGCTTTTCGCCAGGAGATCTTGCGTCCATTTCTCGATCAGTATCTTAAGGACAGCGCGCCAAAAGCCGGCACATCTCCCGTTACAGCCTTTGAAACCGGAACAAACAAGTGGTTGCGCCTGCAGTCCTGGCCCGCGGGCTGCACCAGTGGCTGTTTGCTGAAACCAACTCCACTCTATCTCAACGCCGGATTGAAACTGAGTTTCGACGCTCCAGAATCCGGCGGCTCAGCTTTTGAGGAGTATGTATCAGATCCTGCCAAGCCTGTTCCGTACCGTGCTCGTCCAATTGATGGGACCAGTTGGTCACGATGGCTGGTGGATGATCAAAGAGAGGCGTCTGGCCGTCCCGACGTCGTGGCATTCGTTTCAGACGTTCTCAGCGAACCGGTGAAGATCAGCGGGGAACCGATTGTAAATCTTATTGCTTCAACCAGCGGGACCGATTCCGACTGGGTAGTTAAGGTGATTGATCTATATCCCGATGAGGTCGCTGGTCAGCCGGGCATGGGCGGCTATCAGTTGATGATTTCCGCCGATGTGTTCCGTGGACGCTACCGAGAGAGCCTGGAACAGCCGAAGCCTATTGCCGCAAACGAACCGCTCCTTTATCGCTTCGCCTTGCCAACTGCAAATCACGTATTCCTGCCCGGGCATCGGATGATGGTGCAGATTCAGTCGAGCTGGTTCCCGCTTTACGATCGCAATCCGCAAACCTTTGTGCCGAGCATCTTCTGGGCCAAGCCTGCAGATTACAAGAAAGCCACGCAGCGTATATATCACGCTCCGGGGCAGGCAAGCTTTATCGAGTTACCGTTGGTGACGATGGGAAATGCAAGATAACGAATTAGAGCATTCTTGTGAATGATTTGTCTTTGTGATCTAATCCCTCTAGTACAGTCTATCCACAGGGAGGTTGATGATGTTCCGGTTTCTAGTAGTTCTCGGCGTTGTTGCCTTTGGGTTGCTGGCCTGCAAGCCTGCTGAGACAACGAAATCAAACACGCCTGACGAAACCGCGGTTGCCAAGCGGGCAATCATGACATTGAATAAGCAGTGGGAAACGCTCTTTAAGAATCGCGATCCGGCAGCACTAGCAAATCTCTTTACTGACGACTGCGTGAGAATGCCAGATGGTGGAGCTACGACTGTCGGCAGGCAAGCGCTTGAGGCAGCATACCGGCAGGAATTCGCAGATATCTGGAAGACCGAATTTAGCGCATCTATATTCACCGATCAGATTGAAGTTGCCGGCGAGTTTGCCTTTGCGCGAGGCACTGACACTCTCAGCCAGGTAGACAATGGAAAGCTCAAGCAACAGACAGGAAAGTGGATGGCCACTTATCGCAAGCAACCCGATGGCTCCTGGAAGTATTTCTGGAGCACTTACAACAGCAATCAATAAAACCTAATCATCGCCTCTGCGGTGGATCTGTCAGGAAAGACCACTCAACGCGGAGGCGCCGAGAACCCAGAGGACGCGCAGAGCGAAAAATTTATCGTCGTCAGCGCTGAAACCAATGAGGTCGTCTTCGAGGCCACGGCACGCAGGATCCCGGGACGTTGGGGAGATTTCCAGTATCATTCAGAACTCGACTTCTCACCGCTGAAAAAGGCAGGCGTCTATTTCCTGCGTTTTGGCAGTGATAGATCGTCGAACTTTGGCATCAGCTCGTCACCGTATGCAGAGTTGCCGAATCACCTGCTGGAATTCATGCGCCAGCAGTGCTGTGGCTACAATCCCTGGCTGGACGCTGTTTGTCATAACTTTGACGGCCGTACTGCCTATGGTCCGCTACACCCGCCGGCTCATACCTGAACGCCACCGGTGGCTGGCATGATGCCGGAGACCTGCTCAAGTATCTGCTGACCTCCAGCAATGCCACCGCTCAACTCCTGCTCGCCTACCAACTCCACGGTTCCACCACAGGGATAAGTCCTTTCCCGATCGGTTCAATGGTCTGGGTCAACCAGGTCCCAATGGCGTACCGGATATTCTGGATGAAGCAAGGTGGGGACTCGATTGGATGCTGAAACTGCACCCGGCACCCGACCGGCTTTATCATCAGGTAGCCGATGACCGCGACCACAAAGGATGGCGTTTGCCGCAAAATGAGACTGTTGACTACGGTTGGGGTCCCGGTAGCTATCGGGTGGTCTACTTCGCCGATGGCCGGCCTCAGGGACTGCAACAGTATCAGAGTGCTTCAACCGGCTTGGCTAATCTGGCCGGCCGGTACGCGGTCGCAATGGCTCTGGGTTATCAGATCTGGAAAAATGATGTATCTCGGTCATTATCGTCTATACGATCTTGTAGGTCCGAGCAGTCGCCGCTTGCTGGCAAGCTACTATAGACAAGTATTGATTGGCTATTGGGACGAAATCCCTGGGGAGTCTCGATGTTTACGCTTATTCCGAGCGACGGCACCTACCCAAAAGATGTACACTTGATGACTTAATGCGATATTGCAACAGCAGGTGCGCGGCGGCCTGGTTGACGGGCCAGTCTACCGGCGTATTTTTCTATCGCTCCGGGGCGTGACGATTACAGAACCAGATCCGCTTGCAGAGTTTCAGGACGAGCGGGCTGTATATCATGACGATATCAAGGATTACGCCACCAATGAGCCGACCATGGATGGAACCGCATCGGCAATCTTGCTTTGGAGCCTGAAGAGCTGATTCGCCGACTCGTGTGTGAATGTTTATAACTCGAATAGGAAGGGAGGATAAATCAGTGAAACGCGGTTACTTAACTTTTCTTAGTTTGATAATTCTGACCTCAGGCGGTCTTAGCCCGATTTTCGGGCAGTCTAAACCAGCGCCCACAGGCTCCGCATTTCGCTCAGAACTAGTGCGTCAGTTAAAGGACGCAGAAAACAAGCTAGTTGCGTTAGCGGAAGCTATGCCTCAGGAAAAATACTCCTGGCGACCGGGGGAGGGCGTGCGTTCGGTCAGCGAAGTTTTCATGCATGTCGCCGCCGGAAACTTCTTGATCCCTGAATCAGCTGGTATCAAAGCGCCGGCTGGACTGGAAGCCAATCTGGACAAGATCAGCGAGAAAGCAAAGGTTGTGGATTTACTGAAGCGTTCTTTTCAACATGACCGGCAGGCGTTTGAAAGCACCACTGATGCCGACCTCGACAAGACCATCAAACTATTTGGCAGCGAAACGACAGTTCGGGATCTGTTTTTGAGGCTTGTAACCCATGCACATGAGCATCTGGGCCAATCGATTGCTTATGCCCGCATGAATAACATCACGCCACCGTGGACGGCAGCTCGCCAGCAGCAACAACGGTCAAATCCACGTTAACAGCATCCGATAACGCAAGCTGTCGGCTTGCGAGTTTTATGCCTCATCAGGATCTTGATGTACTAGTCATAGGGGCTGGCGCAGCGGGATTGGCCGCCGCTCGGGATCTGAGCGTCGCAGGTCTGAAAGTCGAGGTTCTTGAGGCTGCTGGGCGACTCGGCGGCAGAGTCTATACCCTTCACGAGGCTCTCTCCCCAGTTCCCATCGAGCTTGGCGCTGAGTTCATTCATGGCCGCCCACGGGAACTGTTTGAGATCCTCGAGGCATCCGGGCTGCTGTTCTGCGATTCTACGGATCGCCATTGGCACTTGCGCCGCGGCGAACTCATCAAATCTGGAGAGTTCTGGCAGAAGCTCGAGCAACTAATGGCCGATATGAAAAAGGTGGGTCCGGCGGATTGCTCGTTTCAGGACTACATCAATTCCCTGCCAGATGATAAAGAGTCGCGTGAAACCAAATCCATTGCTTGTTTGTTTGTCGAAGGTTTTCATGCCACCCGTGCAGACCGGATCAGCGTTCAGGCTCTTCTTAAACTAAACGCGGCCGCGGACACGATTGATGGTGACAAACAATTTCACATTTTGAGCGGTTACGACTCTGTTGTCGAATGGTTGTGGCAGCAAGCAAAACGTCACGGGACTCGACTTCAACTCAATACGATTGTGAAAGAAATCGGTTGGAAAACCAATCGAGTAGAAGCCATTTGCTTAACGAAAGACGGCGTGCAGCAAGCTGCGGCCACTCGAGCAGTAATTACCTTGCCACTTGGTGTATTGCAAACGCCTTGCGAGGAGGCAGGGGCAGTTCTCTTTGATCCTCTCTTGCCAAGCGATAAGAAGGAGGCGGTCAACAACCTGGCAATGGGCCATGTTCTAAAAATCATTTTTCGCTTTCGCGAGCGTTTCTGGGAGAAGCTGACGCTCCCGCATGACGGCACGCGCAAACCGTTATGGGAACTCGGCTTCATTCATTCTGCGGACCACCAATTCCCGACCTGGTGGACCCGGCTTCCGGTGCGTGCCCCGATCATCGTCGGGTGGGTAGGCGGTCCCCAGGCAGAACGCGGGGACAATATGCTAGATTCCGCGACCGATTCACTGGCCAGCATCCTGTCGGTGACGAAGGCGACTGTTCTTCAAAATCTGGAGCAGAGCTACTTCCACGATTGGACTTCCGACGTTTTCACTCGCGGCGCCTATAGTTATGTTCCGGTCAACTGTGTGGAGGCACAAGCGAGCCTTTCGCGGCCACTTGCAAACACGCTATTCTTTGCCGGCGAAGCAACCAGTCAAGATCACATAGGTACGGTTCACGGAGCTTTGGCGAGCGGCCACCGTGCGGCCAATGAAATTCTAGAACTAATGAACTGAGGTCTTAAGGTATGCGAAAAATATCGTGGGTAACTGCCGGCGGCAGGTCGCTGTTCGCTTTACTCTTAGCCACTGCGGCTTGTAACGGTACCCGTGCTGCTGGCAACAAAGTCGCACAACAAACGCCCGTGCAATCCTCTAATCAGAGTGGCGAATTGCGATATAAAGCTCCGGAAGGCTGGGCTAACGAGAAGCCGACGTCATCGATGCGTGCGGCGCAATACAAACTACCCCGAGCAGCAGGCGATAGCGAAGACGCTTCCCTTGTGCTCTACTATTTTGGCCCCGGTCAGGGAGGTTCGGTGTCCGCCAATATTGATCGTTGGATTGGTCAAATGGCCCAGCCAGATGGAAGCTCTTCCGGGGACAAAGCGAAGACCGAATCGCTTGAGGTGAACGGTCTGCAAGTAAGCATGGTTGACGTGAGCGGAACCTATACGGCTGAAATGACTCCCGGTAGTGGCACGCGCGAGAATAGATCCGACTACCGTTTGCGGGCGGCAGTAATTGAGACGCCAAAGGGCGCTTACTTTGTAAAGTTGATTGGTCCGGCAAAGACTGTTAACTATTGGGACCAGGCCTTCCTGGATTATGTTAAATCGTTTGAGTTCAAGTGAAGGGTTACAACTATGGCCCAAATGAAGCCTATCATGGCTGATCAAGAGGCGGCGGCGGAATGGGAAGCTCGTGTCAATCTTGCTGCGACCTATCGCCTTGTTTCGCATTACGGCTGGGACGATCTGATTTTTACACACATCTCAGCACGAGTGCCGGGACCGGAACATCATTTCCTCATCAATCCGTACGGAATGTTATTCAACGAGATCACGGCTTCCAGCCTGGTGAAAGTAGATCTTGCTGGAAATAAAGTGACCGAGTCGCCTTACATAATCAATCCAGCCGGCTTCACTATTCACAGCGCCGTCCATGCTGCGCGTCAAGATGCCCATTGTGTTATTCATCTCCATACCGAATATGGCATCGCTGTCTCGGCGCAAAAGAATGGCTTACTTCCAATTTCACAACAGTCTCTCTTCGCGCTCTCCTCCCTTGCCTATCACGATTACGAGGGTTTGGCGCTAAATGAGGAAGAGAAACCGCGGCTCGTCCGAGATCTGGGAGACAAAGCCTACCTGATTCTCAGAAACCACGGCCTGCTTACAGTCGGCAGAACCACGGCTGAAGCCTTTCTTTCCATGTTCATTCTAGAGCGTGCTTGTAAGATACAGGTTCTGGCACAAGCCGGCGGGAACGAGCTCGTATCAATACCGGAGGCCATTCTGCGTCGCACGGCGGGACAACTCAACGCGGTAACCGCGAACCAGGGGGCTGACCTGGCCTGGCCGGGTCTGTTGCGCAAACTGGATCGAATGGATCCGTCTTATCGCGAATAGCAAGCCGAAGCAGTGGGTTCTTGCCTGCGGATACCTGCTCGTCACAGTTGTTGGCCGTTTCGTCACATTAGTCTTCCTTTAATGCTTCCCGTTTCATAAGAGAAGTAATGATCTTCCAGAGGCGTGGGCGCTCGCCGCTTTGCGTTAAATCGGCGCCTGGAGATTCTTTCAGCATATCCGCACATAACAACCGGAGGAGTAATTTGAGATGAAAACTGATCCTGTGTTCTCTTTCCCAATTAGACTTGCCTGTTTTCCGGGCTCACGATCACTCGTCAAGAAGGCCACCGCTTATCTGGGGCTGTGGGTGTTGGTCGCGCTTTGTACGGTGTCTGCGTTTGGTCAGACGCCGGGAGCGTATTCGATTAGTAAGTTCACAATTACATCGGCGGTGCTCGGGGAGGAACGAACGATTCTGGTTCGCACCCCGGCCGCCTATGAAGCAAACACGGTGAAGTATCCAGTGCTCTACATGACGGATGGAGATGCGCACATTGGTCATACCGCGGGTACGATAGAGTTCTTAGCTCGCAACGGCCGGATCTCCGAATTGATCGTGGTGGGTATCACCAATACTGATCGCACGCGTGACTTGTCGCCAACGAAACCAGCCGTAACTGGTGGTGAGGGCAATCAGCTGGCCACGGCGGGCGGTGCCGACAAGTTCTTGAAGTTCATTGAGACGGAACTGATCTCCGAAGTGGAGAAGCGCTACCGCACGCAGCCTTATCGAACTCTCGCAGGGCATTCCCTTGGCGGCTTGTTTGCGATTCACGCGATGATATCGCGCCCCGCATTGTTCAATTCTTACGTGGCTGTTAGCCCTTCTCTGCAATGGGACGACGAAGTTGTGGTAAAGCGCGCGGAAGAGTTCTTCAAGTCACACAAAGAATTTAATGCGACGCTCTACATGTCGCTTGGTAACGAGCCGGGAGCGATTGCTGTAGGTTTCAAGAGCTTCAGAGATCTTTTGACGAAGACCAATGCCAAAGGCTTTGAATGGGAAGCGCAGCAGATGGAAGATGAAGACCATGGTTCGGTGGTGTTGCGTAGCCACTATGCTGGTTTGCGGAAAACCTACAGTGGCTGGCAGGTGCCGCGTGACCCGCAGACAGGGATAGTCACGGGCGGGTTGGCTGGCGCCGAAGCACACTTCAAGAAACTTTCCGAAAGATTTGGTTATGCGATTCCGGTACCTGAGAACCTGATCAATCAGATTGGCTATCAATATCTCTTTGCTGGTAAGAGTGACGAGGCCATTGCAACATTCAAGACGAACGTCGAGCGGTATCCGATGTCAGCCAATGTCTATGACAGTCTGGCGGAGGCCTATGAGAAAGGTGGGCGCATTGACCTGGCGGCGCCGCTTTATGAGAAGGCATCCACTCTTGGCGAACAGAACAAGGACCCAAACCTGGCTATCTACAAGACAAATTACGCGCGCGTCAGCGAAAAGGTGAAGGTAGCGGAAGCTGCTAAGAAGAACGAGAAGAGGTGAAGAACGGACGTGCGCGTGAAATAGACCGGCAGGTTCTGAATTGTAGGGGCAGCACTCCGTGGCTGCCCTTCTTCTTGTCACGCGCCTCCCGGCTTTTGACACGCCCTCGTAACATCGAGCGGTCACCGAGTGCATCTTAACGAGGCGTCGCGCAACAACCGCTATGGAGAAAACATTTCAGCAAGAACAGATAAAACATCCATTTGGACGCGCCTTTCAATCTTACCAAGCCTCTTTAGCAAGCGAGTCCTATCCAGGGTCCGTATCTGATCGAGCACAATCAGACCCTGCTTGCCTTGAAATCTGCATGCGACTCTTGTCGGATAAGCTCGACCCTTCGTAGTCATCGGTGCGACAATCACAGTCTTTATAAACCGATTCATCTCGTCGGGTGAAATTACAAGGCAGGGGCGGGTCTTTTGAATTTCGCTGCCGATTGTGGGATCAAGATTCACTAGGTAAACATCAAAGCGTTTAACTACCACTGCCACTCATCCTTGTCCCATTGAGTTTGAATTATCGAATTATTATCAAGCAATAGATCGTCGCCGAGTTCCGCCATGGCACGAAATGCACTCTCCCAATCCTGTCTCGGCTGCGTCGTCGAGCGGATAATGATTCGGTTGTCCTCCGCTTCAAGCTCAACTTCCCCGGCAAGATTGCTTCGTTCCAGAAGCAATTTGGGGATACGAATCCCTTGCGAATTGCCTATTTTGACGATTCGTGCTCTCATAATTACATTGTAATTACATGATTGGTCGAAGGTCAAGGACGGGCCCAGGCCGCAAGCCAATAAGTAGTTACCGATAAAGTTTCCATAGACGAACAAGCTCATGTGAAACGCCCTAACCCTCACGGACGCGAACAGCACACCCATATAAAAACGTGCCTTCAGGGGTCCGTCGATCGCCTTCCATTACTTTGCCTTCAACAGGGCTCAAACCCAATCCGACTCGGTATATGCGAACCAATTTGCCCTCCGAATACAACATCAATCGTCTCTTGGTCTTTACCACCACGATCCTGGGCTGGACCAAAGGGAGGGGCAAAAGGTTTTCATTGGAAGCAAATTCCTCACCGTGCATGCGATTGTTATCGGAATGAGAAGAATCAGACGACCGGGAGATGCTTGAGTGTGCGCACGACGCACTGAGAACACCGGCGCAAATGAAAATTGCAGCTAGATCTCGCATAGGACTTGAACAAGCGAGCCCTATTACAGAACACCCGTTGAATGGTGGTCAGGCGCGGCGGCTGAAGCTATATACTACTTACCCAAAGATCAACCAGATTATTCCCTGGACCAGCATTGCCCTGGCCGGCCCAAGCAAGACGAAAATCTGCGAATTCACAACGCCGACTACTATTCTAGATTTTCATAGCATGAATAATCAGCGTATTGCCGCCGAGCAATATCTCGTCTGATTGAAGTTCGGCTGTCCACCTTTCACGCCTTCTTTCTTCTGACTGAAAGCGATTCAGCATCCGGATTAAACTCACGATCGGCCGGTAAGCCCATGAATTTTTCTTCGGCTTGTCACGATACAGGCGCACAATTTCAAAACCACATTTCTCAAGAATGTATCTAACCTCAGGATAGGCAATAGGATTAATGTGCAAAGCAACCTCCTCAGCACCAATCCACTGATCACCGAGGCTTTCGAGATACCCACGCGAGAGCGGCTTAAAATGTGATGTATAACCATAAAGCAGCCATTTGAATCTTTCCTCTATGTTAAGTGCATTCGGAATGCTCAGAATGAGGTGTCCACTTGGACGTAGTATGCGGCTGAACTCGCGTAATGCCTGGTGCGGATTCTCTATATGCTCGAGCCCTTCTATGCAGGTGATGTAGTCAAAACTACTGTCGGCGTAAGGAAGTGCGTTTGATAAATCGCCCTGCTTGATCTCAACGCCAGGCAAACGGAATATCTCTGGATGAAGATCGCAACACTTCACATCCAAGCCGAGGCGCAACAGATGCGCTGCCAATGCCCCTTCCCCTGCCGGCACATCGAGTATCGTACCCGGTGGGAGGGCCTCGAGAATTCGGGCTACTGTGGCATATATCACCTCATGCGCCAACGGCCTTATCAATTCGTCTTTTACCATCACATTTAATAAGCCTGCTGGTCGACAAATTTCAGTTCCTTATAGAAGATAACGGCGTCATGCGGAGTTCCGTCCGGATCAAGTGCATACCCCGGGATCGTCCCTGCATGAGTCCATCCCATATGCCGATACAACTGCTCCGCCGCTTCTCCCCGCTTTGCGTCCAGCGTCAAAAGGGTAAAACCGGCGCGCCGCGCCACGTCCTGAATGGTTTGCATCAACTGAGTGCCCAGGCCGGTGCGGCGTCCCCGCCGGTGGACCAGCAACTTCGCAATCTCCGCGCGATGCGGCTGGTTCGGCGCCCAGGCCGGATGGAGCTGGACCGTACCAACGATTCCTTCAGCATCGCGAGCGACAAGGAAGATTGCGCGGGCCTTGGATGCAGAAATGGTCCTTCGCCACCAGTCTTCAGCGCGTTCGAGCGTGAGAGGCGCGAGAAAACTGACTGCAGCTCCCGACTCGACCGCGTCTGCCAGAAGCTCGGCTAAACCTCGAAGATCGGAGTCACTCACCGGCAAAATCAATTGCTCGATTGTGTGTGTTTGTCCGGTCATGACTGGCTAGACCGCACTTGCAGAACACAACGCCGATGCTGCGCAAAACGAATCCAAGATTCCACGGTGTTAGTGTTCTTCGATACCTTTGGGATAACGATCAGCCACAAGGTTGAGTCTGACGTTATGCTCGAGAAGCGCTTTGAGGCCGGCGAGCACCAACGAGAATCCTTGCGTCGAATCTGTTACCTGTTTCACCAGTGCATCCCCATCCCCAGTGAAGCCGGTCTCCGTGATACTAACGAACGTTGTGCCATCCTTTTGGGGCGCTAATATCCACTCCACGATTGTAGGACCACTGTATCCCGGCCATTCGATCACAATGCGCTTGTTCGCTACGATGGCTTTTGCCAGCACAGGAATCGAGATGTCGTACATTTCCCATTCCCATTGAACTTGCTTGCCGGCTTCGAGCCTTCCACTGCTCTTCGTGAACCAGAACTTCGTTGTGATCTCAGGGTTGATAAACGCTTCGAACACCTCGGCGACAGGCTTACGGATAAGCATTCCAGTCTTTGTAATTGGCACCTTTTTGAGTTGCAGATTGTCCATACTGGCTCCTTTTGAGGAGAAACTACGATCTCGAGAGTTGAGGCAATTCCCTCACCCGCAGGACACTCAGGGTGGAAATCTACTATCACATTCATATTCAACTTCTTCCTCATTCTCGACCTTTGCGTTTACAGGAACAAGACAATTGACGCCTCATTCCATTCTCTCTTAGCACTCAACCGGTTGGCCTAAAGTTGAAAATGACTGGGGCGTCGTGAACAGAGCAATGTTCTATCCGCCCATTGCGTAGGGCCGGGTCATGACTTCGAGCAGATGCCCATCCGGGTCCTCGAAATATACGCCTCGACCGCCATTGTGCTCATAGATCTCGCCCAGACGTCCCTTGGCCTTGCCGGGGTCGGCCCAATATGGCAGCCCACGATTACGGATACGGCCCAGGACTTCGTCGAATTCGTCTTCGCTGACGAGAAACGCGTAGTGCTGCGAGGATATGTCGTCGTCGCTCTCGTAGAAGTCGAGCGAAACACTGTTGTTGAACTTGACGACGAGCATTGGGCCAAACGGAATAGGAGCCGGTAGCCCCAAGAGTTCGATGAGGGACGCTGCCGATTTCTCTTTATCTCGGCACCAAACGATCGTGTGATTTAGCTGCACGCTGGTCACTGTCCCTACCCCTCCTAAGCTGATTGCTTGTATCCTGTTGGATTTGACTCCAAACCACTGAAAGCCTTTCGCAGGGTGACCATTCATGGTAACCACATCAATCTGGTCAAGCGCAAGCGTGTTAAAGTCCCGCGTCAGCGACTCGATCCAACGAGGATCGTGATGCCGAACAGTGACTCCTTCTGGCAGATCAAACGCGCCATATATTCCATACTTCGGCTGGTCGCGAATATATCGCTCTGTATTTCGCTCGTCTGTTTGCAGCCAGAGGTCGCTGATGTAGAAAAGCCCTCCGGGCCGTAAGACGCGATCGACCTCTTCAACGATGGTTCGCTGACCATCGTCCGTCGGCACGCAAGTCAGAACGCTGAACAATAAGGTCGCGTCCTCTGAAGCTTCTGCAAGAGGAAGACTTGGGGAGTTAAGCTCTTCGAAGGTAATGGCTGGAAACCGCTCGCGGGCCGAGGCGACCATCGCCGGTGCAGGATCAAAGCCGCAGGTAGCGTACTGTTTCCCTGCCTTTGGCAATACGAGTTGCAACTCCGAAATATTTTGCTCTTCTTTCCACTCGCCGTTGGAGGTGACACAGATCGGCTGAGCCAGACGAAGCACCCACATCCGCTCAAGCAGATCCCCTTTAGCAAGGCTCTCGTAATTTGGAGGACCAGTAAATCTCCTCCGTTGGAGTATTGAGGGTTACCGAGTCTGGCTCGTAACTGAGACAATCCTGTCCTGCACGGGCCGATGTCGGAAACGGCTTCAGTACAAAGATAGACAGAAGCAAAAGCGCCTTACAGCCGGCCTAATTTTATGGATCCTTACTTTCAACCGACTATCGACTTCGGAGATGCAATCTAACGTCTGCCGCTTCAGCAACTCTCAAACGCACTCGCCAGAGAAGCCGCGTACCGGCAGTCCGCTGCATTAGCTTTTTCCGATGCGGCGTCGCTGTGACAATCAGCTCCGGTTAATTTCCCATTTCAAAATGAACTCAACGTCAGCGGCTGCAGCCGCAGCCTGACCTCGCACGTAATGGCTTGGATCACTCAATGCTGCTTCGATCACCGGCTTCACTTTGTTCTCGTTCAGCAACCCATGAATACGAGCGATGTGCCCAAACCCAAGAATTGCATTGCCTCGGACATTAAACTGTTCATGCTTACTCAGGCGCAAACAGATGGATTCGGACCAGTCGCGATCATCGGAATACAAAGCTGCAGAAAGGACCGCATGAAAGAGCTCGTCAGGATCATTCCTTGCTATTGCTGACTCAACCTCCTGCTTGCTTCTTCGTTCGATAGGCTCGTACTTCATTTGTCCAGATAGCCTCGCTGCTGTTTACCGCCGGCGAGCGAACACCACAAAGTTTCTAAAGATTGATGGGAGGATTTCAATGAATTTATCAATAGTGCCCGGTCGGACCGCGCCTCACGGACTTGTCTGCGGTGGCAGCTCCCCGCACATGCCGCCGATGATCTCCCAAGTCTTACCGTTCTTCCGCCACGTATGTGTGAACTTGAATACGCGATCACGGTCCACAACCCGCCCGTCTGGGTACTCATAGATGATGGGCGTCTGGTAGTAGATAACCACTATGTCACCGAAGTCGGCAGCACCCTCACGCGTGAGCGAATAACGTAATTTGACCTTCTGGTCTCGAATGTCGCGAACCCAGTCGGCAATGTTTGCCTTGGTAGCCGTGTGCTGGGCCTTGCAGGGCCATCCCCGAAAACCCTCGTTCCAAAGTGCACGATAGTTGTCAACATCGCCTGCTTGAACGAGACGCCAGTACAGCTCCTCTCGTCCCCACACAGCTTCGACACGGGCATTCCGATCCTCGCTCGGTGTGGCCTGCTGTGCGTGGCCAAAACTAGTTACGGAAACGATCGCCAGGATGGCGAGCGCTGCATTATTCAACCAGTGCCGAGTAGTCACGTAATCCTCCTCTTAATGAAATGTAAGTCGCCCTCGAACGCTGCCTTCGGGGCAAGCAATATGTCAGCCTCAGATGGCTTGTTAGGCTGCTCGTCAAGTACCGAGGCCCACGGTTGCCAACGATCCAGTCCTTATGCCGACCAGCTCGCATTCTGCAACACCACTCGGTAGCCCGTCTGGGTCTTCATACGTGCGGCCGTTGCGGTCCCAGTACGGATTGTACGCCGTCACTGCCTGGTAGCCGGCGGCCGCCATTTGGTCAACGGCTGCTTGCCACACTTGCTTGTCGGGAAGATAGAACACCAGCAGGTTGTCCTCGGTCGGAGCACGACCGGCCCTGTGCCCGCGTTTGCGAGTAAACTCCAGGTGGGAGGGCGCATTGGCCAGGCCGAGCATGACGCCGTCGAAACCCTCATGATCCTCGAATGACCCGAGCACGGTCAGGCCCACGCCCTCGGTGTAGAAACGCACGACTTCGTCGAAATGGTCGGTCGGGCGTGCTGACGCGAAGCGTTGTTTCTCTCGGTATCACGATCGTCAGCGCTCTGCCAGGGCCAGCCGGAACGCGACCATCTCCTGGTCGTTGCGCACCAGCAGGACGTCGTGGACGATTACCGGGTGGTTCCAGGTCTTGCCCTCGACTGCCGGGAACCGTCCGAGCTCCGTGAACTGGTCGGGGGTCGCCCTGACCAGCGCCACCTGGCCCTCCTCCGACACCACCAGCAACAAGTCCTGATCCGGTAACAAGACGAGCTGGCCGTGGCCATAACGTCCACCCTTCCACTTGCGCTCGCCGTTCTTGAGATCGATGCACGCGAGGATGCTGCCGTCGAAGCCAAAAGCATGGTCCTTATGAACTACGAAATCGTTGAAGTACGGCTTCAGCCCTGTTGATGTCCAGCGCTCTTCGGCTGTCCATCCGCCAGGCCCGTGTGCGATCGCGAGGCGGCACACGCCGACTTCGGAGCCGATTCCGGAGCCGCTGCCGAGCAAGACGTCGCCGTCTGCCGTAACGGCCGGCTGCACGATGCTGTCGCCCGACCATGCGTGCTTCCAGAGTACCTTGCCATCGACTGGGGCAACGCTAATCACGCCGTCTCCGTTCACAAGCAGGACCTGCGCAACACCGTCGATCGTCGACAGATGTGGCGAACTGTATCCCGCACCACCGGTCGGGCCGATCCAGCGTGGATCGCCGGTCACGACGTCGTAGGCGATGAGCACGCCGGAGGCGGCGACGATCGCGACGTCGCCAACTACAAGCGGCGAGCTCGCGAAACCCCAACCGGGCAGCTTCGTCTTGGTGTCGGACGCGGCATTGCGTGACCAGACGACGGAGCCGTTGCGGGCATCAAGCGCGTTCACGATTCCCGTTGCACCGAACGTGTAGACGCGGTCGCCGCTGAGGGTCGGCGTGGCGCGGGGACCGGCGCCGGCGTTCGACTCCCAGAACCTGGCTGCGTTGCGGTGTTTCCACACCGGTTCGCCGGTGGTCAGTTTGTAACATGAGACAACCTCGTTGTCGCCGCGTTGCTCCTGGGTGTAGAGGAGATTGCCGCGGACTGCGAAAGATGACCAGCCAGGTCCGATTGGCCGGCGCCACAGCGGGACCGGCGGCTGCCGAGACCAGTCGGTCTCAATGCGCGCGCCGCGAATGATGCCGTCGCGCTTCGGTCCGCGAAAACCAGGCCAGCTCGAGTCCGTTTCCGCTCCTTCGTAAGTTGCAGAGGCTGCGGGCGTCCCGTTACCGGATTGATCTGGCACTCGCTTCTCGGCAGTCTCCGCGGCTGCCGGAGCCGACGTGGGATTTGTCGGTTCGTCGCCGGCTTGAGCGAGCAACCGTTCCTCGGGAGTCTTGGTCCAGCGCCAATGGAAATCCGAATCGACGTCGCCGGTGATGCCGCCGGTTCGCAGGAGCGTGAACACTCCACACGCCATCGCAATCGCGACGACCATCGACGCGCGCCGAAGACCGTTGGACATTCGACGGCTGACCACGGCCCAAGCAACGAGGGCGAGGCTCAGGGCGGGAATGCTGTAGATAGGGAACAACATCCCCATCATGCCGTTCGCAATAGACGGGTGAACGACGCGCTTGGTCGCGATGACCGCGACAACCATTAGCACGATGGCGCCCACGCGCTCGACCCAGGGCGCTCGGCTGAAGAACAGCCACCAAACGGCGACAGCCAACGCGCAAGCGAGTGCGCCAAGCATTGCGACCATGGTGGCGTCGGGAGCGACGATGGGGACGATTAACCAGAAAACCCACTGGAGCACCACGGCGGCCACGCCGGGCCACAGTCGGAGCGACTTCTGCAGATTCGGTTGGTCGATCTGGGGGATGGCCATATCAAACCCATACGTTCCCCAACAGTCCGTTTGTTCCGGGTTTCAGAGCCGTGGTGAAATTCTTTCTGCAGCCTCCTTAGAGGGAACGACAGGGTAAACTTCGAACTCGACAAGATCATTCCAATTTTCAAGCCATTCGTCGAGAAGTTGGCGACTCTCGGCCTCCATCAGTTGGAAGCAACGTTCGAACTTTTCGTCGACCCAGCTTTATACGTATCGCACTCCTTCCGGAGCCAGGCGGCCGTGATCCCTAAAGCGCCTATATACAGGCAAAGGATCCTGATTCCTAAAGTGTTCAATAATTAGGTAGAGCAAAGCCCTTCCTCCGTTGCGCATCTCTATCGCGAGATGTGGCGCAGTGACAAGATCACGAGCGTGGGGGCGGCTCCTTGCGAACCAGCGCCGGTAGGTGCAAGCGTTTTTTGTTGGGCCGCCGGGTGATACTAGGCTGCCGACAATAGTGCTTTCTCTGCCGCTTTTGGTAACTCTATCGGCAAAAAATAATCTTGGGGATAAAGGTACACCCTTTATGATTTTGAGCGCCGTTGAGATTTATTTCGCTCCTGCCACTTATCAAGCTGGCTAAGGTCGTTACTCGCATATTCAACTTCGACTGTTCCAGAGCATCCGCCTGTCGAGAGCGCACCTTTGCGTAGGTAAGCATAAACCAAATAGCTTTTCGCTTGACGGAAGTAGGGGCCCTCACGGTGTACATAGTTGGTTACTGTTACTTCGCTCGCACGAACGTACTTCCACGACTTTGATACACTGAATCTTACTGCCTGAATCCCTTCAGCCTCCTTCATTCCAATCACACGACCAGTGAAGACCGCCTTCGAGGTTTTTAACCTCTCAACTGCCGCTACTAGTGCGCACTTTGGCGCAGAGATTCTTCGGTGGGCAGACACCAAGTTGGCCGTTGCGAGCGATGCTATATGAAGGAACAGAACTATATACGCCACTCTCATGACGATCTTGAAGCACTCAACCACAAGCATAACGTTGCGCTTTCAGCAGCCTAAGCTCGTTATGCTGCGGCCTAGGTGAAGTACTCAGCGTAGTCAACGAAAAAAGTGAGCGGTGCGATAAAGAGGTTGGCGCTCCTGAAAACAGGATTGAGTTGGATATCCTGACGCCCCGGCTCAAAACCTCAACCACCGGTACTTGGATGAGTCGTCACCGCTCACCGGATGAGTATAACCGCTGAGAGTAGAAGGCGATAGCATCCAAGCTGAAAATAAAGCCACTACTTGAGAAGCATGGCTATTGTGCCGTCAGCTGGAAGTGCTTGTAATGCGTGCCATTGTCTCAGGGATTCATCCGGCCCCGATACTTTATCTTGCAGTGCCTTTCCAGCTTCACTGCGCTGAGTTCGAGATCGAATTCAGAAGGGATCTTGGGCTTACCCAGTTCAGGAGGCCAGATCCATACTTGGACGCTGACCTCTTTTCTCCATCCCGCATCCGTCAAGACAATTCGCTCAGACGATACACCCTGATGCACCAAGTAATTCTTCGCGCGAATACCTCGCGCCTTAGCTTCACCGGCACAGGCGGTTTTACCCGCATGGATAAAGAGATAAATTATACTCAAAGGCCATTCTTTTGCTTGGATGGCTAACTTATCGAGGCGTGCATTTTCATCATTCAAGCGAATGTCGCCCCATTGATCAAATCTTTCCGGTGCCATGATCAGTGGAGCACGATTCGATGGTTCTTGGGCGTACGTAATCGCAGGCAACATGCAAAGACAAAAGGTAATTCCAATCAACGGCTTCATGCTCTGCCATCCCATAGCAAGTGGCGCGTAAACGCTCCGCCTCAGCGGCAAGCGATTTAGTCCGCTGTAGGCGCTTGCTGTCTGGATCATAAGGCACAATTGAGAAAATGAGCTATTGCTTCAGCACAACTTTGCGGGCTCACGCTGCAAGAGAAGGTGGGGGCCTTCGATCTCAACAATACTCTTAGAGGGATGGTGATGAGTCCGAATAAAACCAGTTTCCGCATTAGACTACCACTCCTCGAGCCGACCGGCCGAGCAGCTCATTGGGATGCGACGAAGAAAACCATTCAGGTTACAAATCTTCTGGCTTAAGACCAGTGTGTTTGGCAATACGAGCCAGCATCTTAGGACCAATCTCCTCTCGATCGTGAAACGCGAATACCAAGTTGGGCCAACCTGGCCGGGAGAGAATCTTATGGGAACCGGTTTCTCGCTTAATGCTCCAGCCGATGCGAACAAGCGCGGTGAGAACACGCTTAGCCTTTGCCGAGGACCATTGGCTCATGCTGCGGCAAAAGAGATGTCCAGGAATTCAGAAGAACTCTCTCCATGTTCGAGGCGGTCCGCTAATACCCGGAGTGCTAGAGCCTGCGTCTTGGCGACAGCCTCTTCTGATGTCTGGCCGTAGGCTAGGGTGCCTGGCAGCTCGAGCACCTCAGCCAACCAGCGTCCATCGTCTTCTTGCTCATACTCGACTGTGAAGGTCATAAGATCTCCGTGGGGCCGATTTTAGCACGACAGCAGAAACCAAAGCAGCCTAACGCTGATGCGCGTCAAGTTACGCCGCGCGATCAGCATTCACAAGGAGGGTTTGGTTTTTTGCACAAGCCTCTCAAGCAACTGCAAAAAAGAAAAGGACACAGAACGCCGGCATCAGAGGCATGTGGTTGTTAGTCGCCGCTGTCGGACGTCCGATCCAAAATCCATTTGCAGACTGCCCATGCATGGCACTCATGGAAACAGGCTTGCTTGGTTTGCTTGGCCGGTAGCCAATATAGTTGATGCTCACCAATCCCGGTGCTCACTCTATCCGTGAATTCGCCCGCGAAGAATACAGCGAACATTTCGTAATGACAGTTGTCTGCGTCTGAGTAAAAGTATTGAGTCGCCCCGCCCAGCGTGCGAAGCAGTCGCACAGGCAGGGCAAGTTCTTCGTGGACCTCACGCACCACGGTCGCTTCGGGGGTTTCGCCTGGCAACGAGCCCCCGCCAGGCAGAAAATGTTTTTCCCCAGCCTTGACCATGGCGACCTTACCATCATGGGTGATTACTACGTAGGCCGCTCGTCTTTTGACGTACTGAACATTCGGCTTCGGAGAGCCGAAAACCAGTGTCTTAGTTGAGACCGGGTTCTTTACCATTCAAGTGTTCGGCCCAACGACGGCAATCTCAGGAAGGGCGTTGCTTCCCAAAATCACGGTTTCGTGCGCTGGTACTTTGTCTCCACGGCCTTCGCTTCCTGCCCGTCCGGCGTGATGTTATATGCCGTAATCGTGAGATGATCGTCGTCGATCATTTCAAAGACAGTCTTCCAACCCCATGGTGGGGCATTCGCCGCGACATCGTATTTTCCCTTCACAACGAATCCCCGCGGCGTTGCTTCGCCTTCTGAAAACATGATTGCGTAATTCATGTGGAAGTCGTCGACCCACGAAATTTGAAATCGCTTCGTCATCGAACTAAATGCGATCGTTTCCTCCCCATGTCGCGGTCGCCCTTGAATCGTGGCCTCATACTCGTGACGGAAGAATCGTCCGTCAAGCAGCGGACGAATCTTGCCTGAGATCTTTGACTCGTCGGCAAGTTTGCCGGGTTCAAACCATGTACGGCAGGTGCCCTCCCAGGAGCCCACCATCGACTTCAGCAGTTCTTTCGGCATAACTTGCCCGCCTTTCATGGATGGAGTTTCGCCCATCGTGGAATCTTGCGCCGGAGTCCCCGTTGGAAGTGCAAGTACCAAGCAAATCACCAAGAGAGCCTTTTTGATCATTCTCATGTTCCTGGTTCGCTCCTCCTGTTCTCTAGTCAGGCGCTCTGGCCTTGCGCCACTCCCTTCTAAGGCTACGGAGAATACAGAGCGTACACCGCCACGCCAATTATGGACGCGCTATATCAGAGATTGGGTTGCACCTCTGAAATAGCACAACTCCACAGTCTTCGATCGCCAATGCAAGCGGGCGAGCCTCCCTTCCTGACCGTGAGACATTCACTGCTTGTTGGATTGCGTTTGAGAGGAACAAGACCCGGACTTTTCTTAGCGACCATTACGGCCATCGCTGAAGTAGCGGTCGACCACAACGATCAGATTCCGCAGATTCTCGTCAGTGCGGATTTGCGAATCAACGAGCGAGCTGATGTTTACATTGACATCCTTGAACCCTTCGAGAGTCGCGTGGGCAAGCCGGGCTACCACCTGCTCCGTTTGCGCTTGGGTCGCCTGCAATTCCGATTGTGCTTCCCGCAACTGCTGAATATCGGAAGCAAACTGCGCTTGCTGCTCAATGATGAATGCTATTCTTCGGTCGACTTCTTCATTGGTCATGGTGAGGAACCCTCCATTTAGTCTGCTCTTTAGTCTAGCGAATCAGCGATACTTAGACAATACGAGCAATCCAACGTATGGCTTAAGCGGCGAGCCCACTCAACGTACCAAAGAAGCCGCGTGCCGGCGACTCCGCTGCCAGCTTATTAGGCGGCGGTTACGTTGAAGCACGCCCGCTGCGCAAAGAGCCACCGCAGCCAGGAACGAGCCGGCTCCGACTGAAACGTATAAGTCTCGACGGGCGCTCCATGCCCTGTGCCACTGTTCAAACTCAACGCCTTGAGGCCCCCAAGTCTGAGGCTTCACATCATACATCTCCATAAAGAGCGCAATTGAAACAAGACCTACCATCAACGCTAAAGCAGAGGCAGCAAAAAGGAGTTCAGATTTCATTATCGCTTAACACAGAAGGCATCCGAAAGAGGAGGCCGCCTAAGGCGGCGCAACAAACGGTGAGTGCCTACCTGCACTTGAAGCGTTACAACGATTCATCAGACACCGAACTGCCGCAGGTGGTGGTCGCAGTGCTTGTGGACAAACACGCCCCAATCACGCCCACTCATGTGACCAAAGAGGGCGTGGTCCGGCCAGTTGTCTTCCGGATCACGAGCGGCGAATCGCTCCAGGAGCCGTTCGAGTTCTCGAATATCCGCCTCCCATGATGTCGGCTGAGTCGTAAACGCTTCGGGAGGACCCTGAATGCGGCCTTTGGGCCAGGGGAGCAGGTAAATTGAGGCGAAGCGAACCGGCGGCCATCTTAACTTACCTGGCCTTGCTGTTACAGGATCATCCCCCAGGGCGTGGTGCATCTGGTCCGTTAGATGGGCGACCATTTGGGGTGCGCTCATCCGGCCCCAGCGCCTATTAGCGTCCGGCTTGAGAGCGCGCAGCCGTGCCAGAATCTTCCGTCGGCACGAATCGTCAAACAGGTTGTGCCAGATCTTCATGCTATTCTCCGCGAATTATCACTGCGGCCGAACGCCGCGCTTGAGCTGCGGCGCGCGATCAGCATCCAAGCTGAAGGGGAAAAGATTACTCGAGAGGATGCTAGCTTAGGTAAGCAGCTTAAACGCGTGAATCCAGTCATTGTGGAGGAAGCCTCCGATATGGCCCTTCGGATTCTGCTTCGCCCAGTCCGCCAGTTTGGCAGGCGTGCAAGTACCCATCGTGAGGTCATGACCATGTTTGAGAAAGCCGCTCCCCAGCGTCTTTGCCATATCACCCGAACCGAGGAGTCCAACTTTCATGCTGCTATCCTTTCACCGAAAACTTTGGCCTAACGCTGATGCGCTTCAACGGCCGGGCGACGACTGCACTAGCGGCAAGTTGTCGATGACAGGGAGGCTGATTTTCCGCTGCCAGCGTTACCTATCTCCCCGACCGTCCATTGTTAGGCACTATAGGCGCTGTGCTCTCTTCGGTGAGCCGCAGCGGCAGCAGCAGTATCCATGTATTCGTGGAATCTTACGACTCTACCATCATGTACAGTGAACACATGCGCAAAGTCACCGCCGAACTGCCTACCAGTAGATTTAACAAGCCAAGCATAATGACCCAGAGCCACGACTTTATCACCATGAGCGATAAACTCTCTTGGTTCAAAATGCTGAACGTCTTGAGTATCAACTAGCGACGCGAAGAACTCCCCCATCTGTTCCTGACCTCGGCGTGTGCCAGAAAATGGCACATTCTCTATTTCCGGTAATTGCCATTCGATGTTATCTGAAAGCAGATTGAGTAGAGCTTTAATGTCTCCACTCTTGAAATTCTCGTAGACTTGTTGCACGAGTCTCGTGTTCTCTTGCTCGCTCATGATATGCGCCTTTCTCTATATCCACTACCTATGGTAAAAGCGAGATGTTTTCATAGCCATTTTGTCGGTCAGTCAATTGGGGAGCAAGTGCCCAACGCCCCGCTTCACCTGCCGCCCGACGATACCCGAGCAGCCTAATCGGAGGGCGACAGCATTGATGAGAGACAAAGCTGAGGGCGCTCAGGTGCTAGCGATTATGCGGCGGGGCATGCCAAAGACATTAGCCTTCATTAAACGAATCATCCCGCCGTCTTCTGCAGTCCCTGGTTCGGCGTCACTGCCTCACACCCAACGACAGAGCACAGAGGGATTGCTACACGACAACAGCCATTATCTTCATGTGGACCCTGCCTGGTGGCATACGCCTTGAGGTATAGAGCGGCTGAGCCAGTCCTCGAAACGCGTCCGGCCGAGGCGTGGGCTATCGCCGGGGGTGAGGCTTTGATCGTTCAACTCTATACCGAAGTAAAGTGCGTGGCTGTCTGTGGTCACCTTCCGTGCGTCTCGGGTTGCGCTGAAGAATCGTCGGACGAGTTCGTCGAGTCTTATTGGTTCGGGACCCGCCAGTTCGACCGTGCCGTTCACCGGTTCCTCGACTGCGACGTCGGCTAGTGCGGCAGCGACGTCATCTGACACGATGGGTTGCACAAGGGCAGGTGACAACCGAACCGTTTGCCCGTCGGTGGCCGCTTGGGCGATGCCGCTCACGAACTCGAAGAACTGCGTTGAGCGGATGATCGTATAGGGAATCTTGGAGGCCTTGATCAGGTTTTCTTGGACCATCTTCGCGCGGAAGTACCCACTTGCCAGAAGGCGATCGGTGCCGACAACCGACAGCGCAACGTGATGTCGCACGCCAGCAGCGACTTCCGCGGCAAGGAGGTTGCGACCTGACGTCTCGAAGAACTTCAAAACTGCCTTGTCCTCGAACGAAGGCGAGTTCGCCACGTCGACGACAACCTGAGCGCCTGCAAGCGCTTCAGCAAGTCCCTCGCCAGTGACGGTATTGACGCCCGAGGACGGTGATGCCGCCACCACCTCGTGGCCCTGCTGACAGAGGTTGTTCACGAGCTTTTTCCCGATGAGCCCGCTGCCGCCTATAACCACAATCTTCATGTCGAATCTCCTAGTTTTTCGCCCGCAAGTCGGGCTAGGTTGTGACCGTTAGTTAGCCTTTGCCACCTGTGCGATCTCCGCCGCCGGACGCTGCTGTTCACCTACGCTGAGCGAATGCCATTCAATCACCGACGCAAGGAAGTTATTTGAGAAGCATGCTATCGAGGCGTCAGCTCCAACAGCTTCGTTAGGCAGCAGTCTGCTGAACCGTATACTCCAACGACACAATCCCCGTCTTGTATACTTTGTGGCCCGTCAGCTTCAGTTTCGTTTGCTTGGCCGGAGGTAGAAGCAGCGGAATCCCCCCGCCGAGAAGCACCGGGATTATGCCAACCTCCACCGTATCAACCAAGCCTGCGTCGAGGAGGCTGCGAAAGAGCGAGCCGCCGCCGAACAACCAGATGTCCTTGCCCGGCGCGGCGCGTAGGGCAGCCACCGTCTCCTCCGCCCCCTCGGCGACAATTGTCACTCCGGGGTAATCCTGCTGTCGGAGCGTCCGTGAGAAGACGAAGGTCTTCATGCCGCGAGTTCCGCGCTTCCCCCCGCGTCCCATCGCCTCAAACGTCCGGCGCCCCAGGAGGAACGTGTCGAACCGCTCGAACAGAGCGCGGAAGTCGATGTCCGGGTCCATGATGATCCAGTCCGCCTCGCCCTTCGGGCCGGCGATGTACCCGTCCAGACTCGTCGCAACCGCGTAGCGAATCCTTCTCATGGACACCTCCTTAGCACTTTGCGCTCACGAAGATCGTGTAAGGCCTGATCAAGGTTCGCGTTGTAGTTCACGAAATACCAATACGGGTGACCACCCATCTTCGATCCCCTAATGTGCCCGCCGCTGCTGTTTACCGGCGGCGAGCGATCACCACACAAGCAACGATGTAACTGAATTCTTTGAGAAGCATGCTATCGAGCCGCAACAGCTGTTGGGCGCCGAACGAGGAAAAGACAGCACCTGAACAATCTACGACTTCCCGTTACGGCCGCGTCGAACAATGTCGATTAGGGCGCTGAGCCGTTCATCCGTGTGAGTCTGGGCCGCGGCAAGAGCAGCCATGTTTGCTTCAAGAGTACTGGACCCAAATCTATCCAATCTTGAATCGGTATTCTCAGCCAAGCGGACAAGAAGCTGAAAGGATTCCTCCAGGCGAGTCAGCCGAGGATTATCGCGGATTCGTTCTTCCGGAAGTCGCTGGATATTGGCGGCAAACTGAGCTTGCTGCTCAAGGATAAAATGCATGGTTCGCTGAATTTCTTCGTTGGTCATACGTAACAGAACTTGTGAACGGCCAACGGATCGTCGCAGTCTACCAACACATGCCCACCCCACTCGCCCACTCGCCCACTCGCACTACGAACAACTCGATCTTGAATCCGGCGGGCGCCTTCCATTGACCGAACACCTGAAGTATCCGCTTCTGGGCATTCTCGTACTCCGCAGGCGAACCTTGCGGGCGTTCGAACCAGCTGATCATGTACTTCATTGGCATCCTCCTCGATTGAGTTGAAATCCTCCGAATGACTGCTGTTTGGACGGGCTAACGCTGATGCGCTTCAGCTGCGGCGCGCGATCAGCATCCTAGCTGAGCTGAGAAAGATTACTTGATAAGGATCCTATCGCGCCGGCAGCTGCAGGCGCCTGTTCGGCGTCAACGAAATCTAGTTCCGCGCCTCCTTGGCGCGCTTCGACCATTGCCAGAGACCACCCGTAATCTCAGTGGGCAAACGATAGCCCAACTGGCGGGCGAGCATCACTATCTGCCCACGATGGTGCCCTTCGTGCGCAACGAAATAGGTTAAGACATGCCCCACGTCTAGAGGAAGATTGCGCCAAGTATACGGGGAAGAGACGGGGATTGCACCGCCTCGGTCAAAACCAAGGGTAAGCAAATTGATGATGCCGCGGCTACTGTGGCGCAGTGCTGGAAGCAGCTCCTTCGGTCCAACCTTGTGTCGATTGACAGGTCGCGGCACCACGATGCCGTGCTCATTTCCTAGCGTCTTGACCCACATACACCGCGTATTATGAATGTGGCCGGCGATCATCCGAACGGTTCGTCGTGGAGCACCCGGCACTGTGGCTCCCCATAGCTCGTGGGGTAAGTGCTCGACTAGGAAGGCGGTGACGCGGTTGTTGGTTCTCCACGCGGCAAGCAGCATATCTCGCTGGTCAAGTGCTGATTGCATCACAACTCTTCACGGAGTGATCAAACTGACGCCGAACGGTTGGTTGACCGGGCGCGGCGATTACATTCAACCTTCGAATCGTAGAACAAGTTAACAAACACGCTATCCGCGCTCCGGTCCAATGTTATGCGGCGATGTTTAGGAATGGAGGCACCATCTCAGATACCGCATCAGTGACATGAACCTGAGCAAGAACTTATCGCCCCACATCGCAGCCATGATTCCCACAGCCACCACGAATATGACACCCAACGTAAGAGGTATACCGCCCCACAACACCAGACCACCTGCCAGGATCGCCCCGAATATGAATCTCAGGAGTAGGGTCACAGCGAACTATTCTCTTCTCACGAAAGCTATCGGATTCAGTGCCAAAAAATTTCTTCGTTAAAGGAAGACGCCTAGACGATGGCCTCCAGCTACGGCGCGCGATCAGCATTCAAGCAGCGGTCAACCAGACTACTTAAGAAGCATCCTATCGCGCCGTCAGCTGCAAGGCTTTGTTAAGAATCCTTAATTTGTTGGGCGCCACTATTTCAACTCCTGCGCCATTTTCCAGATTGCACACACCGTTCTCCAATTCCGGTCCGTCATCGGCACTCCGAGCAATCTCTCAGCCTGGGCAGCAAGTTTGGATCGA
>DATEUF010000099.1:0-3112 GCA_035283325.1 Pyrinomonadaceae bacterium | reverse complement strand
TAGCTCTCGAGCGGTACAGGTTTCCCGCCGGCGTAAACGCCATGCTTGCCGTACAGGCGGTTCCACTCGGCGACAGTTGCGGTCTTGTGCATGTTCTCGATGATCTGACGCCAACCGACGCCAGTGTTGTAAGCACAGAAGGAAATCTCTCCCTCTTGGGTGCCGTAAGGAATCACGCACATCTCGGTGCGGCGGAAATCATAATTGAAGAGATCCTGGAACCACATTCCCTCGACACAAAGCACCCGCCAGATATCCTTGGGATCGTCAGTGCGTTCCGTCTTCATTCGATCGTTTCGATCTGAGCTGGAATTGGTTGAGGACGGCCTAAACAAATTGATTATCTGTGAGATTGGAAATCCTTCCGGCGCACGTTCAGCGTCAAAGTTTCGCAGGATTGCCATTGCCAGCTGCGCGTAAGAAAGCTTTCTTCCCCTCGCAGTGTCCGTTATCACCGCGACGTCATTCATGAACTGTTCGTAGTTGAAGAACTCAAATAGCGACTTAAATTCGCCGGTCGTGCGATTAACGACCATTAATGTGAAGATGCCGCAGTTGGGATGACAGTTACACGATGACCAGCCCCAGGGAGCATCGGCGCCCTGCAGCATATCCATCACGCTGGTAAACGCTGAATAGGACGAGAGCGGGAACCAGTCTCGCAACGGTTGCAACTGACCACCCAGTTGATCTTTTAGATCGTGGGTCATCCCGGCGAGAGTATAGCGCCATTTTATGCGCAACTCGTCAGAAATATCCTCATCGCGTCCAGTAAACGAGACAGGCTGGAAGGCGATGGTTTGCACCTTGTCGATGTTTTTGGCCGCAAACTCAACGATTTGCCCGATCCCATCGTTGTTGATGCTATTGACGATAGTTGTTACAAGCGTGACCTTAATGCCCACGCTCGCCAGGTTTTGGATCGCCCTCAATTTGACGTCGAACAAATTGCCAACGCCCCGGTGCTTGTTTTTTTCTTCGCTGACGCCGTCAAATTGCAAATAGACGCCGTGCTGCCCCGCAGCTTTAGCGGCCTTACAAAATTCTATGTCTTCGGCGAAGCGGATGCCGTTAGTCGCTGCCAAAATGCGGTAAAAACCGACCTTCCTGGCATAAGCGACCGCTTCCAGATAGTAGGGTGACAGAGTTGGTTCGCCACCGGAGAAGAGGATGATGATTTGGCGTCGCGGCTTGAACGAAACTGCCCGATCAAGAATGGCCTTCGTATCCTCAAAAGTTGGTTCGTGAACATATCCGACCTGATTGGCATCCATGAAGCACGGATTGCACATCATGTTGCAGCGGTTTGTGAGATCCACCGTGAGGACGGCACCGCGACCAAACTTGATGGTGGATGTGCCGTGGCGGTGTACCGAAGCATCCTCTGCGGCTCGAAAGTCGCGGCCAAAAAACAGGGATTCAATTCTTGATAGAAAAGCGGGATCAGTCGACATCACGTCTTCAAACTGTCCATGCCTTGGACAGTTCTTGCGCATGATAACCTGACCGTTCTGCTCGAGAATCTGGGCCTTGATCTCTCCTGGATGCTCGTTCATTAGAGTATCGAGCGAGACGTCTCCAGTAATCACGGCATCGCGAACTTCCTTCACACAGCGGGGGCAGAGGCTGTCTGTCTCTCTGGGAAAGCCCAGCGGCGGCGCGGTTCGCTCGTAGGATTTGAGCAATGGCCCAGGCGCCCAATTTGGACGAATGGCCTCACCTTCCGGAAGGCGTCTATTAATTGACTGGAAAGCCTTCCAGGCTACGTCGGAAAGGTGAGAAAGCAATTTGGAGCTCTTTGCTCCTGTAAGGTTACTATCCGATTCCCCTCTGCGAAACTGATCACTAAACAAAGGATTTTCTCCACATGGTCGCTACGTCTTTCGACGCGCTCAATCTCTTTAAGACTAATTATTACTTCAAATAAGCGCCGCAACAGGCACCGTAACGTTGGACCAATTGGCGACTCGGGTCATGATAGTTTGCCCGGGCAGACATGGCAAGCTGAAAAAAGGCTGTAGGGTCTCAATTCTGTTTGTGATTTCGGTGTTTACCGTGTTTCAGCCAGGGCAAACAGCGTGTTTGCGGCTTCGGCCCTGTGGAAAGCCTCGGCAACCGGCAATCCTGCTTCGACTGAGGAAAAGCTGGTGGGGCGCCCCTGTCTTGGGTGATTCGTGAACTCTGGTGCTGGCCGTTCTTTGCGTCTTTGCTCCTTGGCGTATTTGCGTGACATTGTATGGAGGGTAGTTAATAAACTTTTAGAGTGAGTGAGACATTTCCACGCAAAGCCGCAAAGGAGAAAAGACGCAAAGAGAAGACGGCAATGCGGCGCGATAGGTCGGAAGTCTAAATATTTCTATTATCCAAGAGGACTTGCGAAAGTGGCGGCTTCTGTCAGACTTGTCTCCTGAGGGGGAAATCAAATAGCCACAGATTAACGCGGATAACACCGATTTAAACAGAAGTAGTAAGCAAGTTTCATCTCAAGCTTCTTTCGTGATCAGAGTTATCGGCGTTTAATCCGCGTCTAATATCTCTTGTTGAGGAATTAGCACGCTATTGATTTCTGAGATACGATCTCGGCGTTTCACATGAGGATCCATGAAACCGCCATAATTAGCCCCCTGGCCCGTGTCGCACCTGATGTACAGATAGGCCCTTACGCAGTTATTGAAGAGTCTGTAGAAATAGGGGAGGGAACCCACATCGGGAGTCACGCTGTCATCAGGCAGTTCACCTCAGTGGGCAGGCGCAATCGGATCTTTGAACACGCAGTTCTTGGCGGGGAACCGCAAGATGTAAAATTCAGCGGCGAGCCAAGCAGGCTGATAGTTGGCGACGACAACGTTATCCGGGAGTTCTGCACAATGCACCGCGCCTGTGGGGCAGGAGAAATAACACGGATTGGCTCGAAAAACTTTTTCATGGTCGGTGTTCACATAGCGCATAACTGCGTGGTTGGCGACGAAAATGTCTTTGCGAACGGTGTCGCACTGGCGGGGCACATTACGGTCGAAGATCATGTGTTTCTTTCAAACAACGTTGGCGCCCATCAGTTTGTCCGTTTTGGTCGCTATGCAATGGTGGGCGGCAAATCGAAAATCGTTCAAGA
>DATEUF010000098.1:0-35782 GCA_035283325.1 Pyrinomonadaceae bacterium | reverse complement strand
TAACAATACCAGCGCAATCAGCGTCAGCAGCATTAGAAGAAAGGTGGTCCGATGCAACGAAGGTGCACCACCACCAGGGACCGTTTCCGCCGTGTCAACTATCATCGGCGCATCTGTTTTCATAAGTATCCTCTCTCCGTTTCTTTCAATCGTTATGGGTTCAGCCCTAACCGGCATTAACCAATCGGTATTTGGTCATCGATGTGATGAACTGAGCAGAGCGTCACGTGTCGTTAACCAAAGCACCACACTGTTCAGTAGGAGCATTGTTTTACTGCAAGGGAGATCAGTACGAGCAACATTGATGATCTAGTTAATCCTTTTGCTCATGAATTCATTCCTTTCTTATCAGGGGAACGTTAAATCACCTCTTGTTGGACACTCGCAACTGTGCAAACTCCTAGAAAAACTCTGAAGGCAAGCCTGTGCAATAGTGGCCGCTCATTGAATAGCGCCACACTCAGCGTCACTGCGAGGAAAATTGAGGTTGAAGCGTTGTTGATACTCTTGCGAGGTAATCAGAGCGCCGCAGACCATCCTGTGCTGCCCTACCGGGCTTCGTAAAGCGAAGCTGTTAACCTGGCCAAGCCAGAAGTTATAGCCCCCAAGATCGGCATCGCGCCGCAGGAAACCGAAGTACATAGTCGCGACGAAGCCGCGGTTGTATTCGGCATCCAGGAATGGACGATTGTCGACAGCAGGACCGTAGCCGGAGGGAACGCAAGGCGCTGTTACCTGGCCGCAGCTGTTCCAGTAGTCGTTAGCCAGGTGAAACAATACAAGTGCGCGGTTGCCGGCGTTGAAATGTGCAATCAGCGTATCCCGCTGCGATGAAAGATTCGCGCCGCTGTCCGTCAGGATCGTAGCTAGCAGCCCATCCACAAACTGCGGCCCACTGAGACTTGCCGGATACTTCTGAAGAAACTCTGGCCGCTGCGAAAAAGTATTGGCCAGGGCCAATTGCTTCTGGGCCAGGTCTCCCCCTCCAACTACGTGTGCCCGGTCCTGGATAAACGCCGCATAACCGGGCAGCTGTGATATCTCAGGGTTAGCATCTGGTTGAGTATTTCCGTACGCCGCTCGATAGAGGCGAAAAACATAGGAGCCCGTCTGCTGAAACTCTGGCTCGAAGAAGAAAGCGTCTGCGACCCTGACACGCCTGGCGGTGATGCAAGCCAGATCAGCGCCGCAACTGGTTATCTGATCGTTGGTCCAGTAATCGAAGCCGCCCTGGTCGGGCTCACGGTTTTGAAAATCGTAGTACTGTTGCCGCACAAAGAAGCGGGCATTCTCCAGAGGATTCGGCAGAATCTGACCCCGAATCTCCCCGTTAGGGAAGTTGTTTGTGTGAACGTTGAAATAGAAGAGGCCTGCTTTCAGTTGCGCAACCTGACTTGAGGTTAGATTGATCGTCTGATTGGTCACGGTGCCCGAAAGGAGCGGGAACAAAATCGGCCCTGGGGCCTCCACATGAGCTGGGCCATGAATGTGCGCTGCCGTCTCCGTGCTGGATAAACCGCTAAAGGTCAGGTTCACCTGCGCGTTTGTTTCGTCGATACTTAGCAATACTGTGCCAACTCCGGTTGCCGTTGAATTGGTCGATGGTGTCTCCTGCGCGCCACTGAGTTGGGCAACGAAGAGTCGTGTCGCTGCCGCTGTCGTGTCGTTGTCGCTGATGGTCAGGACTGCGGTGTTCTGGCTCCCTAAGGTTCCGCCTGCTGCATTGCTCAAGCTTAAGTTGAGTGTTTCATTACCCTCGACCTGTGAGTCGTCGACGATGGGAATGCTGAAGGTCTTGCTGGTTTCGTTGGCAGCAAAATGGAGCGTGCCGGCAGTCGTGATGTAATCGCAGCGCTGGTTTGCCAGGCCACTGTTCAAGTTGCATTCCACGAAGCTGAAGCTATCGTTTGTCTGGTAATTGACTGTCGACGTGCTTGAGAGGTCGCCGCTGCGCGTCACAATAATCGTTGTATGGCTCTCCCCTTCATTGACGCTGTATCCTCCACTCGAAAACTGCACCGTTGTGCTCCCAAGGGGAGTGGGCGTCGGCGTTGGGCCAACCAATGGCTGCCAGCCAGGCTCCCAATCAAGAGTTGAATTATTGGTGAGCTTAGTGCGATTGCTGCCATCAGCGTTCATCACAGAGATTTCAAAACTCGTTCCATTCTGATCGTTGATGTTGGCGCTGGTAAATACAATCTTCGTCCCGTCCGGAGACCAGGCGGGAATGCCACTCTGAACCGACGTGTCGTTGGTAAGTCTGGTTTGACTAGCGCCGTCAGTATTCATCAGATAAATTTCGTAATGACCATCACGATTCGTCGAGAATGCTATCCTTGTTCCGTTAGGAGACCAGGCCGGTTCAGTATCTTCCACTCCATCGGGCTCAATGATCACGTCTCCAGAAAACTCGCCTTTGGATGTCTTCCCTGAATTTCCGTTGTTTGTAATTCTGATCTGATTGCTGCCATTAGCATTCATCACATAAATCTCTGCCTCCGCATTGATCCCTCTTTGGAAGGCGAGTTTGTTCCCATCAGGGGACCAGGACGGTAAGACATCAAAATCTATGTTATTGGTGAGTCTCACGGCATTGCTGCCATCAGCGTTTATCACGTAAATTTCGTAGTTGCCATTTCGATTGGACTGAAAAGCGATCTTGTTACCGTCGGGCGACCACACCGGGCTCGTATCGTTTGCTGTGTTGTTAGTCAGCCTAACGGGATTGCTACCATCGGCACTCATCAAATAAATCTCCGAGTAGCAGCTGAAAAAGTCACAGACCTTATCTCGGTCAGTAGTGAACACTATTCTGGAGCCATCAGGAGACCAGTGGGGCTGTGTTTCGTTAGCCAGGTTGTTGGTGAGTCTGACGACATTACTGCCGTCTGCATTCATCGTGTAGATCTGAGAACGGCTGCCCACGGTATCACGACCGCTTGCGAAGGCAATCTTGCCGTTTGCTTGCAATTCAGAGGACCGGGTTGCCGCCCTTTCCTTCGACGACCGCGAATGAAAAGTACTGGATCCGTGAAGTGACGTTGCAAACGCGTTCGTTCGGGGTTTTCCAAAAGAGAGTCCTAACAACGCCGCCAGAACAACCAATAACAGTAGGCGTGAAGGAAGAACATTGAAAACGGGGCGACGCAATGTGGAACGACGAAGAGTAGAAGACATGGTTTTTCCCTTGGAAAATGCCGGAATTTCAATTTCAAAGACACACGTAGATCACAGCACACGTCAAACGTAGCTAGAGCCATGACTCGGTCAGCTCCAAATAAAACAGAGCGTGCCGCAGAAACTAACCGGGGGGTAAACAGGCCGCGTCTTTACGCGGTGGCGGGTAGCAAGAAGGAAAAGTTTGGCTAGAACGTGACTGGGCCGTGCACAGAAGCGTGGTGGCCTAAATTAACCGGCTCGGCATCCGCAGTTCAATGCTGGTCATAGCTGACCATCTTCAACCACCTTGTAACCGAAGGTTCGTAACCCATTGTTGGAACGTTCCTGCGCCGTCCTTATAAGGTTTCTTCTCAACGGCACCAACTTCTAGAGCATTTCCGTTCTTTCATAACGATGTAGTGCTGCACAAGACGCAGAGCATCCGATTGCAGCGCCTTTCATGTAGAAAACAGAATTAAGGACCCTTGCTTACAGTCAATTGAAAGGGCATATAGAAACGCCCTATGACAGTCCCGCGACGCAGACCTCCCTTCGATAGCACGGCCACTACGGGCACTCCATTGGACTCGGCAGTCAACACGCGAACATTGGCGTCTCCCGTGACTGTGAGTGGCTGCTCAAACTCCAGCAGGAAGCCTGTATTCCTAAAGTCAGCGCTCAGGCTGAAGGGTAGCTTCACAGTAGCGCCATTGGTGAGCGCAGTGTTGCTGAAAAGCTGATCGGCTTGGAACCTCACATCAGGGACGGCATTCGAGCCACAAATGTTCAGCTGACCTAACTGGCCAAAGGCATCGTTCACAAGGCAGTCATTGACACTGCCATCTGGATTCCTGCCAGTGCCATCTGGAGTGCGCAGCCCAATCGCCTCGGTGAAATCAAGGTTAATCGCGCGCATGAAGCAGGGAAGGTCATTAACGAGGCTGTCAGTTCTCAGGAACAAGGAAGTTCCCTGGACCTGCACCTTCACGCAATCAGCGCCATCGATATAAGGCGCGGCAATGATGGAAGGCGTCGCACTATCGCTTCGGATTCTATCGCTTCCGTAGATGAAGTTCCCATCACCATCCAAAATGACGTTGCCGTCCATATCCTTAGTCACCGTATCCCGGAACGAGGCGGTAACCTTGGGCGTGACGGCGAACAACTCGGTGCCTTTGCCACCGCGACCGTCGGAGTTCGTGACCAGAATATCGAAATTGGAGATCGTGGCAGTATCAGCGACTGTGATGTTGGCTGTCAGCTCGCTGCTGTTGACGAAGGCTGTGGAGTTGACGGTGACGCCACCAGTATCAGTGGTTCCGGTGACAAAGAATTTGGTTTTTGCACCGTTCTTGAAGCCCTTGCCCTTTACCTTCACATTCAGATTAATGGTGCCCTGCGCGGCTGAAGGCGGATCCGCAGAATTTACCTGAACCTGCTGCGCCTGGACGGTTTCACTGTTGGCACAAAAGAAACCAAGTAATCCCAATGCGAGACACACTAGCGTGATGGGGGTGGTTGTTTTAGGCTTCATTTTCTCTCCGGTGTCCTGGCGACAATTGAGGGAGTGATTGAAAGTTTGCTCTGTTACACGGACACGAGCTTTTGTTTTCCGCGCGCACTCTAACTAATTGCTTTATCGGACCTTCAGTTCATCTGTCCAACCAGGACGAAGGGAGCCCAGTAGTACGGATGTGCGTAAGGCCCGCTGCGGGCGCGCATGCTGCGTTGAGCCCGCGCCAGCGCCGTCGCCTTGTCGGCTTGGCGTAGTTGGCCATAGAAGCTGTGCATAAGAATCCCAGCAGAACGGTCATTTACCTCCCACAAACTTGCCAACACGGAAGGCGTGCCTGCAAACAGGAACGCCCGAGTGAGTCCGATGAAATCGTCGCCGGCGGGAATCTCCGCGAAATATCCGCTTCCAAGCGCCGTGTCGCAGGCGCTGAGGGTGACAAGTTTGGCATTCAGTTTGAGGCTGAGGATCTCATGCACTTCCATGCGCCCATCTTCCTGAATATCCGGTTCCAGCATGATGCCCGAGAGAAGAGGATTGAGCTTGTTGAAGTAGCCATGTGTTGCCAGGTGGATAACATCGTACTGACCGGCGAGACGCTTCAATGAACTTTCGCTGGCTTGACTACCAACCAGCACTTTGTGCTGTAGTGGAAAGAAGTTGGAAATGTCTTGCGATTCCTGGCGGGCATACATTAGTCGAGTGTTTGCAGGCGCCAGGGCTAAGACCGACCTGGTGGTTCCTCGAGGGTCGTCCCGATAAACGAGAGTTGCCGCTGCCGGCAAGTACGCCAACGTATAGTCATCAATCAGCATCCTGCTGGAGTTACCCGGGCGACGCAGCAACGCCGCAAAAGGCAGGTAATGAAGGGTTGCGTGGGGAACGAGGTAAATACGATTTACGTCGCGCAGCCATCCGGCGGCTTCAATAGGTTCGATCAATGATTTGTACAAACTAGCAGATGGCAGTTGCCACCCTTTTGTATTCTTGCGCAGCATAAGATCACGCAAGAGCTCAACCTTTGCTTGTAAGTCAGCGGAGCGAATAGGCACTGTGGTCGCGTGCAAGTCATTAGAGGTAAGGACAAAGATCACGAGGTTGTTTTCAGCGAGAACATACTCAATTAACGCGGTACCGCGAGGAAGCTGCTGCTGTACGTCAATCGTCGACGGCACCCTCAACGCGCGCACTGAAGCATATACCGGGTCTGACGTCGCCAGATCATCCAAAAAATTCTCGTAGTTATGTTCCGCTTCTGTCAGTTCCTTCGAGAATAGCTCGAAAGCCTGACGTTTCTGCTCAGGACGCGGTTTAGAAATCTCTTCCTCAATTTGACGTTGCAGCTGGCGAATGCGGCTCCGAAGTGTCGTTTCAGTCTGACGCTGGGCCTCGCTACGAATTGGCGGCTGGCCGCGATCCAGCAGCTCCAGATAACTGCGCGCACGCAGCCGCTCGGCGAAGCTGAAAGCCTCCTTAACGCGTTTGAGTTTGAGGAGCAACTCCACAAGCGCGACATAGACCTGATATTTGTCTTCGATGTAACCAGCACGAAATCGCTCCTCACGTAGTTCACTACGGACTGACTCAATAGTTCTTACAGCGCTTTGGTAAGCGGCAAGCGCTTCCTCATCCCGTTGCAAAGCTTCGAGAGACTGGCCGCGTCCGTACGCCAGCTGCCAAATGAGCTCCGGATCAGCCGTCTCGCCTACTATCTCTTCACCTGACGAGAAATACCTGAGTGCTTCTTCGTGGTGGGTGCGCGCGCGTTCTACTTCACCCTGCGCATACAGGGCTTCCATTTCGAGCGGACGCGCCTCAATGGCTTGAGCGATCTCACGAGCCTGTTTCGCTTCTTGCGCAGCTTGCTCGAGTTGCTTCAAATCGCGATAAGTAAATGCGAGTTGAATGCGCGCAGTTGCCGTCCCGGCGCGATCACCCATTTCGCTGGCCCTGGCCAGGGCGTCACGATAGAGCTCCGCGGCCTTATTGAATCTTTTTCGCCGCCACTCAAGATTACCCAGGGATATAAGGTTTACGGTGACGCCGCGCGCGTGACCGATTGTGCGCGAAAGATCGAGCGCGCGCCGAAAATCTTTCTCCGCTGACGCACTGTCCCCCAAGCGCACTTCAAGCGCTCCCAGGTCGCCCAGGGCCTCGATCAGTGGCTGCTTTAGTTCCGCATTTTCGTAGGTTTGCAAAGCCTGTCGATATTGGTCCAGCGCTTCGGTGTACTTTCCCATTTGCACCAACGCGCTTGCTTTACCTTTTTGCCAAAGCGCTTCTTCTTTCTTTATTGACGCCTCACGCGCAAGCTTAAGCGCCCGATCAAAGTGCTGCATAGCTTCGGCAACGCGTCCGAGCCCCAGGTAACAAAGGGCGATATTTCCCAGATCCAGACTGGTTTCGGCCTTCAATTTCAGGCGTTCGTCGATCGCCAGCGCCTGCCGGTAATAACGTAGGGCTTCTTTGTATTCGCCCAACAAGAGATTCGTGCCGCCAAGATTACCGATTGCATCGCTAATGCCACGTTCAAAGTCGGTCCCCTTATACAGCTTCAGGGCTTGGTTATACTCATCGATCGAACGTCGATAGTCTCCAAGCTCGTCATGGACTAGACCAAGATTGTTATGAGCTGAGGCTTCCAGCACACGATCGCCCAATTGGCTGCCAAGCGCGATGGCTTTGTTGAAATACTCGATGGCCTGCGGATACTGACCCATCTCCCAATAAAGCAGACCCAGATGACTGTGCGACTTGCCTTCCTCGAGACGGTCTCCCAGGTTTCGTTTCATCGCCAGGGCTTGATGAAGATATTCGAGCGCTTTCGGATGGTCGCCGAACTTTTTATAACAATTGCCAATCAAGCCCAACGTTACAGCCTCAGCTCTTCCATCCTTCTGCTGACGGAAGAGCGCCAGCGCCTTCTCAAACTCGGGAAGCGCGACGCGTGGGCCCTCCTCTGAATACAACTGGCGAGCATGAGCCAGAACGTCGCTAGCTTTCGGTGTTGCCGCCTGCGCCGGAGCGTTTGTGGGCGAAGAGCTCGCTGCGGGCGTTTGAGCATTCGCAGTTCCGGCCAATAACAAATGGCCGCCCAACAAAACAAGAGACGCTGGGACAAGTTTCTTCAGCACGCGCGGATCCTATTCCTAACCAAAGATACTGGAAATTCAGACTTCGCTTTCAGCTTCTAAGCAGCGGCAGTTAACCAACCTCTATTGCTCGGCGAGTCGGAAACTTACGAGGTTGGACTTGGCCGCTTTGCCTTGTCGCAGATGAGCGCGAGCGACCACGAAGTATTTCGCTCCCGGCACAAGTTTCGCAGTGGGGCCAACTTTCAGCCGGATGTCCTCGGTCTGTCCTTCAAATACAATGTCGCCTTCGGCTGACATAACCCGCACTTCGTAAAAGATAGCATCGGATATTGGCTCCCACCGAAACTCCAGGTCTTCGCGCCGAACGACTGCGCCATCGCGTGGCGAGATCAATTTTGGAAGCAGGTCTTCTGTGGTCTTGCTCCGCACCATGGGCGTCTGAGTGGGTTTCGCTTTTGGTGTTTGAACTGGTTGGCTAGGTTCAGAACTCGAAGGCGGTGAGGCAACGGTTATCTGAGGAGATGAGACGCGCTCCGGCGAAGTCTGCTGGGCCACGAGCGGCTCGCTGGCAGGGGTAACTTGTTGTCTGCGGAGTTGTAGAGCGACAAGTAAAATAAGGAGGGCGAAACAGGCAACAGCGGCAGTGGATACAGCCCAGCGCCAGCCCCAGTTAACGCCTCTGGTCGGTTTGCGAACGACTAGATTACGCACTTCCGGGAGCAAGTTCCCTGGTACGTCCGCGGAGTTTGCCCAATCCCCAGATTGAGTGAGGAAAGCCACCTGGCTGAGACAGAAGTCACAGTCGGCCACATGCTCTTCGATGGAATTCCTGGCTGAGTTGCTCAGGCTCTGAGTCACGTACCCCGCCAGTTGAATTTCATCAGGGCAACGCCAACCGCGATGCCCACGTTGGCCGCGTTGAATTTGCAGCAGTTTCTTAATATCTTGATCTTCCATCGGGAACCGCAGCCTTACCAGTCTTTCACGGACAGTCGCGCCGTTTTTCCGCAAGCCGCTTGTGCTACTTCAACTCTCCCCGCAATTTTCCCAGTACAGCTCTAATCTGTCTTTCAACCCGTTGCGCGTTCCCGAGATCAAGTAGTTTTGCTACCTGCTCGAGCGTTAACTCTTGTTCGAATCTCAAGCGTATTAGGAGCCGTTCGCGCTGCGGCAGGCGACCAAGCGCTCGCCTGAGGGCTATCGCCCTTTCCTTTAAAACGGCCTGAGCTTCGGGATTTGGCGCCGGATCGGAAACGTTGGCGTGAGCCGCCGCGGTCTCGTCAAAGCTCGCGCCCGTTTTACTCGCTTGCTGGGAGAGGCGAGCGTCGAGCAGTCGGCGCTGCTTCGTTGTCAACTCTGTCTCGATTCGCGCGCTGCTTTCGGCGAGTCGCGTGTGCGTTATGTCGGGGAAGATCGATCGCAGCGATTGAAAGGTCTCGTCAAGAGAGACCCGACGTTCATATAGGCGGCGGAAGACTTCTTGGTCAAAAATTGAAAGACGAGAGATAGACTTGAAAAAGCGAGGCCTGCCGAACCGCTTGCGACGCCAATCCAAACATAGGTTTCGCACGACAGCGCGCAGCCACGTGGAGAACACTGCGGGACCTTGGGGTCGAAACTTTCGTAATCTGCGGAAGGAATTCGCGCTCAGGCGTTCACAGACAAATTGAAAACAATCAGGAACGAAATCGGAATCGCGCTCGACGTGGCGAACGACTTGAAGGATAGTAGTCGAGTACTCGTCAAGAAATAGACCCCACGCCTCTTCTGGGTTGCGTGAGCTAATCTGTTCAAGAAAATTGTCGAAGGATTGTTCCGGCATTAATCAGGCAAGGGTCCCGAACTTCCAAGACCTACTTCTGTTAGTTAGAATCGTGAAAACGAAAGTCGGGCCTTCTAACCCTGGATGCGAGGTGATCTATAGGTAAAACGCTTTATGCCTTTTGTTCTTGTGCCGTGTCGACTCCTTTCAGGAAGACAAAGCTTGACTTCGGCTTCGAGGGCCTAACACAACTTTCGCAAAATCGCAGCGCCCCGTTAGTATGAGGGTGCGATTGTACTACCGGGGCTTACTCCTTTACTAGGGTGATATTCCTTTGGTGGCTCTCCTTCCGGAAACGCCGCCGAGCGCCTTCCGACGACGGATGGTGCGCTGAGAAAAGTTATGTTTGAGGCGTTGGGTTCCCCTAAACAATCGACTGAGTTTAGGTCTGGGTCCTTCCTGCTGTTTGGCTGGTTACGCGACGGTACCCAACTCGCGGTTGCTCGTGGGATGGAAACCGACGATCTTGTTCAGATGAAGGGCTTCAGATTGCCGTAGGGGTGGTAGCTTTCATGCTGTTGAAGTGACACTTTAGCGTGCTGCGTCGCATCCATCGTGCGTCACAGATCTCTAAGGTTTAGACAAGTGTCACTTGGTGCCGCAGAAGATTTTGACGATTGCTTCGCTCGGACCGGGGGGTTTGGAGACCTCGTGCGCCGAAACGCATTCATTCACCTGAAGGCGGCTTCACTTACCCTGGGGGCCAGGTCATGGTGCGGCCGCCCAGAGTATGGACGTGGAGATGGAAGACTGTCTGGCCAGCGCCGGGCCCGGTGTTGATAACCGTTCGATAACCTGAGTCGGCGTGGCCTTCATCGTTGGCAATGCGGGCGGCGATTCGCAGCAGATGACCGAGCAGGGTTTCATCACGTTGGGAGACGTCGTTTAGAGAATCCATGTGCTCGCGGGGAATGATCAGTACGTGCGTTGGAGCTTGTGGATTGAGGTCTCGGATTGCGACGCAGCGTTCGTCCTTGTGCACAACTTCAGCCGGGACTTCGCCATCAATGATGCGGCAAAAAAGGCAATTATCTTCAGTCATAAATTATTGTTCAAAAAGTCTGGAAAGCGTTAACCCAGAATATCATTGACCGCTAATTTTAATGTCGGAAGTATATCCGAGCTGACCGTTTCTCCGCGTTTGTATTTGGCAGACTTACGGTAGCGACCCCCAGACCCCTGCGAATAAACTTCAACAAATTTTTTCGGCAAGTTAATCAACCAAACCTCGGGAATCCCGGAACGCGCATAAAGCGGTACCTTTATGACCCGATCCGAAATTATTGTACTATCCCCCACTTCAACGATCAGAGAAACGTCCGAGGGTACCGGATGACGTGAGGCGTAATAATCCTTTCGTGACCTAAGGAGGACCAGATCTGGGACCGGCTCAGAAAATCGGCCTAGTCGAACGGGACTCTGGACTCTAATCATCATTTTACCTGTCATCAGATTCCGAAACAGGTCATCTAACCTTGCCACACAGGCTGCGTGAGGACTGCCAATGGGACTCATCTTTATTATCTCTCCTTCGATGAGTTCCACACGGTCGTCGGGCTTTAAGACACCGGCCTTAGCCATCCGGTAATACTCATCGACATTGAAATATCGCTTTTCCAGCAATGCTGACATATTGGTCCAAATTCGTTAATTCTTGATATTGTGTTTCAAATGGTACCACAGCGGGTGAGGAATAAACGAACAAATCGGGCAAGCTTCACGCCGCCACCACGCCTGAAGGCGACTGGGCCAGCGGTGCAGTGACCGACTCTCTGACCCGCTCGATTTCCGCCCCGACGGCGCGCAGCTTTGCTTCGATCTTCTCGTAACCCCGATCGATGTGATAGACCCGGTCGATCACCGTCTCTCCCTCCGCAACAAGACCTGCCAGGACAAGCGAAGCCGAGGCACGCAAATCCGAAGCCAGCACTGGAGCACCGGTCAGCAGCGTCGGCCCCTCCACCGTCGCCGTGTGGGCATGAATGTTGATTCGCGCTCCCATGCGCTGCATTTCGGACGCATGCATGAAACGATTTTCAAAAACCGTCTCGCTGATAATCGCCTGACCCTGAGCCTGAGTCATCAGGGCCATGTATTGCGCCTGCATGTCTGTCGGAAACGAAGGATAAGGCTGAGTGGTGACGTCCCTTGCGCGCAGGTCTTTCCCCCGCTTTACCGACAACGTGCTGGAATTCAGCTCTTCAATTTCGACTCCTGTTTCGCGCAACTTCTGAATAATGCTTGATAGATGCGCAGGCTCACAATCTTTGATCTCCAACTCTCCTCCCGTGATTGCCCCGGCTACCAGAAAGGTTCCGGTTTCAATGCGATCGGGAATGATGGTGTGTTCGGCGCCTCCCAACGAATCCACTCCTTCAATCTCTATTGAGGTGGTGCCTGCGCCCCGCACACGTGCACCCATCTTGTTAAGCAGTTCAGCAAGATCGACTATCTCTGGTTCGCAAGCGGCATTGCGCAGAATAGTTTTACCGCGCGCCAACGAGGCCGCCATCATCAGATTTTCGGTGCCTGTCACCGTTGTCTGCGCAAACTCAATTGTTGCTCCTCGCAGGCGGTCTCCTTGCGGAGCACGGGCGACAACGTTGCCGGACTCGAGTTTCACTTCGACACCCAACTCCCGAAATCCCGCGAGGTGGAGATCGATAGGACGGCTGCCAATAGCACAACCCCCTGGAAGGGAAACCTTTGCTTTGCCGAATCTGGCAAGCAGTGGCCCAAGCGCGAGCACAGATGCCCGCATCGTCTTGACTAGCTCGTAAGGTGCTTCGAAGACCTCAATATGCGGCGCACTGATCTTATGCGTGCGGAGTTCGGGGGTTAGCACAGTCGCCCCAATGTCCTCGAGCAAGCGCCGCTGCGTGATGATGTCGCGCACGTAGGGAATGTTATGCAAAGTGACGGTTTCCGGCGTGAGCAGCGCAGCGGCCATACAAGGAAGCGCAGAATTTTTGGCGCCACTGATCGAGACACGACCGTGCAGCGCGCGGCCGCCGAAAATACGAAACTTGTCCACAAACAGAGATTAAATGAAAAAGCGGAATGGGAAAAGGGCCGCGCCTTTCCCAGTGCGGCAAAACTTTGTCGGTAAATTGAATATCGCGTTCGTCCAAATACTTCACCGGCAGTTGGGGTAGAAGTCTTCACCCGGTATGAGTCTGCCGGAAAGATCGTCTTCCTCTGCGTAATCTCAGCGACCTCAGCGGCTCAGCGGTGAAAATTTCCGAGCAAAAGACTTACCGCCGAGACGCAAAGGTCGCAGAGTAGGCGCAGAGTCCGCTTTCCGACAGAATCGGTACGGAGTTCGAACAACACGTATTCAATCTACCGACAAATTTCTGGCGCATGGGCCTTGCCGGGAATAAAAGAGCGCGGCCCGATGAACAAGATCGAGAGGCCGCGCCCTGAAATGCCCGTGAGAGCTGATGCTTAGTTGTTCACTGAACCGAGTCGTTTGATTCTAACCCCGCCGTTTGTTGTAGTAGCCCTGACAGTTGGTCCGCCTGAACCGAGGTCGACAGCCAGTTCTTTACTAATGCGGCCCTGAACCGTGACGGGGAAATCGACACTGAGATGTCCGTTCACCGTACTGGTTTCCAAATGCGCGGAGTAGTTCTCTGGTAACGACATCACTATGCCGCCGTTGGTTGTTTTAACGTCCAAAGCCTCGCCGTCCCAGCGGTCGCCACTAAGTTCCACCACTACTCCGCCATTCGTTGTGCCTCCGTGGACGCTGCCGCCTACGCGCTTCAAAACGACGACGCCGTTTACACCAGTAAACTGCAGTCGCCCACGCACGTCGGTGATCGAGATGCCGCCGTTGTGTGCCTCGATGGACAGATCCGATTGAACCGGAACGAACACTTCGTAGCTTACGTGCCAGTGGTAGTCTTTGCGAGCCTCAGGACCTGCTGCAGAGATCTTTGCTCCCGCGGTTTGGATTGTGACCTGTTTTGCGAGCTCGTCGGCTTCGTTTTGGGTAGGAGCTGCGGTCTGGATCCGTGTCCTGACAAGAATCTCGTTCTTTTCCCAACCCTTTATCGAAACTCCTCCATTCTTGCGGGCGTCAACAGCAATAGCACCTCCTGTGGGAACGATTGACTGCTCCTTTATCTCGCAATGACTGGCCAGCCGTTCGTTGGACCAGTTGTCGCGACAACTAATGGAGCCTCGCGACTCTTCACGCTGTGCAATCGCGAGAAAACTTGTCAAACTCAGCAGCGTCGCGCTTAGCACACTTCTGCCTAACCATCGATTCATAGTTGTGGTCTCCTGAATATTCGATTTAGTTTTCTTGAAGACGTCGCCTGCCGTGGCTTCTAAATGACTAAACACCGTGCGTGGCTGAGTTGTGACAGGAAATTGTAGGGGCGCCCCTACAATTTGCCTAGATCCACAATGCGGTGAATTCCCTGGAGGTCTTTGTGGATCTCGCGCAGTTCCCAAACTTTGGCATCAACCAGCTCTGCTACCCTTGCACGCTGGTCGAAACCGATCTCCATCAACAGGTGGCCTCCTAGCTTCAAATATCCGTGACTTTCATTCAAAAGTCGGCGAATGACTGTAAGCCCATCGTCTCCAGGCGTAAGTGCAATGCGTGGCTCGTATTCACGCACCTCCCTTTGCAGTCCTGCCAGAGCGTCGGCGGCAACATACGGTGGATTGCAGACTAGGAGATCAAAATTGGCGCTGCCCTTAATTGCGGCGAAACAATCGGAGGCGAGGAAGATAATTCGGTCGCTTACACCATTTCTCACCGCATTGCGCAGGGCAACGCGAAGCGCTTTCTCCGAAAGATCAGTGGCAACAACCTTGATTCCAGGTCGCCGCTTCGCCAGTGCTATTGCGATACACCCTGAGCCCGTACCGATGTCGCAGACGCCAAGTTTGTCCGATTCTTCGATTAGGGAAAGCGCTTGCTCAACGAGCAGCTCAGTTTCCGGCCTGGGAATCAACACATCAGGAGTTACTTCAAAATCCAAACCGAAGAACTCCTGATGACCTGTGATGTATTGCAGAGGCTCACCTTGAGCGCGGCGCTCGACGGTATTGCGGAATTTCAATAGATCATCTTCTCTTACCGGATCTTCGGCGTGAGTAATGATGAACGTCTGGTCGCGTTCAATCACATGGCCTAAGAGTGAACCAGCCTCACGCCTTGACTCGGGCACTCCGGCCTTTCTCAAGATCTGCGCTGCCGTCAGAATTGCTCCTGCGATAGTTTCATTCATCTCTAGTTGTCCGCGCTGGCTATTCCACTTTCAGGAAACAGCGCCAAATTAAGACTTTCTCACTAGTACAACGGACGAGTCTCGTTCCTCCCGTGTACGACTGAACCTCCGGAGCCACCCGGTTTCGGAGGTTCTGGCGTTAAGGAGCAGGGTTTAACAACGTTTGCCAAGGAGCGGCTGTGGCTTCCTTTTCCAAAAGTCTTCTCCTATTTACGATGAATTGGCTCGACGCGCAATTAACCATTCTTTGGGTGCGTCTGAATATCGCTACCGAAGGAAACACGATCATGGCGCGTTTCCTGGATCTGGGAGAGGGCCCCTTTCTTGCCGTGAAACTCATTGTAGGAGCGTTTGCCGCCTATGTTCTTTACCGGTCTGCCCACCTGCCCATGGCCAGACGCGGAATGAAAATCGTCTTGACAATCTACATTGTGCTCATGCTGATTCATGCGGCAACTGGCTTCCTGGCGCTTGGCTGGCATGCGCCCGAGGTCGTGCTCGCCTACTTTGGCAGCCTGCCCCGAGCCCTGGTTGGCCTGCTTTTGTAAACCACCCTTCAGACCTTATGTGCGCGTTCTTTCGGCAAAGAATTTCTTTTAGCACAACCCCCTCCGCAATTGACGGCTGTCGAAGCAGTTCTGGGGTTATATTCTAATTTGTGAGTTCGACAGGGATGGTATGCAACCATTCACTGATGTCTCGATAGAATCACACAATTCAATAACCATAATGTGGCAGGCAAGGGTGCCTGCGCTCCCAGGCCGCTCCCTTCTGGGCTTGCAGTTCCGTGTCGCGGGTCCTAAATTTATATAGCGAACTGGGTTGACCGGGCGCCGTCGCAGCAGCACACAACCAGGCCTGGCCGCACTGGCATCTGAAATAATGTTAACCCGCATTGAAAATGAGGAAGAAGAAAGCCATGTATAGATTGTCCGCGCGTCAAATCTTGATTATTGCCCTGGTGTCCGGGATCTTCGCCGCTGCTACGGTTGCGCTGGTGGATCGGTTATCAAATCGGTTCCAACCAGCAGGGTCAGCCTTCTCAGAAAACGCTCCGGGGGGCATCACGGATCCCGCAACAGTAACTGACGAACAAAACAACATCGAGGTTTACCGGACTCTGTCTCCCGGCGTTGTTAACATACACTCCACCTCGTACGCACGCGACTTCTTTGGTTTCGTTGAACCTCAGGAGGGCGGCGGCTCAGGATCCATCATCGACCAGCAGGGCCACATCCTGACCAATTACCACGTGATTGAAGGCGCGCAAAAGCTGGCGGTGAGTTTGGGTGGGCAGAAGAACTACGCGGCGAAGGTAGTTGGCGGTGACCCGGACACGGATCTGGCCGTGATTCAATTGCTTGAAACTCCACGGGAGCCGTTGACCGTTGTTCCGCTGGGTGATTCAGACAAGCTGTCGGTGGGCCAGAAAGTGCTGGCAATTGGCAATCCATTTGGCTTGGATCGAACGTTGACAACCGGTGTAATCAGTGGCTTGCAGCGGCCGATTCGAGCTCGTAATGGCCGCCCCATTGAAGGCGCCATTCAAACCGACGCTTCCATCAATCCGGGAAACTCGGGTGGTCCATTGCTGGATTCTCACGGCCGCATGATCGGAATAAATTCACAGATTCTTTCTCCTTCAGGGGCTTCGGCGGGCGTTGGTTTTGCGGTGCCGGTAAACATCGCAAAGCGCATTGTTCCGCAATTAGTACGTACGGGAGAGGTGCGCCGGCCCAAACTCGGCATTAGCACTCGCAATGTTGAAGCGTTGCGCAACCAGGTCGAACTGCCGGTGGCAGACGGCGTGCTGATCTGGCAGGTTGCTCCCGGTGGGGCGGCGGCCAATGCCGGTCTCAGGGGTCTAACCCAGACCGAAGATGGTGATGTGGAAATCGGTGACATCATAGTTTCCATCGATGGCGAAAAAGTAGCTAACACAGACGACCTCTATCGGATACTGGACAAACATCAGGTTGGAGAAACCGTTCGCGTCGAGGTTTTTCGCAATAGCAGGCGAACGACTCTCCCGGTGCGATTGACGGAAGCACCTGGCAGCATACGCGGACTATTCAGGCGTTAACTCTCTTGCTCTGCCTTCTCTTGTAGGGGGGCGGTGCTCCCCAAGAAGCCACTGCGATTCGCGCTGTAACCACCGGCAGATAACCAGTGGCTTCCCCTTGAACATCTGCTGGAGGCCCGCTGGCTGGTGAACCCCGCGTGGGCGCCCCTCTTCTGACGGTCCCCCTAAATGCGAGAAACCAATCACTTTTTTGATCTTGGTTACGGTTGGCTCTGCAAACACTGCAGTGCGGAATCGGCTGAGACAAAGCAGAATTTGCGGGATGTCGCTGCGGCTGTCGTTGCGGAAGATAGGAAGGAACAGAAAGAAGAAGTATCGCAGTTAGCGCTCGCTCGTTGGACGGATGCTTCGCGACAGGCCCTGACCTGTCCTCGTTGTGGACTCGAAGAGCTGATCAGCAAGATGTAATCACTGAGAGTCGATACCCTATTCCTTAGCAACCAATCTCTTCAACTCCGCAACCCTTTCATTCGGATCCCCATAGGTGCTTCGGTAATCGAGCATACTTCGCTCAATCACCTCCAGGGCTTCGGCACGCCCGTAAACATCCGGAATCTGCACTCGTCGAGGCGCTTCGCCCGGCAGTTGTTTGTAGCTGAGAAAGTAGTGTTTTAAGCGATCGATCAGACCGGCAGGACACGATGCGATCTCTTGAATGTGGCCGTAAGCGACATCGCAATCCAGGACCGCAATGATCTTGTCATCAGCCTGTTGGCCGTCAATCATTCGTATGCCACCAATGGGTTTGGCCCGCAGGAGGAAGCCGCCTTGGGCCACCGGTTTTTCAGTGAGAACGCAGATATCCATCGGATCACCGTCACCCTCAATATCACCTATTGCTGTTCTTTGGGCGCACAGCGCAGCGGTTTGTTCGCCACAAAATGTTTGGGGAATGAAACCGTAGAGAGTTGGACACATGGAAGAGAAGCGTTGGGGCCGATCAATGCGTAAGTGACCGGAAGCCTTGTCCAATTCATACTTGACCGGATCTGTGGGAACAATCTCTACATAAACGTTTACGGTTTGAGGCGCCTCGTCTCCAGGAGAGACTCCATGCCAGGGGTGCGCTTGAAATAGGAGCCTGAAGAGCTTTTCAAGCTCACGGTCTTTGCTGGACATAATGCGATCCCTCCCAGTTTAGTCTTGCAGGTCTCAGTGCTAGAATCCTAATCTCGCAGGCACGCAGTTTTCAAATGGCCGCCTGAGCCCAGACTCCAGTTCTTTCGCAGTAGTTAAATGGTAGCCTCTGCAACCACAATTAACAGTCCTCAGACCCGAGCTATCTCACTACGCTGGATTATCAGCGCCCGCGATGATCTCGTGTGGTTCATTGGTTCAGTAGCCTCGAGCTACACGTTGTTTCTGCTCTACCGCAAAGGCGTTTTGACGCTGATTCCCATGATGGCGATCTGGGCCATACTGATCGACGCTCCACACGTCTTTGGAACATTTTCTCGGACCTATTTCGACCGGACCGAACGCCAGCATCGCGCCCGTTTACTGTGGGGCTCGCTACTGTTTTTTATGTTGGGTCCACTTATGGTGTTGCTCGGCGCTGGTTTTGTGTTCTTCTTCGCTGCTGCATTATGGGCCTATTACCACCTGGTTAAGCAGCACTATGGTTTCATGGTGCTTTACAAAAAGAAAAACGACGATCTTGCGCCGATTGACAATGCGCTCGATAGGCTGCTACTTCTCTTTGCCTTTAACTACCCTTTTGTTGCCTTTATCGGTCAGGATCCTGAGGCAATGGCCAGAGTGCCCGGTTTTCTGCGACAGGGCGTTAGCTTTGTGGCTGCCGCACTACTGGCAGGCACCGTCATTTTGTTGAGCGCGTGGCTCATCCGCCAGATCGCGCGTCCGCTTCTCGGACTGCCTCTCAATGTCCCCAAGTATCTTCTGTTGGCGGCCGCCATTCCCATGCACTGGATCGTGTTGCTGACTCCGATGCCTCATAAGACCATCGCCATCGTCGCCATTCTTACGATCTACCATAACCTGCAATACCACCGGCTCATATGGTTTCATAACCGGAAATATTCTATGCAGGACGGGTTTGGCCGGGCCGAAGAAAATGTTGATCGCGATGCCCTGAGGAGTAAGTACGGCGCTGCTGAGTTGATTAGCCGGCGGCTGAGTTATTACGTTGCTTTCGGGATCCTGTTCGGTTTGATATATCAGGGACCCAGGCAGCTTTTGGGATATGTGGCCTTGAGAGAGGGAACCGGAGCTGCGAGTGAGCAGTCGTCTCTGGCGCAATTGGGGATATCAGTTCTTTGGGGCTACGCTTTCATCCACTATTATCTCGACTCAAAGATCTGGCGCATTCGCCGTGCCCCCGGTTAGGAAAGGCATTGAAGATGGGATGACCTGTTAGGAGATAACTGATGCAACCACAAAAGCCACCTCCAAAACCAAAACGCACTTTCGATAGTGCGTACAGTTTTTCATTTGCCATTGCTTTGGGCTTGATCCTTTTTGTTGCCGGGCTGGTTATTAGTGTCGGCCTTGGCGATGGTACCAGCATAGGCTTGATCTTTGGCATTCCATTGCTGATCGCCGGCCTGATACTGCCGCTCATCATGATGCGGGATCTATTTAAGCGGAATGAGGTAAGTGGGGTTTGTCCTTACTGCTCAGTGCCGATAAAAACTTCGGATGCGACTATTCGTCTGGAGTGCCCCGCTTGTGGCCGGCTCATTCTGGTAAGAGACATGAAGCTCCAACCCGCGGAAAAATAGTTAGCAGACTCGTAGCCAACACCTGGTCCAATAGTCGCTGAAAGTCAGGGAAAAGAGGATAGCCAGCCAGAGAAGGGCCGAGGTGAAAACCACCCATATTAGCCGTGAACTGTAACGTGCATGCATGAAATATAGCACGACGAGTGTGGCCTTGATGCAGGCAATTGTGAGCGCGATAACGACATTTAGAGGACCTGGAAAATCCTGGAGTCCAGCCACCACGGTGAGAGCCGTGCCTGCCATCAAAGCGGCAAAGATCGTGATGTAAACTTTTATGGGAACAATGTGCTCGCTCATATCAATAGAATTCTTCTAACAGTTAAGGCTTTCTGCGGCACTATCCTCCATGTGCCAGATGCCTGCCGAGCAAATAGAGTAAGGGAAACAGGAAGATCCAGATGATGTCCACGAAGTGCCAGTAAAGCCCCGAGATTTCCACTGGGTTGTGGTATTCAGGTCCATAGCGACCGCGCACGGCGAAGTAAAGGATCACCGAAAGCAGGCCCACCCCAATTACCATGTGCAGGGCATGCATACCCGTCATGGCAAAGTAGATCCAGTAAAACATCTCCACGTTTTGCGTAGAGGCTCCGGGCAAAAGGTGCACCCCTTCTGCATTAAAGGGACGACCCGGGATCAGCCGGCCGGGAATCAAGTTATCAACATACTTGTCCTTATATTCGACAGCCTTGATGCCCAAAAATGATAATCCCAGAATGATGGTGAGCACGAGGCAAATAATTAGGTTTCGTCTCTTACCAATTTGCGCACTGTAAACTGCGAGCGCCATCGTAAAGCTGCTGAGGATCAAAACGCCTGTGTTGATGGCGCCGAGCGGAAGCGAAAGGTGATTACTGGCCGAAGCGAAAGCCTGCGGATACTTTGACCGGTAAAGCGTGTAAGCGAAAAACATCCCGCCAAAAAACATGATTTCAGTAACCAGAAATACCCACATGCCCAGCGTGCCCGCTTCACGCTGCTGCTCCATGTTCTCAAAGTGATGTTGCAGCGAGGGATGACTTGCCTCGTGCTCTATCGCATAACTCTCAGCCAAATTAACCCCCCAAAGTTTTCTACAAGATCATCGCTATCCTCGGATTGGTGCTTCGTCTAACCCAGACTCACGCCTTAACCTTCCCACTACCTCCATCTCTTCAGGGGGCGCAAACTCGTAAGCCTCCCAGGTTACTACCGGAGTGACCAGAAAGTTTTGAGTCGGAGGAGGCGAAGGAGTCCGCCACTCGAGTCCGGGCAAATGCCAGGGATTGGCCTCGGCAGACTTGCCGTAACGCATAGACCAGATGAGATAAACCATCGGGATCAGCAGGCCGACACCGAGTATTGATGCGCCTGCCGAAGAGAGCACATTTAGTACTTGAAACTCCGGCGGATAGGCATGATATCGACGTGGCATGCCCATATAGCCAGCAATGAACTGAGGAAGAAAAGTGAGATTGAAACCGATGAAGACTACCAGCGCCGAGAACCTCCCCCATCCTTCCGGATACATGCGACCGCTGATCTTTGGCCACCAATAGTGAAGACCTCCAAGGTATGCGAGAAGAGTTCCACCTACCATGATGTAGTGGAAGTGAGCGACTATGAAATAGGTATCATGCACGTGCACATCCAATCCAATCGACGCCAGAAAAAGTCCAGTCATGCCACCGATCGTAAACAGCCCAATGAAGCCTAGTGCATAAAGCATCGGCGTGTCATAAGAAATGGATCCTTTGTAAAGCGTTGCAGTCCAATTGAAAACTTTGATTGCCGAAGGAATTGCCACGGCAAAACTAAGAAACGAAAAGATCATCCCCGCATACACCGACTGGCCTGAGACGAACATGTGATGTCCCCACACCAGAAAACCAAACACTGCAATAGCCAGGCTTGAAAAGGCCACGAACGAATAACCGAAAATATTCTTGCGGGAGAAGTTTGCGATCAGCTCGCTAATTATCCCCATTCCGGGCAGCACCATGATGTAAACAGCCGGATGAGAGTAAAACCAGAACAAGTGCTGGAACAGCACAGGGTCGCCACCGACTGCGGGATCAAAAATGCCCACATGTGTCAGACGTTCAAACGCCAGCAGCAAAATAGTTATTGCCACAACCGGCGTCCCAAGAATCATGATCAGGGCCGTGGCGTAATGGGCCCAGATGAATAACGGCATCCGAAACCAGGTCATTCCCGGGGCCCGCATGGTGTGTACCGTGACAATAAAGTTCAGGCCCGTGAGTATGGAGGAAAAGCCGCTGATAAAAACGCCAACACCAGTTAGGATCACATATGAATTGGAAAAGGTCGTGCTATAGGGGGCGTAGAAGGTCCAACCCGTGTCAACTCCGCCGGCGATGAGCGCGTAAATAGTTATGAGTCCACCGGCCAAATAGATGTACCAGCTCAATAGATTGATCCGTGGAAATGCCAGATCTTTAGCTCCGATCATCATTGGCACAAGGAAGTTTCCCAGCGAGGCAGGGATCGCCGGAATCAAAAAGAAAAAGATCATGATGATGCCGTGCTGGGTGAAAACCTTGTTGTAGGTGGTCGAAGAAAGGAGATCGCCCTGGGGTGTGAGGAGCTCAAGGCGAATGAGCATCGCATACACACCACCGATGAAGAAGAAAAATGTCACCGAACCAAGATAGAGCAGCGCAATACGTTTGTGGTCCTTGGTCAGCAGCCACGACTTCAGACCATATTCGGCATTGAGATAGTTAACTTTTGTTGGCGCTGGCAGAGTGAATTCTTCCATTGGTTCTTACTTCCGGAGCTATCTGAGATTTGGTCTGGCTGTCGCCGCTGCAGATGGCGCCGGCGCCATCGGGCCAGTGGCCGGGGTCGCCGGCTGTGGATTTGCCACTTGCAGCGACTTGATGAACGCCAGGATTTGCAACAACTGCTCTTCTGTTACCTGTCCCTGAAATGTCGGCATGATCGGGCCAAAGCCAGATACCAGCTTTGCCTGAGGATTGACGATCGATTCGCGAATGTAGGCCTCATCAGCCTTAACCGTTTCGCCGCTGGTCAGGAAGACCTGCCCCCCGAACAATCCAGCGAGGGTTGGTCCACGGCCACCTTCGCCATTTGCCCCGTGACAGGACACGCAACCGAGCGACTGATAGATCTGTTGTCCAGCTATCGCCGGCGATTGCTGGCTGGAGTTGCCGCTCAGCCAGTCGTCAAATTCCGAAGGCACCATGACCACGATCGAGCCAATCATGCCGGAGTGGTTCATCCCACAGTACTCGGCACAAAAAAGATGATAGGTGCCGGGCTTTGTGGCCTCGAACCACTGTGTAGTGTACCGGCCCGGCAACACGTCGGTCTTAATGCGAAATGCAGGTATGAAGAAAGAGTGAATGGTGTCCTCCGAGGTCATGATCAACTTTATCTTGCGCCCTACCGGTACGTGCAACTCATTAATCTCACGTTGTCCCGTCGTGTGTTGCAATTTCCACATCCACTGTTTCCCGACAACAAAGATCTCGCTCGGACTCTCGGGTGGACGTGCTTGCTCGAAGTAGACTTGAGCGCCCCAGACGAACATGCTCATCGCGATCAGCAACGGTATAACTGACCAGAGTGTTTCCAGTTTGTGTGAACCGGCTATAGGACGCGGTATCTCATAAGGTGAACGCCGACGATACTTGATGACGAAGAAGATCAACGTTCCCGAGATTAGTAAAGTGAAAAATATTGTCACACCCGAGAGGTAGAAATAGAGGGCATCGACCTTCCCAGAAAGAGAAGAAGCGCGTTCTGGTAGGAATGGCATCCACGTCTGCATGAGTCTATGTCGCGCCTCTCGCCGAAAGATCAATCTGTTTTGCGCCGCGGCGCCGCAGCACAAGCAATAAAATCACGATGGCAATAACGGTAGCGATGCCGCCAAGGCGCATGATATTCATGACCACGGCGCCGTATTTGCCCGTGGCGGGATCATAGTGGTAGCAATAGAGCAGCAACTGATCGACGGGCGAGCCAATCTTGTTCTCCGAGGCTTCAATCAGTCCCAACCGTAGATCGCGGGGCGCGTATTCGATGCCATAGAAGTACCGCGCCAGCTTACCTTGCGGTGTGGTGACGTAGATTGCGCTGGCATGGGCAAACTGATTCGTCGACTGGTCAAATTCATAACGAAAGCCAACAGCTTCCGTTAATTCTTTGATCGCGGCTTCATCGCCGGTTAGAAAATGCCATCCAACTCGCGCTGCATCACGGTCGGCCTGCGGCAGGTAGTCGACGTAAGTCTTTTTCTTAGCTGCTGCCAGATGCGGTTTCTCGCGCGGGTCGAAGCTGACGGTAACAACATCAAACTCTTTCCCGGCCTTGAACGGTAGTACCTTGAAAGCACTGACCATGCCATTGAGCACCTGTGTGCAAAGCATCGGGCAGTCGTAGTAAACAAGCGCCAGCACGACCGGCTTCTTGCCGAAATAGTCTCCCAACTGTACCCGCTCCCCTTGCTCATCTCGAAAACCTACATTCAGGGGGAGTTGACCATTCAGCTTCTGATCTATGCCTACCCCACTTAATGCCGGAGGTAGACCGCTTGGCGCCTTCGGCTGGTAAGGTTTTGAACTGTAGAGAGGCGAATTTCCTTGTGTACCCAGTTGAGCAAATGCCGAGCAACAGAGAAGGAGCAGTACACAGACAGTTATGAATGCCCGCGGCAAACCAAAGGCTCTAGCTGAGTTCCTCAATCTATAGCTCATGGCCATTCTCACTGCGGCCTTGTTTCCGACATGCGTCCAGAACTCGCTGCGGTTGGCAACCTCTCGACATAGCCCTGTTCGCTGCTTTCCACATTTGGTCGCACCGGCAGGCTATTTCCTTCCACAACTCTCTTCATCGCTTCTTCGATCGGCAAACCCACAATGTTTCCGTTCGGATCTCTCAGTCCGTGTTCTAGATTGTCGGTCCAGAGTTGACGCAATACGCGGATCTCCCACATTGGGTCCCTGGGCTTATCTGAGGGTTCACCCCCGGTCGTTTTCGCCAGATCTTCAGCGAATCCTTTTGCGCCCTGTAATCTGGGCTCGGGAGGCAGCCGCTCTTTTTCCGTCAAAGCCATTGGTCCAGGAGGAGACGCCTGTTCGCTCCTCACCGCTTTCGCGTTCATGAGGTTGAAAAGCAGCAACATCAGAACGTAAACCACACCGGTCAGGATTGTCAGCCCGACCACAAACTTCAGGATTCCGCTTATGCTGACGTCACTTGCCTCGTGAGTTACATCCACGTTCTTGATGTGTGAGACATCGGGTGTCTCCGTCGCGTGGCCGTGACCATTGCCTTTATGTGCGCTACCAGCCATAAGTCAAAATTCAATGCGCCGCTTGCGCTTGCTCCAGCACAGAAGCATATTGCTGGTCGTTCATCGGAATGAGCGCGCGCTTACCCAACTGCCAGACAAACGCCGAAATCCAAAGTCCCCCTATAGCAAGTGGGGCAACCACATCCATCCAACTAATATAGAAGTGTTCACCGGTGAAGCTTGGGGCCAGCATCCAGAGCAGATCTATCAGACGCATCAACAAAATCAACACTGCCACTATCACCAATCGCTGCGGATTCCGTTTGAGCGACCGCGACAGCAGAAACAGAAAAGGCAGCCCAAAATGCAATATGATTACCGCCAGTGCCAGTGCGCCCCAGCCGCCCTGCCCTCGGGGTAGATACCATTCAATCTCCTCGGGCAAGTTTCCCGACCAGACGATCAGGAATTGTGAAAAGGCGAAGTAAGCCCAAAGCATGACCAGGGCCAGCAGTAGTTTGCCCAGATCATGAAAATGCAGTGGCGCGACAACTCGCTGCATTGGCTCGTGTTGTGACAACAGGGCCATCACCGCAATTACAAATGCCAGAGCGCCCACGGCCCAGGCGCCTACAAAAATGAATCCATAAATTGTAGAAAACCACTCGGGTTCCAGAGACATGTACCAATCGATTGAAGCGAAGGTGACAGTGAGAATAAAAAGTACCAGGCCCGGTCCGCTTAATACGCGCATCCGCGTAGCAAGCGCTGGCTCTGCCGTACGGTCTTGTTGGAGCGACCAGCGGTTCAAATAAAAGGCCAATACTAGCCAGATAGCAAAATAGAGCGCCGCTCGCGCGGTGAAAAAGGGAAGGTTCAGATACTTATCGACCTTTTCCGCCAGAGACGGATGGGTCGCGATCTCTTCCGGATGCGTCCAGGGATACAGCCATTTCGCGCCGGCCAGCACAGGAATGAAGAGAGCCAACATAAGTGGGAGAGTTCGCGTTGCGGCCTCAAGTACGCGACGAATCACCAGCCCCCAGCCACCGCCAGTCAGATGTTGTAGCATCAGCAAAGCTAGAGAGCCCATCGAAATTCCAAGCCAGAAAGTGAAACCGTAAAGATAAGAATGGAAGAATTGTGGCCGGTTAGTGAAAGCTCCTATTGCAAAAAGGATCAGGAACAACACGCCCGCAGCCAGCGCCAGTTGCTGCACGCGTTTCATATTTGCAGGAGCGATATGAGCGTCAGCCATCATCTCTGATGCCCTCCGCTAGCTGGTGTTGAACTCTGCGCAGATAAAGCAGGTGTAGCCGGTATCTTAGTTTGCTGATTCTGTTGACTGAGTTGCAATGCACGAATATAAGCGATTATGGCCCAACGATCCTGGACCGGAACCTGGGAGGCGTAACTCGGCATCACACCCCAGCCATTGCTGATAACGTCAAAGAAGTGGCCCACCGGCGCCTGGCGCAACCGGTCATCGTGGTAAGAAGCGGCGCGCCGGAAGCCACGTCTGACTACAATGCCGTCCCCATAACCCGTTGAGCCGTGGCATACAGAACAGAATATCTCGTAACGTTGCCTGCCGCGCGCCATTACTTCCGGGGTGATGGGAAACGGAAAAGTGTCGACATCATCAGGATAAGCGGCAGCGATGCTGGTAACTGCGCCTGAGCTACTTCGTGGTGTTGGCCCTCCGGGGGTTGCTTGCGGTGCGGCTGTGGTTTGTGCCTTCTTCCCTGTGAACAGCTCTTTGTCCGTCTTCAAGAGTCCCCGGGCTATTGTTCCCTCCACAGGCTGTCGCGACGATAAACCATCACGGAAGAATGTGGACGAACGGTAAGGCTTCATCCTTGGTTGGTCCTGCATATCTTTACGACAACCAGTAGAAGACAGCAGACAAACGACGGCAATCAGCAGGCACGACGGTTTGCGTGGCCACCTCAGCATCACCGGTCCTACCCTCAGGATGCGCTCACCTTCAGACTTCCACATCGCTAACATCTCGAGCGTCGAGCATTTTCATGAACTCAGTCACCCTGTCATGGTCGAATCTGGGATCGTTTGCTTCAATCACAAGAAAAAACCGGTCCCGGGTGGCGAGTGCGAAATTCGGCGCGTTGAACACTGGATGATAAGGTTGCGGCAGCTTGTTTAGCGCCAGCATACCCAGAACTGCAGCAAACGCTGCGCACAGCACGGTCATTTCAAATGTTACGGGAATAAATGCCGGCCAACTGTTATATGGCTTGCCCCCCACATTAAGCGGATAGTCGATCACTTCCATCCAGTACTGCATGAAGAATCCGCCGATACCGCCAAGCAGGCCCCCGATAAAGACAATCAGTGGCAGGCTGGTGCGTGTGAAACCTATTGCCTCTGAAAGTTCTTCGATTGGATACGGCGAATAACCATTAATGCGGCGAAAGCCGGCTTCATACGTGCGACGGGCAGCCGTTACCAGATCTGTTGGATTGTCAAACTCCGCCATAACTCCATAGAGAGCGACAGCGGCGTGGGGATGGGGAGACGGGGTGACGGGGAGACGGGGTGAAGGGGTGACAGGGAGACGGGGTGATGGGGTGACGGGGAGACGGGGAGACGGGGTGACGGGGAGACAGGGTGAAAGAGTCCTCTTCTCGAACTCGTCCCATCTCCCCATTCCTTTATTCCCCATACGATCGCCCGGTCTCCCCATCTCCCGCTCCCCCCGTCTCCCCGTCTCCCGCTCTCCCCGTTCCCCCGTCGCCCTACATCCATCTCCGCTCTTCTTTGTCGCGAACCGGGCTCACCATGCTGACATTGGTGGCTCGACTCCGGGGTCTATGGGCCTGGCCAGGGATATTTACGGTGAAGGCTTACGTGTTCCGCCTTTGCGCCTTATGAGCAATAATCAGATTGTCGAAGATGTGATGCAGTTGATCCTTGCAAACGTGCGTGGTCGAACCGAAAGGCACGGGGACTTTCAAGCGCAGATCGGTTCTTTGGAAACGGGTGCCGTAAGGCTCATGGAGATCGTTGCCCGGCGAGGTGTGTCTGAAGCACAGGAGTATGCAGCTCAGTTGATAAGTTATTCCGGACGCTTGATGCGCCACGCGATCGGAAGTTTGGCGGATGGCGAATACCGAGCGGAAGATGTACTCGATGATGATGGTATCAGCAGAGACGAAATACCAATTTGTGTACGACTTCGGATCTCAGGTGAGCGTGCCCTGGTCGACTTCACCGGCAGCGCTCCTCAAGTCGCCGGAGCACTCAATGCGGTCGAGGCCATTACAATTTCTGCTGTCTCCTACGTCTTTCGCTGTTTGCTGGGTGGAGATGCGCCTGCGAGTGCGGGCCTAATGGAACCAATCAGGGTGATCGCGCCGCTCGGGACAATTGTGAATGCCATGCCTCCTGCTTCGGTTGCGGGTGGCAATGTCGAAACCTCGCAGCGCATCGTCGACGTTCTGTTCAAGGCGCTCGCCAAAGCAGCGCCGGGCCGAGTTCCCGCAGCGAGCCAGGGAACGATGAACAATCTGACCTTGGGCGGCCTCGACCCGCGCACTGGTGAGCAATTTGCTTACTACGAGACTGTGGCTGGTGGCATGGGAGCGCGGCCAAACCACGATGGCCTGAGTGGCGTACATACCCATATGACCAACAGCCTGAACACGCCGGTTGAAGCGCTTGAATATGCTTACCCGTTGCGCGTGCGACAGTATCGGACTCGCAAGGGATCAGGCGGCAAAGGCAAGCGCAAAGGCGGTGATGGAATTGTTCGTGAAATTGAAACGCTTGTTAAGGCGCGCATGTCTCTCTTGAGCGATAGAAGAAAACATGCACCTTACGGATTGCAGGGAGGGGCCCCTGGTAAGGTCGGGCGAAACTCGATCATTCATGATGGTCGCGTGCTTAGAATCGCTTCAAAAGGGACTTGGGAGTTGGCAGCCGGCGACTGCGTGCGCATCGAAACGCCAGGAGGCGGCGGATTTGGGAAGAAATAATCACGACGGAGCGAAGCGCCGACAGTGATTAATTACTTCAAAACCCTGAGGCAAAGAATGGTCAGAGTAGCGACTTCATTGGAGAGATTTCGTTCGTGTAGTTTCATGCGATTTCGTGGATCGAACATGCCAAACACGACGCGATCAACTAATAACACTAAAAAGCACGAAAATCGCCTCCGCAACGGTCCCTCACATCACAAGCCATGTCGCGAAGCGCATCCAGGTATCAGTTCCAGCGAGCATTATGCGTAATGGCTGCGAAGCGACGACCAACAACGTGCCCCACAAAAACACTGGATGCAGTCTGCGGTTTTTGTACGTATCGAACGCAACACAAGCGAGTACACACAGGTCAGTTAGCCCGTAGAATGCTAATGGACCGCCCGTTTCGATGAATGATAGTGGAATGCGTGCGAAGGCTGGGCCCAACAGGTTGACAGCCGCCAGCAACATCAGTCGCTTGTGTGTCTCCAGCCGGCGACGAAAATAGAGTGCCGTGCCCACCAGGACGGCGAATACCAGCATGTCACCAAGGGGCACAACGAGAAACTGAAGCGGCCCTACACCCGGTGGAGCAGAGCCTCTCGAGGCTGCGGCAATTGCCGTGATCACACTTACCAGCACTACCAATGCTGCCAGAATGGCTCCGCCCACGCCCAGGCGTTCGTGCATTCTTGTGCGGCGTGAAGCGACCAGTGAAACCTGCACGACGAAAAGCACTACCCAGGAGGTCATCACGAGTCCATGCAGATGCACCAGGAGCCCGGGAAGTGCGGGTGTGCCGAACAATCCTTTCAGATAGTAAGTTCGGGCGAAACCGATGAGGACAATGATGGGGAAGAAAACTGCAACCCAGATGTACAGACGACGGTCTCTAGTGCGACCGCCTTTAATAGTTGCATTTACTGCCATTGGTGCTTCGGCTCCTCTGTTTTGTATTTAGCAATTGTAAAGCTCAGACGGGCAGATGAAGATAAGTAGCTGAATCTATTTTTAACTTCAAATAAGGTCTCAAGGAAAATCAGTTCCTTGGCGAGCTTTTCCGGCGCCGGGTGACTTCAGTTTGTCTCTGGGCTGCAAGTCTCTTTCATAGGCAACGCCGTTCTCCTCCAGCCAGTCGATGGCGATCTTTGCAAATTCTGCCTCCCGAAAACGATACCAGTCCAGGTAGGCTGTGTTGCGCCAATTTCGGCCTATTGCGACGTATCTTGCGCGAAGCATAAGCGATAGCCGTTGCAGTCTTCCACGTCGATCTCACGGGTAGCATAGGGCGTAGCAGTTGATTCGCTGACGATCTTAGCGCTTCGATTGGATAGATCTTGTCGAATAGCGTCGAAGTCATCGACCCAGATATAGGCATCCCACACGCCGTGAATTCCATTTGGTCGCACCTGCTCCGCCGATTCTGCGCGCTTGAGCATGATATCTACCTGGTCGCGCCGGACGAAGACGAAGCAGGGCGGCTCGCCGTAGTAGTTGAGGATGCTGAAGCCCAGGCGGTCCCGGTAGTGTTCCGCTGCGCTCACGACATCGGGAACCAAAAACAATGGCGTGACGGTCATTGCCCGCGCGGTAGTCTGAACGGCAGTGCTCATCGCATCACCTCCTTTTCGACATGTGCTACAGCTGAAAGGCTGGCATATATCATGAAGCCAAAAAAAGGACTTACTTTGTACCCAGTGAAAGCAATTAGCTAGAACCTTCTTTCGTATGTTTCAGTTTTGGCTGTGGCTTAGCGTTCAGCCCACTTATGTAGTGAGCCGTCGGTAAATCCCAGGGAGCCGTTCCGGTAAAGAAAGCACGTCGTCGATAATGGTGTAGCCAATATCACCGTAGAGGTCGCGCAATTCCGCTTCAGATTCCCGATCGATGGTTATGCAAAACGGCGTGATGCCTAGTGCCTTCGCCTGCGTCAAGGCCTCGCGCGTGTCTTCTCTGGCGTAGCGGGCATCACCGTAGTCGTGATCATACGGGCGGCCGTCGGAGAGGACAATGAGGAGACGGGTGCGGGCTTCCTGTTTTGTGAGTCGGGTCGTTGCATGGCGGATAGCTGCCCCCAACCGTGTGTTGTTCTGGTAAGTAATTCCCCCGATCCGCCGTCTGACTTCATCCGTGTACTTTTCATCGAAATCCTTGACGATATAAAACTTCACATTGCGCCTGCCCTCCGAAGTGAAACCATTGATCGAGTAAACGTCACCCACAGCTTCAAGTGCTTCGCTCATCAGCACAAGCCCCTCTTTTTCGATCTCGATGATTCGCCGGCCCGGATGCGTGTAGGGCTGAAGTGGATGGCGGCCAATCGTTCGTGCGGTAGAAGATGATTGATCCAAAAGGAAAGAGACAGCCACGTCCCTCCGGCGACGTAGACGCTTCGTGTACAGCCGCTCCGACTGATGACCATCGGCGCGACGGTCTATAACATAATCGACTACGGCATTCAGATCGTAGTCCTCTCCATCCAGCTCGTTTGCGACTCGAGTAAGGTCTTCTGGTTTCATCAGTTGAAACTGATGACGAATCGAGGAAATCACGCCTTTGTGGCGTTCACGCGTTTGCTCAACAAAGGTACGCTCTCCACGCCGCACCTTCTTTTCGATTACGCGACACCAGCCCAGCCGGTGATCAGTAAGCTCGCGGTCCCACTCATCGTAGTTGTAGGCAACTTCTCCCGCTTCCAGAGTTTGTTCCGGGGTCTCTCCCTCACTCCATGCTTCTGCTCCAGCAAGCTCGTCCGGTTCCCCCTCGGCGTTGGGTGCATTCCAGGCATTGAAGAGTTCGCGAGCATCACGTCGCTCGGGTGTTTGCTCACGGCGACTCCTGAGACTTTCACTGGCCATCATGTTCTCGTCTTCAGTTTCGGCTTGTTTCTCTTCGGTCTCCAATTGCTCGAGCGCTTCATTTGCCGGAGTAATAGATTGGAAAAGTGAATAAACGCGACTGGTTGCCATCAAGGTGTCAGCGACAGTGGCGTCTGGGCTCAGAAGATATTCGGCAACTATGGTTTCGAGTTCGGAAACGACCTGCCGGTAATACTCACGGGAGTCGTCCAAGGCCCCACCGAGCAGAGCGATCTGAAAAAGCAATTCGAACGGCGCCATGTTTGCCGGAAGGTCGATGATGCGCGGCCGCCCATTTCGCAGATGCTCACGGATGAGATCCAGATCTCGGACGAGGCCGCGATACTGGCGGCGCAGACGTCGATCAATCCGGCCATTTTCCAGCGTGCCAAAGACCCGACGTGCTAGTTGAGAATACGGGAACAGATGCAGGACGTTCCGGTAATCCCCGCTGGTTGGCAGTTGAGCGGCATGCCCCGCTAGTTCCGGGGATGAGTGAACGGTCTCTCCCTCATCGCGCACATTAATGTAACCATCGAGAGCAAAGGCGTCACGCGCGTCAAGAGTCTTTGGATCATAAGTGGCAGCTATGGCGCTAAAGGCGGCACGTAATTCATGAGTGCCCTGGCTGTATGTCCCGAATTCAATCTGGCCGGCGGCGTGTGCGGCCAAAACCTTATAGAGTCGAAAATCGAGGTCCTCGTCCCTGAATTCATTGACGAACGTCGGAAGATGGATGGTCCGGCCATCGCCGATGCGCGACTCAGCCGGCACCGCGGTGAGCGGAGCAACCTCAACTTCGCGGCCGGTCAAGCCTTCGACGTATAACTTGAGCAGATACTGCACCGCTTCCAAGGGCAGCCCCTGACCCCCAGTATGCAAAGCCTCATAGCTGCCACGGGTTTCCAGCGCGAAGTAACTGCGTCGAGCGCGCGGCTCAATTCGAATGTCAGAAAGTCCGCGTTCTGCCCAGTCTTCAAACTGTTCGATGGAGACAGTGCGCAACACTCTGCCGCTGGAGCGAAAACACGAAAGCGCTGCTTCTCCATCGAGGCGAGCAATCTTCTTGGTGAGCGCCAGGACACGCGGCGCAACTTTGCCGGCTTGACTGCGATTAGCCTCCGCACTCAACCCGCGAATAAAGCGCGGGGTGCTCCGCACAAAAGCCACGAGGCTTGCATTGCCGTGTTCTGCAACAATCCATAAAAGATCAACCCAATCCTCAAAAAGCTGTGGGAACCGGCGGAGGATCTCGCCTCCCGCCTGCAGAACATGCAGCGCCGCCCCGCCCCCCCGTGCCAAAAAATCATTTGTAGTGGTTAATAACCGCAGAGCGTTCTGGCCATTCAACCCTGCGACCGCGTCCGGTAATGCTGCCCATGCGTCCGAAGCGATTCCGCCCGCCCGAGCAGCAAACGCCGAGGCAAGAGCGAGCCCCCCTTTACTGACAGACTCATCTGAGAACTGCTTTAGAGAGTTAGTTACGCGTGGGGCGGCCTGGAGAAAGTCGGTGCTGTGCTTGGCGGAGCGACGGGATATTTCGGCGGCCACTTCCAACACCAGTAGCAACATCTCGGCGTCGTCAATGGACTCGACCAGTGCGGGCAAACTCTTAAAGGTATTCGTGGCCGTCGAAGCGGAGAGAGTGAGTTGTCGCAAGCATAATTGAAAGACAACTGCACGTGACCGCTCCGGTATGCCCTTTAACTCACTGGCGCCCGAACCGAAAAATCTTATTGCAGCTTCCACGTCGCTCATCGCGATTCTGCGCCCTAATTCACCCCAGGAGCGCAACTCCGGCGGCGCCAGCACCTGCGCGGCTGCAGGAACGGCGCGCAAGAACTCCGCGCTCGCGCGCAACGAGATGCCGGCAATGGAAGCACTGGCCTCCAGCGCTATCGCCGTCTGCTCAAGTGGCAGACGGGCCATTCCACGAGTCAGCCCCAGAAGCGATTGACGCTCGCGCGCGAGTGTCTCGCGCAATCGTTCGTCAGAATCTGAATCAGGCGTGGTGGGGTCTTCTTCGTTTTCGTGATCAGCAACCATACTTGCTTGTGGGCTAGATCACCGTGGTGACAATCTCGCGGATGCTCCGCTGCAATTCGCGATCGTCAGTAATTGGGGAGCACATGGCCACATCAGCGGCCGTTACGGGAGGTATGCCGAGGGAGATCAATTGAGCAGCATAGATCAATAGGCGGGTGGAAACTCCCTCTTCTAATCCATGGCCGCGGAGGTTTCTCACCTTTTCTCCGATGAGCACGAGGTCACGAGCGGTGCCCTCGTCGATACCACCTTCGCGCGCCACAATCTCAGTCTCCATTTCCGGCGGCGGATAATCAAAATCAATAGCTACGAACCGCTGTCGGGTGGACTGTTTCAGATCTTTCAAAATCGACTGGTAGCCCGGATTGTAAGAAACGACGAGCATGAAGTCGGGTGGTGCCTCGAGAACTGTGCCGCGTTTCTCAATTGGCAGCCGCCGTCGATGGTCCGTCAGCGGGTGAATAATCACCACCGTATCTTTTCGAGCTTCCACGACTTCATCGAGATAGCAGATTGCGCCATTGCGGACGGCGGACGTGAGTGGGCCATCATGCCAGACGGTCTCTTCCCCTTCCAGAAGAAAGCGTCCCACCAGGTCCGTTGCCGAAAGATCCTCATGACAAGCCACGGTGATCAGCGGACGCTCCAGGCGCCACGCCATGTGCTCTACAAAACGGGTCTTGCCACAGCCGGTTGGCCCTTTCAGAATCACAGGAAGGCGCGCTGAATGAGCGGCTTCGAATAGATCCACTTCAGACCCGACTGCCAGGTAGTAGGGTTCTTCAGCGACGCGATACTCTTCGATTGCTCGTTCGGCCATAACTCTCCGGCGTATCTTTCCTCAATTCGTCTCCAGACGTGCCCAAGAAGGCGCCACCAGCCTGCAAAAGCCGGCCCACCTCGCCCCAGACTGACGTTAGCGGCGTGATTGCAGTATCCTTGGTTTGAGACGAAACATCTAAAATCGGACGAAAAGGCATCTTAGCATTCGCTCAGAAAGAGCAGCAAACAACGAACGGGTGAATCGTGAATCGTGAATTGTGGTTCAGAATGTCACGGTCTAACGATTCACGATTTACGACTTACGATTCACGATCATGAAAATCGCTATAGCAATGAGTGGCGGCGTGGATTCCTCAGCCGCCGCAGCGATACTAAAAGAGCAGGGTCATGAGCTGGTCGGATTCACGATGCAGTTGTGGAACCAGCGCCGTGGCATCAGCGTGGATGAGTATGGAGACCCACTACCATCCCGTTGTTGCTCCCTTGATGATGTATACGACGCGCGCCGGGTAGCGGAAGAACTTGGCTTTCCTTTTTACGTTCTCAATCTGGAAAGAGAGTTTGAGCGCGACGTAGTACAACCATTTGTTGCCAGTTACCTGAGTGGAGAAACTCCTATACCCTGTGTCTCATGCAACAGTCGCTTGAAGTTTGCTGCTTTGGACCGGCTTGCCCTGAGCTTGGGCTGCGAAAGGGTTGCTACCGGGCATTATGCGAGGGTGGAGTACCTGGCCGAACGAAATCGCTATCGCCTGCTGCGGGGGCGTAATGCGGCAAAAGACCAGTCATATTTCCTCTGGGAACTCACGCAGGAACAACTGGCACGAGCGATGTTTCCACTGGGAGAATTATCTAAACTCGAAGTGCGCCAGGTGGCGCGACAGCGTAGTCTGGCAGTTGCGGAAAAGGCCGAGTCGCAGGAGATCTGTTTCGTTCCGGATGGAAATTATGCGAGCTTTATTGATCGCTATTTGACAGCAACCGACAGCTCTGATCGGTTGCCTGGGAGCGGCGAAATCGTAAGTTCTTCGGGAGAAGTTCTCGGCCATCATCGTGGCATTCACCACTACACTATCGGGCAACGACGAGGCATGGGCATCGCAAGCGACCAGCCTCTTTACGTGCTTTCAATCGACACCAAAAGGAATCGTGTAATCGTTGGGCCGCAGCAAGAGTTGTTGACCAAGGAG
>DATEUF010000097.1:0-8420 GCA_035283325.1 Pyrinomonadaceae bacterium | reverse complement strand
ATCGAGGAACGGGGAAAGCAGCGACATTACACGCAAATTAGCACGTTCAACGAACTGTTGCCGCCCACCGGGAAGTTTGTTCTGCCTGGGCCAGACGTATCACAGTTGCCGACTAAGGTAGAAGGTCAGTATCTGGTCCTGCTCAGAATCGAAGCGACCGACGATAAGGAAGGCGATGCTAACCTTGCCAACATCGGCGTGGGTCCGGGGCTCATTCCACAACGGAGCGGTGGCCGGATTTCCTATTCCGCCGTTGCGCTATTTTGTCGGTGGTGGGCCAGACGTCCAACTGACGGGCGGCTTGGCCTTACTATGGCCGGCTGAGAATGATGAGCGCGAGACAGGCAAGCCTTTAGTGTTCATTTGGACCGAGATTGAGCAAGCTGCCTTTTATCGACTTGAAGTAACAGCTGTGCAAGGAAACGCGATCTTTTCGGCATTGGTGCTCCAGGGGACCAAAAGTTACCGGGCCCCCGCCTGGCTTAAGGACAAGGCCGGGGATGGGAACCTGCGCTGGCGCGTCGTGGCTATTGATCAAAACGGAAACTCAATCAGCGAGACTGCGTGGAGGGTTTTGCGATTGAAGAGTACAGGTTAACTACGCAGCTGCATCGCTGTTACTGGCCAAAAGCTATCCTGTGTTTCGGATGATCAAGGTTTCCCTTCAATAAGTCCGAAGCAAATGTAAAATGGTAAATGGCATGTCTCATAAGAGACCTCGCTCCTTGATCTGAAGATACTTTTCCAGCAGTGCGGGAGCGAGAGCCGCAGCCGTGACATCAAGCGCCAAACCACCCTGCGACTCTACCAGGCGCAGTGCTGCCTCCCGCTGATAAAGAATTTCCTCGGCCACTGATTGGGTGAACAGGTCACTCACCGTCGCCGGGGCGTTGTTGACTACCGCTCGCAGATCCCGACTGGCAATTGTGACCACTAGTGGCAAGTGCCGCGGCCGCAATAAGCGCAGCGACGTCAACAATTCTTTCGAACTCTCCTCATCCACAAGATCTGTCAAAAGCACTACCAGCGAGCGGCGCTTGCTGTTCGTTGCTACGAATTCAAAAGCGCGCGCGTAGGAAGGCTCGATCATTTCGGGCTCAATTGCATGCAGGGCCTCCAGCGCGGCATCCACATGTTCCCGCCCCCGCGAGGGTGGCAAATAGCTCATTATCTTGCGACAGAACACCAACAAACCAACATTGTCTCCAGCGCGAGCGGCAGCCGAAAGTAGAGCAAGGGCAGCGTGCACGCCCGCATCCAGCTTGGTTTCCTGCTCGATGCGCGCCGTCATCAGCCTGCCGGCATCGAGTGCAATCAAAATCGTTTGCTCCCTCTCGATCTGGTGTTGTCGCGTAGTCAGCTTGCCGCGGCGGGCGGTTGCGGTCCAGGAGATGTGGCGTAACTCATCTCCCCGAACATAATCGCGAAGTGATTCAAATTCACGACCCTCGCCACGCCAGGAAGTCTTGCGGTGTGCCGCCACCAGCGAGCGGCTCCCAAGCGCTTTTAGTTCAGCTTCGCGGGCGCGGCGCATATTTGGATAGACCTTAATGGATTGGGGCTCTCCCACCCTTGTTTCACACCAGACAAGGCTAAGTCGCGACAGGAACCGAACTGCCGTCTGACCGAACTCAAATCGACCGCGCCTGGGCGGCAGCAGTCCATAAACCAGTGCCGCCGAGCTCTGGGCCGCGACTTTCAGGCTGGCTTCACGCAGGCCGCAGAGTTTCATATCTGGTGGATACTCGTCCTTGACGGCGAGAGATATTGCTTGCCGTGTATTGTTCTGAATGTTGACCCGCACTTCCGTTTCTGCCCCAACAGCGAAACGGCCGGCGAATTCTCGCTGAATGAGGACATCTTGGGGCAAGCGGCTACGTCGTGAGTCGACAATAGCGAGGAGAATCAGCCCCACGTCGTAGGCGAGTGTGGTCCAGCGCAGCCACGGCCGTCCCCATGAAAGTGATAGAGGAATGAGGCCGATTGCGATCAGCAGATAGAAAAGTCTAGTGAAAACAAAGTGCACGGGGATCGACTTTAGTCACCTCAATCTGCAATCCGAAAATCCTTACCTAGGCACCTCAGCCGACTTTAGAATATCTGTAATCACGGCGTCAGGAGTTGCTCCCTCAAGTTCCGCCTCAGCCCGCAGGATTAGGCGGTGCCGAAGCACAGGCCGCGCTACATCGCGCACGTCATCCGGAGTAGAGAAGTCGCGCCCACGGATCGCAGCCAAAGCTTTGGAGCACAACAGCAGCGCTACGGAAGCGCGCGGACTAGCGCCATAATGAATAAACGGGTGAATGCGTGTGCGACGCACAATGTCGACGACGTAGTGTTGCACGCCAGGTTCCATTCGGGCGCTGCTGACCTCACGACGACAACGCGATATCGCGTCGGCATCAGCGAGTGGGTGAAGATCCACCTGGTTAAGGCGTCGCGAGTTGAATCCGTCGTTCCAGTTTGAGACTACTTGTCTTTCATGCTCCTCACCCGGGTAATCCAGCAGAATCTTTACCAGGAAGCGATCCAACTGCGCCTCTGGAAGCGGATAGGTGCCCTCATACTCAATCGGATTTTCCGTTGCCAGCACCGTAAAGATAGGTGACAACCGATGAACTTCGCCGTCGATCGTCACTTGTCGTTCTTCCATTGCTTCCAGCAATGCGGCTTGAGTCTTTGGCGGCGTGCGGTTGATTTCGTCGGCCAAAAGTATGTCGGTGAAAATTGGACCCTGCCGCATAGTGAAGGTCGAGGTGGCCAGATTGAAAACGTTGGTGCCGGTTATGTCGGAAGGCATCAGGTCGGGTGTGAACTGAATGCGCCCAAAACTGGCGTTGATGATGTGAGATAGCGTTTTTACAGTGAGTGTCTTTGCGGTTCCCGGGACGCCTTCGATTAGGGCATGGCCTTCGGCAAGAAGAGCCACCAGTATCTGGTCTATGGGCTCGTCCTGGCCGACAATGACCTTATGCAGTTCGCCTTTAATATGTTCAACGGTTGAGGAAACGTATTCAAGCATGGTTTTTCGTCTCAAATATTTTGCGCTGCTTGCTTGACGTCGCGCGAACGCATGCGCATTCCCAAACTTTTCTCCACTTCCCTTAAACTCTTCACCAGATGAACCGCCAACCGCTCGCTGATCGGTTTTCCGTTTATTACCTCTTCACATTGGCGCATCAGCCGCTCCAGCCGGCCTGCGTCCAGTGAGGAGCGCGCGGCGACACCCTTGGCTATCTCCGCACGCGTGCTGTTGTACTCAATTCCGGCATAGCGCGCCAGCACTCGTCGCGTGCGTGAATAAACATTCTCAATCGCTAAATCTAGCGCGCGTGCACGTTGCTGCACCTCGGCCATCGAAGCCACAAATTCCAGGCTCGAGCGCCGGTCGATCTGCGGCACTGGTATCGGGCGCCCAAAGCGGCGACTCTGCGTCCACAAGACCAGCAGCAGGAAAAGACCGATTTGAGCACAAATTGCGAGCACGGGGGTGCCTGCGAAATAAGCAAAAAGTGGATTTTGGGTTGTGCCACGTCCCTGGTGATACTCATCAAACGCGATCAAACCTTCAGTGCTGGCTAAAATGTTGGTGGCGAGTTGCAAATTGTCTCTCAAAGCGATGCCACCATTCGAGAAGATGTACGGATCACTTAGCACAATTATGCGGCCTGCTCCGTGGGGATAATCCAAAAGCACAATCCCACCCGCCTGGCTCAGATGGACCACCGGAGCCGGTGATACGCTCTTTCCTTCCCCCTCTACAATCTCGACTGATGCGGTTACTGAAGGCGGTTCTTCTTCAGATTCGTCATCCTCCCGTAACACGTGTTCTCTCCTTTCTTCCTGTTTGGGAGCAAAGCTAATCCTTCCCGCAAATCGCGAAGGCATGACCTGTTCAACGGCTTGTGTAAGGAGTGATGGCTGGATTGGACGCAGCGGTTCAACGTCTTTCGTCATATCCGCAACACTGGCGGGATCAACGTCCATGCCAGGAAAGGAGGTGTACTCGGCAGTCACCGTCCACTGTTCTGAAGGTGGCAGCAAAGACAGCTCCGTCCGTCGCTCCACGAGCACTAGGCGGCCGCCACGGGCGACCCACTCCAACAAGCTCAGGGCCTCTGTCTCCGTAATGTCCAGTCGGGTTCTCCCGACAATGACAAACGTTTGCACTTTTACCGTTGAACTTAGCAACCGTGTAGGAGTCTCGCGCCAACGCATTACTTTGTAACCTGACTCGTTCAGAAAGTCATAAACGGCGCGGGTTCCAGTCGGCCCGGCATGGTAGGTTGATCTGTTTGGGGCCCACTCGTTATCAGGCTCTTCCTGTTCGCTCACATAAGCGGCGGAATTGATAGCTATCAATCCTCCAACCGCGAGAGAGATTGTGACGATGTAACCGAGTTTCTTACGCATGAGTACGCTAACAGCAGTTAGTGAAGGTTATTACTCCAGGGAATTTCACCTTGCCCGCAGCAGAGTTTCTTTGTATCCAGCGTGAAATTCCTGCCAGTCGTTATCAGTGGCCGCAACTAACCCGTACCAGTGACGTTCAAAGCGGTCTGTCAGGCGCGTCACATTTTCAGCGAGTGGAGGCTTCTCGCGCATTGCTCGAAGATAATCCAGATTAGTCTTGTGCTGTGCGAGACTTATGATCTTACGTTCACCGAGTTCAACCAGCAGCGCAATATATCCCTTACGTATTGCCGCGCGGAGATCACCACGGCGGGCCAGAGCTTCCGCCTCGGAGAATAAATCCAGAGCTGACTGTTCTGGCTCGAGTCGTTCACCCAAAACAATACGCGGTCCTGTCTTTCCCCGCTCTTTCCGGCCTCGCTTTCCCCGCAGGCGAATCGCGAACATCCGGACGACGTATGCCACAACGCCAAGGGCCAGCACTATAACGAGAATCTGCGCCAGTAATCCGAAAACATTGAAGCGGCCCGGCGACAGTGGCTTGGGCCGGGGCAATAGATTTTGAAGCCATTGCAAAAATCGATTCCAGAGACGCGAAAATGCCGTTTCTGCCTTCACGCTGCCGGCATATTCAGGCCGTGCCAGGATTGCGGCCAACCTCCTGGTTGCCGCTTCCTTATTTGAGGTGGTTCCGGCAGCGGATTTCTCCATTTCGCTAAGACGCTCTTCTATCGCGCGGAGTCGCTCTGTCAACCGGGCCAAAAGCTCCGGCCGATCGGTACCAGTTGCCTTCTCAAGACGTTCTAGTTCTTGATGCAGCCAGGAATTGTCGGCACTGACACTTAGTTGGTACACCTCAATCGTGGGATGATCAGGCACCGTCAACTGTATGCGGCGGCTGGTATCGGCCAGGCGTGATTCGTAATCTGAGAAGCTCTCAGTTTCATCAATTTGGTTGAGCGTATCCAAAGCCAGTAAGGCTTGCTGGATCCGCGAGTGGTATTCAGTGAGTGGTATTGCGGGAACGGTTCTGACGCCAGAAAAAAACACCAAAAGCAACATAGCAAGCACGATCAGCCGTTCTCGGCTTGAACTCCGTTCCGTATGCCGCTGCTCAGAAGGCATTGACGAACTTTGAATCGTGGGGCGCTCCTTATGTCGCAGAGTCTGCTTGAAATGCAGTGCGGCCGTTTTCTGCTCAACTCAAACCGAGCACGCTTCTGCGCACGGTCGCTAGAGTGGGTTCCGGAAGCGAGATTGCCGGACCCAGAGGCGACGAGACGTTCAGTTGGGGCATCCCGTCCAGCTGTCGCGAAGCCATTAGTTCAATATCATAACCTTCGTGCCGCACCCGCTCGTCTACGTAAAGTAATGAAAGTCCCAGCATCCAGATTGGAGCCAGCAGAATTGAGCTGAGCGGTTCAAGCACGCTGTAGCCAATCGCATACCAGGCTGGCCAATTGGTTGCGTTCCACGGTGAAGGGTCGATTCCGTTTAAGTAACCGTACCACCCCAGCGGGATTACCAGAATCATCAAAGCTGACCACGTGGCGAAATAGGTGAACAGTGAAACCGCCATTAGGCGACGAATGTTTCCGCTCGCCAGGGCGAAGCTGCGTCCGACCGATTGAAAAACACCTTTGCCTTCCACGAGCAGAGCCTGAGGAACATAGGCAACGCGGCCGAACATGAAGAAGAATAGCCACACGGCGAGTGCTGTTGCCATCAAGACAGCCAGCGTTCCGGTAATAATCGGTAGCCAAATGGGAGCAATTGCCGCCAATAACGCGGAACCCATAATGGCCACAAGAATCAACATATACCAACCGCCGAAGGAGACTATTAGTGAGAGGCTGCCCCACAAAACGACAATGATCATTGCGCCCAGCAGTGCCCAGAAGCGGCTACGCACCGCAGCATAAGTGGCGCGGGCTGAGACTGGTTCATTCCACAACAGATGCATAACGAGATTGCGCGCCGCTCCTCCCATAACCAGCAGGCTGAAGATGTGACCTCCCATAATCAGGCCGGCTGCGACAAGGAGTAAGAAGATATAGAAAGGGAGAGCTGAAGTTTGTGTTGTGCTAAACAGATGTCGTGAAGAGATAGTCCAGGAAATCGAGCCCAAAGCTGTAATGAGAACGGGAGGCGCCGCGATGCGGATGAGTGTAAACAGATGACGCCGGTAAAGTCTGACTGCGCGGTCGATAAGATCGCCGGCGCCAAGAGGAGCGAGTGTGAGCTGTGCCGCGGCAACGCTGGCCATGCTAGTCGAAGGACGGAAAGAGCAAAGAGTTCGAAAGGTGGAAACGACGAAAGGCCGAAAGTGTTTCGGCTTCGATTCTACCAGTTCATGCTTTCTGCCCCAACACCAAGCTGCCCTTGAAGCATGGAGTCACCAGCGCATCATTGGATCGGCTTTTGCTTTCACTCCTTCCGAGCACCGCACCGGGTAGCAAATTAGTACACTTGGGGCAGACTGCTCGTCTACCAGGCAGGGTGAAGCGGGATTCATTACCTCACTCGCGCTTGCAACGCTTGGCGCTCTGGCTCTCCTGGTCGTCCATTACCTAACGCTCAAGGTCAACATCCTGGGCTGGTTGAGCACCCCAGCCTCCTTTGTAAGATCGGCGGTCTTTGATCCGAAACGAGCAGATGCTGAAGAAGTCCGCAGCTTATCTGCTGAAGAAATTTAATAGTTGTTGCGCTCTGAACAGCGGTTTACTATTAAAGGTACTCGATGATAGTCACCACCAATTATCTTGATCTACCCGTTGACCGCCGGTCCATGCGTACCTTCATTGCTGCACCGAAAGCTGCCGGCAAGTATCCCGGTATTCTTTGTTACTCAGATATTTTCCAATTGACCGGGCCAATGTTGCGAGCATGCGCGCGTCTGGCCGGATATGGTTTTGTTGTAGCGGCCCCGGAAATCTATCATCGCATCGAGCCGCCCGGTTTAGTTATTCCTTTTGACGATCAGGGTCGGACACGAGGGTTGGAGGATGCGGCCAAGACGCCAGTAGACGATTTCGACTCCGATTGTCGTGCAGCACTTAATTATCTGGCTCAGCATTCGAGCGTAGCGCCCGGTAAGCTAGGCGCTGCCGGTTTTTGCATTGGTGGTCATCTGGCGTTTCGCGCTTCGTTGCAACCGGATGTGCGGGCTACGGTCTGCTTTTATGGCACCGGCATTCATGATGGCAAATTAGGCAAGGATCCGGATGCCCGGTCACTGCAGAGAGCGGCCGAAATTCATGGCGAGCTGCTGCTTGTGTGGGGCAAGCTCGATCCGCATATTCCCGAAGATGGACGCTTAAGGATAGCGGAACGCCTGCGAGAGGCTGGCGTTGTATTTTCGGAGCGATTGTATGAGGCAGAGCATGCCTTCATGCGCGATGAGGGCCCACGATACGATCCACAGGCGACAGACCAGGCCTTCAACGAAATGATCAGCCTATATGGACGCGTCTTGGCGGCTCAGGAGCATTAAGCGGAACATGAAGCACGATGGGCTCCAGGGACAGTGGCTATTGAGGCGTAGAAGATTCACGCCGCCAAGCCTCAATGCCACTAGCGAAGCGTCAGGATGGTTATGCCGGAACGGTTACGGTGCTTCGGGCATCTTAGTATAAAGCTTTGCCGCCAGCTGTTCGTTTAATTGACCTAAGATTACGTACTCATGCATGGCGGAGATCTGGTCCTCAGCTCTTAGAAAAGCGAGGCCTAGCTCGTAATGCGCAGCGGCATAGTCTGGTTTTAGGCGAACGGCCTCTTTAAGAGCATCGATAGCCGACTTGTTGTTCTCTAGATTCTTGTAAGCTACACCTAAACCGTAGTAGGCGTGCGCATTGGTCGGTTTCGCGTCTATCACCTTTTGAAAGGCCTTCGCTGCTTCATCCCAGCGCTTAAGAGCGCTCATTGCCAATCCCAGATTACTGTAGGTGGAAGGTTCAGGTCGCAGCTTTATTGCTGCCTCTGAGGATTCAACAGACTCTTTGTACTTA
>DATEUF010000096.1:0-4651 GCA_035283325.1 Pyrinomonadaceae bacterium | reverse complement strand
CGCAGCGCATCCAGCAGGCTCAGGTTGTCAATAATTTCGTGGATAGCCTCCTCGCCATCGATCCGGCGGCCAGGGTAATCGTCCTTGGGGACCTGAACGATTTTCAGTTTTCGGCGCCCCTGGCGACCCTCGCCGCCGATGTGCTAAACAACCTGGTCTCGACCCTGCCAGCGGCGGAAGAATACACCTACATCTTCGACGGCAATTCCCAGGTGTTGGACCACATCCTGCTGAGCGACTCCCTCTATAGCCTGCCCAGAGTATTTGACATCGTGCACGCCAATGCCGAGTTCTCGGATACCATCCGGCCCACCGACCACGACCCATCTGTTGTCAAAATCTGCCTGAGTGGTAGTTGCCCGTGAAGTATTCAATCAGGAACTAATCAGATCGCTCAGGTCATTCCTCGACCCCGCGCTCGTCGCCGGGTCGAGGATTCTATTAAGCCTGCTCCTCAGTTACTCAAGTCCGGATTGGTCATTCTTCTTCGGTCCTCCGTCGTTCGTCGGTGGTCATTGTTCTCCTGTCCTTCGTCGTTCGTCTTTGGTCATTCTTCTTCCGTCCTTCGTCGTCGGTCGACCATCTATCCTCTTCTACACCTCTACCCCCAGTACCGTCCGGATAATGTACCCCAAAACAAAACTTAACGTCGCCACACCCAGGCTCAGGCCCGCCATCTCGAGGAATCGAGCCCGAAAAGGGTCGCCTTTTGCGACCGAAATATAATAATTGAACAGCGCAATGATTAACACTGCCGCCGCCAGAGAAAATGCCAGGCAGACGTAATAACTCTCCAGGAGCAGGTAAGGCAAGATTAGAACCGTGACGGTTAGGATGTACGCTACGCCCGTATAAAGCGAAGCCTTCAGCGGGTGTTTTTCTGTCTTCTCTGAGCGGGTGGAGAGATATTCCGAAGCGGCCATGGAGAGCGCAGCCGCAATCCCTGTGATCAGCCCGCTCAAGGCGATGAGCTTGGTGTTTTGGAGCGCCAGGGTCAGGCCTGCCAGCGCGCCGGTCAACTCCACCAGTGCGTCATTCAGCCCCAACACGATCGAACCTGCATAGCGCAGGCTTTCCTCGTCCAGCAGCTCGATCAAAGCGAGCTCGTGCGCGTTCTCGTCTTGAATGAAGACATCGATTTCCTCGATCTGGCCCTTAAGCAGGCCGTAATTACTTTGAGCTCCAATCTCACCCCGCTCCATGAGCTTGATCCCAAACGTGAAGCCAAAGATGCGGCTTATTACATAGTAAAACCAAATCTTGAGTCTATCCGGCCTAACCTCCCTTTGCGTATACGATTTCCAATCACTGTAGTGCCGGAGTTCATCTTCCGCAATCTTCGTCAAGATTTCCTGATTCTTGGACGATTTTATCGACCCTGCCAGTCGCTTGTAGACGTGGTGCTCAGTGATTTCATTCCTCTGAAAGAGGATAAGTTGCTGGCGAATTTCATCCTTGAGTTCCATGATCCCTCGTAGATTAATTGGCTCCCAGATTTCCAGGTTGTTCTCGACCAGTGGTTTGATCGTCTGGGGTAAGACCATTCCTCGATTCACCGACCATCATCACAACCTGATCGTGATCACGCAATGCGCAACTATTTTAACCCCTCTCCTCATCCCCGCACCCCTTCCCCTCTCCCAACGTTGGGAGAGGGGAAGGGGAACTCCCGTGTTCTTTGCGGGGGGCCAGGGGTTGGGGTGAGGGATAGATCAGGAACTTGTCGATAAGACTAAGTGGTTCTCTCGCTAAGTAGCGAGACTATTCGACCGAAATTGAACACCGAAACCGCCTAATACAGGAGACTGTTCCTGCGGGCGCTTCTTCCAGACATACGGATGCCGATGACTGTTCCAGTACGCCAACCCCTCATACAGAGCCTGAGTCAACTGCTCCAGGTCTTCGAAGCGCCGTCCTTTGAGTGCCAACGACTTGAGCTGTTTCCACCAAGGTTCAATCAGGTTCAACCAACAAGCGTACTTCGGCAAGAACTGGATTTGGATCTCGGGCCTGGAAGCCAAGGCCAATCTCACTTCTCGACTGGTATGGATAACCAGGTTATCTTCGATAAACAGCCAGCGATCCGCCGGAAATTCGCTCATCACTTTCTCCAAGAGTTGAATGTGACTGGCGCTATCCCTGCCAGGACTGGTCAAGATCGTCGCTTGCCCGGTAGCTGGCTCGAAAGCGCCATGTACCCACAGCTTGCCCCGGCGTCCATAGTCCGGTTCAAAAGTCGCGCGCTGCTTTCCTCGCAACCACTCTTCGCCTGGATAGGTTTTGACTGCCATCGGTCCCAACTCATCGATGCAGATCACCCGGGTGCGCGGGGGCGGCAGGAGATAGGCCGCTATGATGCTCCCCTTTTTTCCACGAACTCCGGATCATGTTTCTCTGCTTCGTGGAACCAACTCTGTTGGCGTTTCCAGGCGAACCCTTCGGCTTCGACCCATTCCCAGATGGTTGAGTCGGACAAATGCACACCTTGGCGGTCTTCGAAAGCCGTCTGCAAGCGTTCTAGGGTCCACAGCTTGAAGGGGTATCCCAGCGTATCCGGCTTTTGCAGCGCCAAACTGACCAGCTCACTGCGAACTTTCTGGTCATGGGTGGGTGGTCGGCCCGCTTTGGGCTTATCTTCCAAGCCAGCCAAACCTTCTGCGTTGAAGCGCTTCACCCAGCTGACACCCGATTGCCGGCCACTAAAGCCAGCTTTTAAGCCGGCTTGGGTGGCATGTAGCTTGGGGTCATCCAGGAGAGCGGCAAGCACCTTTGCACGTTGGACGAGACGATGGGCCGCTTTCCGCGAAGCGGCTAGCCGGCGAATTTCGGTTTCTTCTTCGGTTGTTAAAGGACGGAGCTTTACGGCTTTTCGCATGTCTTCCTCCTGATCGGTTCAGGAGGATTATAACCTAGCTATTTGCCGAGAGAACCACTAAGTAATACGTCGAAAGTACCTTAACAAACCGTCCTACATGGTAAACTCGGCGCATGCCAAAAGCGCGAGATTATCAACTGAACGAAGCAGAAATACAGGCTGTTGAAGCAGCCATCCGGCATGATAAACGTCCAGAAGTGCGGCAAAGGTGTACAGCTATTCGCCTCCTTCATCTAGGACATAAGCCGGAACAAGTGGCCGAAATGCAGGCTGTCAGCATGCCTACGATCTACTCCTGGATCAACCGTTGGCGACAAGGCGGGGTTGAGGAACTGGCCAACAAACCCCGCAGTGGGAGACCACCCAAAGCCGATGATGCGTACAGTTTGCTCCTGAACGAAGTGATCGAGAAAGAGCCCGCAGAGCTGGGATATGGCTTTACGGTGTGGACCATCGATCGTTTGCGTGCCCATCTGGAGAAAGAAACGGGCATTGACCTGAGCGAAAGCCGGTTTCGAGCTTTGCTCATGCGGAAAGGATATCGATATCGGCGACCCAAGCACGACTTGAGCCACTTGCAGGATAAAGCAGCCAAGGCGAAAGCCGCAGAGCTGCTGGAAGAGTTGAAAAAAAGGTCCGCGGAGACGATTTCGAACTCATCTTTGTGGACGAAACGACGCTGACCCTCGACCCACCGCTGCGAGCTTGCTGGATGAAAGTTGGGCAGCAGAAACGGATTCCGGCGACCCGCCCAGGGATCAAACAGAAGCGACACGTGTTTGGAGGCTACAACTGGGTCAAAGATACAGTTACCTGGACGATGGCTGAGACAAAGAACAGCTCGCATTTCATTCGCTTTTTGGAGCACTTGTTGGTCAAGAAACATCCCACCGGAAGAGTGGTATTGGTCATGGATAACGCTTCTTATCACAAGAGTGCTCCTGCTTTGGCAGCCTTGAGCTTGTTTGAGCATCGCGTACTGGTCATTTGGTTGCCCACTTACTGCTCTGATCTAAACCCGATTGAACGGTTCTGGCGCCATCTCAAAGACTTGGCTTGTGCCAATAAACTCCAGGATAGTATTGAAGAAGTAGTGAATGCTGCAGAGCGGATCTTGACGGCGCAGAATATGCCAGAGTCTTCTTTGTGCTTTCATGTTTATAAAAACTTATGACGGTTCACTTAGAATTAATATTATGACATTTTGGACAGTCCCATGTCTTTTATGGTTCATCAACACCATAGATTTTACGACTTATCTCAATGTATGCTTTTTTTTGCTCCAAACGATTCTTACTGTGATATTGGCCGAGTCCCACAAAGAACAATGCTAAACCTAGAATAATCGCTCCTGCGAAAACTATCAGAATCCCACTTTCTATCGCAGATAGTGTAATATACGAGCAAATAGTAATACCAAGACCTACTACAAAAAGTGCAATTCCACTCATCATATTTCGTCTGGCAATTGCTCTTAAAGGGCTTTTGGGTACTCCAAGGACTTGATTTACAATTTGGAATCCTTTTTCTCGATCCAATCCCAGATCCTGTAATTTCTCGACAACCTCCAATGGTGGTGTGCCTTTTATTAATAGATTACTCGCAAAATCCACAAAGGAAGATGAGCCTGTTTTTTGTAAGTTGTCGGAGTTGAGGTGAGCACCCATAGCAAACACCCTCGCCAGGATTATCACAAATTGCTGGCTTCACAAGGTTTAAGCCGAATTGCGGAGTTGTCCATTATTGTACTTGGGAAGTACCTTGTTTCTTAATCTG
>DATEUF010000095.1:0-60099 GCA_035283325.1 Pyrinomonadaceae bacterium | reverse complement strand
AGGGTTTTTAGTAAACCCACCTCCACATCGACTCGCAATATTGTCTCTTAACTTATGACAACACCACACTTAGCGGCTTAACGTACTTCTCAAACAACTCCTGGCACGCCGCTGGCATTAGCCCATGCCGGCTCCTCAAGTCGTTCAAGACATCCCGACCGGAGTTGAGCCGAGAAGGTAGGAAATCGATCACGAAAGGTCGCTCCCTTACTAGTACAAAGTTCTTGAGGTCGAACCGCCGCTTTCGACCAGGCCCTCGCGGGCGAAGGAGGACACATGGCAAACCAAATTCTTAGAGGATTGACAATGTTAACGCTGATCGTTGGGCTCGGCCTGGTGACAGCAGTAAGCTCAGCCAACGGTCAATCAGCTCGAGTAAGCATCGCGAAAGTTCCGTTTGAATTCAATGTTGGCGACAAGCCTCTTCCGGCTGGCCAGTATATCGTGAGGGCCACCACCGAGTCGGGTCAAGCATTGCTGATCGCAGGCAAGAACGGTGGTGTTATGCGATTGACCCACACGATCAGCAGCTCAAAGACTCCGGATCGAGGGAAGCTGGTATTTCACCGTTACGGTGAACGCTACTTTCTTTCAGAAGTGTGGAACGCGGGCGAGAAGACGGGCCGCCAACTCTTCAAGTCGAAGCAGGAACGGAACATCGAACAGCAACTTGCTCGCACCAGTTCGAGCTCTGAGCTGGCACAGAACAGCTATGAAATAGTGGAGGTCCTGACCGGCTTGCCCTAGTTCTTTGAGGTAACCCCGCGCGACAGGCGGCGAGCAGCAATCCTCGTTTGATCTCGCCCCTGGTTGTAAACCCGCAACGGCAACCGAAGCGCTCCCGGTTGCCGTTGCGGGCTTGTTATATGGAGTCGCCGGAATGACTTACTCCGCCGGCACCAATTTCATGCAGACAGACTCTCCAATTTTTTGGAGTTTAAGGCACGATTCTCCAATTGTTGGTTGGGGTGGTAGGGATGGCCTTGTGCCTTTCAATCCAGTCAATGATCAGCTCCCGAATCTCTTCGCTTGAGCGGTAGACTACGGGCGATTCTTTGTACATGGTGTAGCCGCCGCCACCATTAAGCCGATAATTGTTTGTCGCCAGGCGAAACTTCTGCTCAGGTCGCACGGGCTCGCCGCGATAGCGCAGGTTTTGAATGCGTTCGCCAATAGGTTTTGCGATATCCAGTTCGTAACTCACACCCTCCGCGATGTCGAAGTTATAGGCAGGGACACGCTCATCAACTAAGTCTGCCGGCGTCTTGCCGCGCTCATAAGCACGGAAATATTTTGCTGAATGCTCTAACGCGGCCTTCAATTGCGCTCCGGTCACCTCCAACACTACCAGCGTATTTTCGTAAACGTATAGACCGGCAATATCTCTGACGGTAACGGCGCCCCTGCCGATGCGGGCTGCGGGGTTGAAACTTGCAACCATTGAGACTTGAGCTTGTCCGGCGTCCAATTGGACGCGTTGAATCAGGTCGAGGATGGCTGTGTCGTGGAAGCGCGCTTCCTCTGCCGTCAACTCGACCGCAGAGTTTCCAATCGGACGTGAGAGCCAGGCTTGCGTTTCTCGATCGTACGGCAGCCCAATCTTCAAGATCTCCGGATCGGCTTCGACACGATCTTCGACCGGAATTGTCCGGGCGGCTTTCGCGTACACCAGCCAGCGGTCGCCTTCCCGCTCGAGATAGACATCGGCACGAGCCAGATGTCTGCCCCAAAAATTTGCCTGCGCCAGGAGCACGCCATTGATGATCAGTGATGGAATATTGCGATGTGTATGGCCCATGAAAATGAGATCAATCCCGGGGACCTGCTTTGCGATGGCCATTGCCTGGTTCTCTGCCTTTACTTGCCCCGGATTGGTCTCACCTGATGCTAAATCCTCTTCCAGCCCCATGTGCATAGCCGCCACAACTAGATCTACCTGTTCTCGTTCACGAAGGATGGGAACCCACTTCTTAGCCTCAGTGAGCGGCTCATGAAACTCCAAGCCTACATAGTTGGGACCGTTCTCCCAGTTGGGGATACCGGGCGTGGTCAAGCCGAGGATCCCTACTCGCACCCCGGCTACATTCCTAACCACGTATGGTTGAAAGTTAGTTTGGTTAGTAGCGGTCTTGTACGTATTCGCGGACAGCCACGGAAATTTTGCCTCTGAACGCGCCTTCTCCTGTACCTTCAAGCCAAAGTTATAGTCGTGGTTACCCACAGTCATCGCATCGTAATGAAGAGAGTTCATTACCAGCATCATAGGGTCCGGTGGCTGATTGTTCTTCTTGTTGTGATAGTACTCAACTGGGGTACCCTGAATCGTGTCGCCGCAATCTATTAAGAGGAGATTGGGATTCTCACGGCGTGCCTGCCTGACGAGCGTGGCGATTTTAGCAAGGCCGCGATTATCCGCCTTGTTGGTGTAGTAATCGGTGGGGTAAATGTTTCCATGCAGATCGGTTGTCCCCAGGATTGTTATCTGGACTCGAGTTGAAGTCCCGCCGGCGCTGGCAAATGGCAGCAGAATCAAGACCAGCACAGGCAGGAGGACGCTCACCGAAAGCATAATTTGCCTACGAGTTTTCATGAGTTGGAGATTAGCGGATTTTGCTGGTGAGATTCCAGTGAGATTGAATCGTTTCCCGTAGACCTAACCAGCGCGACCTTCATTCGGGCGCAGGAGAGGGTTGCTCGACATCTGACTTGCCAGTCTATGCCGTTTGCGAGCTTGTACGGTATCTTATTACGGCTATATGGTTACGGCGAAGCCGACTTTTCAACTAGCACTGGCCGGTAAGCCGAAGGCATACCGCAAGGAACGCGGCGGAGCCTTCTCGAGACCGATATGGACAATCTAATCACCGCCAACATTCGTCAACGGCCGGTTCGCACGCTGGTTAGTGTTGCGGGGGTCGCTCTGGGTGTTTGCCTGGTAATGCTATTTACAGGGCTTTCGCGCGGCATGTCGAACGATCTGCAGCGTCGAGCCTCAAACCTCCGTGCAGAGATCATCTTCACACGCCCCGGTTCAATGCAGTTGACTAGTTCGAGCGCTAATCTGAACACTCGCTACGTCGACCTGGTGAAAGGTGTGGCCGGCGTTGAAGAGGCGATGCCGGTTATCGTTTACGTGTTGCAGGGTAATCGTGGCTTCGGCTTTGAGAGAATTGAAGGCGTGGAATGGGACCAATATTCGCAGGTCAACGGTCTCCGCCTCGACGCAGGTCGCGGCCCGATCAGCAATGACGAGGTTGTAATAGATGCCACCAAAGCCCGAAACAACAATCTATCGGTAGGTAGCAATCTGAAGCTGCTTGGTGATCGGCTTTACAGGGTGGTAGGAATCTACTCACCTGAATCGACGGCTCGAATCAAGGCCTCGCTCACCAGCATGCAGGAAGCACTGGAGTCTCCTGGCCGGTGCACTTATATCCTGGTGAAAGTGCGACCTGGAATTGATAAGACCGAGGTAGCAAGGAGCATTGAGCAGCAGATTCCGGGTAACAAGATTCAGTTCACGGACGAGGTGTTCGCCAGCCCCGAGAAGACTGTTCCTTATCTTGGCGTGTTTTTGCGAGTGCTCGTACTCCTCGCAGCCGTCGTAAGCGGTTTAGTAGTCATGCTGGCGATGTACACGACGATAACTGAAAGGACCCGAGAGATCGGTATCTTGAAAGCCCTGGGCGCCTCGCGTGGATACATAGTCGGCATTATCGAAAAGGAGGCCTTACTAATTAGTGCGCTCGGCCTGGTTGCCGGCTTCGTCATCTCCCTGCTTGCAGGCTACCTGATTCACAGGGTCTACGGTCTGCTATTCGAATACAGTTGGCAATGGGCTCTCACTGCCGCCGTTATAGGCGTGCTTGGCGGCGCAATCGGCGCTCTGTATCCGGCTTTGAGGGCTTCGAATCTGGATGCCGTAACCGCTTTGGCTTATGAGTAGACGATTCGAAACCTTTAGCCGCGACCGGGCTCTGGTGAAGGCGTGGGTGTGTTTTCCGTAGTCGCAGTCACAGCAATATCAACCGCTACCTCTTCGGCCTCCCTGGTCATTGCCGCGAACGAAAAGCCTCGGCGCACAAAAAGGCTAATCCCGATTGCGGTCCAGAATATATCTCGCCCCTTGCGCACGATTGCCAACGTCACCCCAATCGCAGTTGTGAATCCAAGCACTCTAGACAGCATCCCCGTTCCTGCTTCATCAACTCCGGTGCGCAACGGTATAAACTTGAAAACCACATTAATCACCCGATTAACTGATTCGAGAATAAAGGCGATCAATAGGGTCGGCTCCTTGATGTCGCTGATGAACGAAAGGGTTGTGTAGACCTCAGCGACGCCAGCCAGATGGAAGCAGAGTTCGAGAGCGAAAGTAGCCAGCAGGCGACTGCGGTTCCTTTCGTAGAATCCATAAATACGATCTTCCAGTGCCTGAGCTCGTGGTAAAGCTCGTTCCATGCTACTTCTGCCCACACCGCGCTTACCCAACCAGTAAGACGCGCCGCTTAGAAACCTCCATTGCCGGTTGATCACAAGGGAACCAACGATGACTATGATTGGGGTCGTAATCAGGGTAGCAAAGCTGGCGTAGCGTAAGGGTTTGGGTAAGGGGAAGTTAAGAAGCAGCGCGGTGGTGCCCGAAAAGATGAGGACGACAACCGAGAGACTATAAAAGATATTTTCCAGCGCTAGGGCTGCCACGCTTGCGAGCAGCGGCACACGATGGCGTACGAAGAGCGCTTTTGAGGGTTCGCTCACCGCCACACTCGCGAGCGGGGTAATGTTCCCGAGGGCATCGCCCATCAGTCTCGCGACAAAGGCCTCGCGAAAACGCAGTCGATGGGGCCGTTCAAAACACCTCGTCCAGGCCAGTGAACGAACGGCCTGTCGCAGGGCCGAGAGTCCGAGGATGAGCAGGAACCCCGCCCCGAGCCGTTTGATTCCTCCGACTATCTCCGAAATCCCTGCCTTACGGACAAAGAAGGCAAAAAGAAAGATCCCCACCACGGCGAAAAGTATTCCGAGTGGAGCAAATTTCCGCGATGTACGCCGGCTGCCGGGTCCATTGCTCATACGATGCTGGCGGCGAAATAAGATATGTCGTCCTCGTTATCATGCACCGCTAGCCGAATGGCAGCAAGCGGTATACCATCTGCTTTTGCCTTTTCACTTTTGCTTTTACTATGATGCTATGTCTATTTGAAACAAATTCTTACGCCGAGAAGAACCAATGAGTCAGAGCCGATCAGCAATTGAGCAGCAGTTTGGTGCTCCGCTAACCACTCTTTCCGAAGAAGAACAGATGTTCCGTTCCAGCGTGCACGAATTTGCAGAGGGCGAACTGCGTCCGCGGGTTGAGAAGATGGATGAGCATGCCAAACTGGATCCGGACCTTATCAGCAAGTGCTTCGATCTTGGACTGATGGGCATTGAAACGCCATCAGAGTTGGGTGGAGCAGGGGCGTCATTTTTCACCGCCATCCTAGCTGTGGAAGAGTTATCTCGCGTCGACGCTTCCGTGGGCGTTCTGGTCGATGTTCAGAACACATTGGTAAACAACGCGTTGATAAAATGGGGGAGTCCTGAGCAAAAGAAGAACTATTTGCCACGGCTTGCTACCGAGTCTGTCGGCGCATACGCGCTGAGCGAGGCAGGCTCGGGTTCGGACGCTTTTGCAATGGCCACTCGCGCCGTGGACAAGGGCGATCATTACCTGCTCAATGGCCGGAAACTGTGGATTACCAATGGCAACGAGGCAGAGATTTTCGTGCTCTTCGCGAATATCAATCCTGAAGCCGGTTACAAGGGCATAACGGCCTTCATCGTAGAGAAAGGCTTTCCTGGATTTGCAGTAGGAAAGAAGGAGAACAAGCTGGGCATCCGAGCTTCATCTACCACAGAACTCATTCTAGAAGACTGCAAAGTTCCTAAGGAGAATGTTCTTGGTGAAATGGGTAAAGGCTACAAAGTTTCGATTGAGACTTTGAATGAGGGGCGCATTGGCATTGGTGCCCAAATGATCGGTATCGCCAAAGGCGCAATGGAATCGGCTCTGTCTTACACTGCCGAGCGCCAGCAATTTGGCAAATCCATCAATCAGTTTCAGGGAGTACAGTTTCAATTGGCAGAAATGGCCACAGAAGTCGAAGCAGCACGTTTGATGGTCTACAACGCGGCGCGTATGAAGGATGCAGGAGTTAATTTTGTCAAAGAGGCAGCCATGGCCAAGCTCTATTCGTCACGTGTGGCGGAGAGAGTGAGCTCGGTCGCAATCGAACTCTACGGGGGCTACGGCTTCGTTAAAGATTACCCGGTTGAGAAGTATTGGCGGGACGCTAAGATCGGTGCGATTTACGAAGGCACCTCGAATATGCAGTTGCAGACTATTGCGAAACTGTTGATCGGGAAGTAAAGCATCTAATAAGGGTCGGCTAATCTCCCGCAAAGCGTAGGCTACGATGACGACATCACGGATCGAGATTTTCCAGCAAATGCTCGCCAATGATCCTGTGAATTCGAGCATTCTTTTTGGGTTGGCCAAAGAATACGAGAAGGCTGGCCTCAATGAGGATCTAATTGCCACTTTGGAAAGATACCTCGAACTCTCAGAGGATGAGGGCAACGCCTACGGTATGTTGGCCCGAGCATATGAGCGAGTTAACAGGACCGAGGCTGCGAAAGACGCATACCGGCGTGGCGCTGAAGTGGCCCTGGCGCATGGCCATCCTTCGATGGCTGAAGAATATCGATTGATCTTGGCCACTGATCATGAAGGCTGAAATGAAAGTATTGAAATTAGTGAAACGAACCGAGCCCCAGCATGAAGCAAAGGCCGGCACGCCTCAGACAGAGATACCTGCTGCTGCCGTCGCGGCGCCACCGGCAGCAGTGAGCCGAGAAGTTTCCACGGGCGAGTTCGAAGGTTTGAGTCGTGAGCAACTAATCGGCCTCTTTCGCACAATGTATATCTCACGACGAATTGATGACAAGGAGATTCAATTAAAAGGACAGAACAAGATCTTCTTTCAGATAAGTGGAGCGGGACATGAGGCAGTACTGGTTGCGGCAGGTATGCTCTTGAAGCCAGGCTACGACTGGTTTTATCCGTACTATCGCGATCGTGCGCTTTGCCTGCAATTGGGAATGACGCCGCTCGAACAACTGCTCGCCGCTGTGGCTGCGGAAGACGACCCTAATTCCCACGGCCGGCAGATGCCATCACACTGGGGTCACAAGAAACTGAACATCGTTTCTCAATCCTCACCTACCGGAACCCAATTGTTGCAAGCTGTTGGCTGTGCGGAGGCGGGTTACCGCTTTCGGCTGATCAAAGAGCTGAAGCGTCACATCTCAAAGTTTCAATCTGACGAGGTGGTCTATGTTTCACTAGGCGACGGTACAACCAGCCAGGGCGAGTTTTGGGAATCTCTAAATACCGCCTGCAATCTCAAGCTACCAGTACTCTTTTTGCTGGAAGATAATGGCTATGCGATCAGTGTCCCCGTGGAAGTGCAGACGGCAGGTGGCGACGTTTCCCGGCTAATCGAAAACTTTCCTAACCTTTATCTCGACCGCTGCGACGGGACTGACGTCCTCGCCTCCCTTAAGGCGTTACGTGGCGCCATCTCCTATTGCCGCAGCGGAAATGGTCCTGCCTTCGTCCACTCTAAAGTGATTCGTCCATACTCGCATTCACTCTCTGATGACGAACGCTTGTATCGCCCCGAAGAAGAGCGGATGGTCGAGGCCAAGCGGGATCCTATAAAACGTTTCAGCTCCTTCTTAATAGCAGAAGGTTTGATAGACCAGGACGAGCTGCAACGGATAAAGGATGAGGCCGACCGTAAGGTCACTGAGGCAGCTGATCAGGCACTCACGAGACCGCAGCCAGCGCCCGAAACAGTCATGCAGTTTATTTACTCGCCTGACGTGGATCCCACTGCGAAGGAGTTTGACACCGAAGAAGGCGCGCCACTCTCCGGAAACGCCGGCACAATGGTAGACCTGATTAATCGTTGTTTGCATACGGAACTCGCACGCGACCCGCGCATTGTAGTGTTTGGCGAAGACATCGCCGACTGTTCCCGCGAGCAGTATCTCGACAAAGTTAAAGGCAAAGGTGGGGTATTTAAGGTGACGGCTAACTTGCAGCGCAAGTTTGGCAGCGCGCGTGTTTTCAACTCTCCTTTGGCGGAAGCTAACATTGTGGGTCGCGCGATCGGCATGGCTACGCGTGGTCTGAAACCAGTGATCGAGATTCAGTTCTTCGATTACATCTGGCCGGCTATGCATCAGATCCGCAACGAACTGGCGCTGCTTCGTTGGCGGTCGGGAAATGACTGGAAGGCCCCGCTGGTGATACGCGTGCCCATTGGCGGTTACTTGAAAGGCGGCGCGGTGTACCACTCGCAGTCGGGCGTTTCTACGTTTACGCAAATTCCGGGATTGCGCGTTGTTTATCCTGCTACTGCCCTGGATGCCAACGGTCTCCTTCGCACGGCCATTCGCTGTGACGATCCGGTACTGTTTCTGGAACACAAGCATCTCTATCGTCAGGCTTATAACAAATCCCAGTATCCTCCCGACGATTTCATGATCCCGTTTGGCAAGGGGAAGGTAGTGCGCGAGGGAAGCGACCTGTCAATTATCACTTATGGAGCTCTGGTGCAACGCTCATTGCTTGCCGCCAAGCAAGCCGAGCAGCAGGGTATCAATGTGGAAATCGTTGATTTGCGTAGCTTGCTTCCTTACGATTGGGACGCCATTTCCGCTTCCGTCAAGAAGACAAACAGGGTGATTGTGGCCCACGAAGATTCACTCTCTTTTGGGTATGGAGCGGAAATTGCGGCGCGCATCTCGAACGAGCTCTTTGAGTTCCTCGATGCACCGATAGGCCGCGTGTGCGCACTGGATTCGTTTGTTGCCTATTCTCCTCAGCTCGAAGACACAATCCTGCCGCAAGTAGCCGATGTGGCCAGTGCTATCGCCAACATTCATCGCTACTGAAACCAAAAATCTGTCGAAAGAGGTTCGGTAAGCACATTTCTGTGTCGACATTCCACGCTCTTTGTTCGTCAGGGCCAAACTTCACCTACTCGCAACATCCCCAGAAGGAATTGGCATACATATCGTCAAAGTCTTGTGTGATTTAGTCCGTAACATCGGTCCTACACCCCGACCACATAATCGCGATTTAATTAAGGAGGAGCAACGACTCATGAGTAAGAAGATGTTTGCCTGCATCACCGCAGTTATCCTAGGTATCTCAACTGCGGTGCTGGCGCGAGGACAGACTCAGCCTCAAACGCAAACGACAACGACTACAGTTACGCAGACGGTACAGCATCCGGACGGCAGCTACAGCGTGATTGAGTACCCGGTAGGCAAGGAAGTAAAAGTAACCTTGAATCCGGTGACTATCACAGGTGCGACCGGAGTGGCAACCATACTGCGCGACGACGAGGGCACAAGGATCAAATTGAACCTAACCGGCTTGCCCGCGGAGGTCACATCGCTGAATCTTTTTGCGGTCGATGAAATGGGGACGGTCATTTCGCTGGGACCCGTGGCCATCACATCCGGCACAGCAACGTTCACCAGCACAACGCCGGCAACAAAGTTCATGTTAATCGCCTCTCCTGAGGCCAACATTACTGCCTACGATCCAAACACAAAAATCTTTTTGCGCAGCGCCGTACCAGAAGGCTTCGCCGTTATTCCACATACGACGGCGCCGGTCGGCGAGAAAGTAGGCGCCACCACGACACCCGGTACAACCCCGGCAAGCGTCTACACCGTACCTATGCTTAACATTCCGGCTTACGAGAAGGGTGATGACACCAAGTTGAAGATCAACTTCACAGGTGCGTTAACTGGCGCAAGAGCCAACGTCTTCATCACACCGCGGAAAGACGGGCCAACGGAGGTGAAGATGCGCCTCCATGAACTGAAAGAGGCGCCCTCCGGCCAGGTGTTTGTTCTTTGGGCTGTTTCAACCGACAACAAGTTCGTGAAGCTCGGGCAGGTTGTCAATGCCCCTGGGCGAAACGAGGCCGAAATCAAGTCGGAAACGGCACTTTCAGACTTCGGTCTGCTGCTTACCATGGAAAACGCGCAGGCTGCTGCCGTCAATCCTGTCGGCCCGAGCGTGGGTATCGTCGAGATAATCAAGCCGTAACTTCTGGTAGTAGCTGATTCCATTGCTTAGCAAGGCCACCCTCAGGGGTGGCCTTTTTCTCGCGACGAGGTGATTTAGGGGAAGCCGGATCCCAGCCTGGGCCCCAAAAACCCGCGGTTTTCGCTGTAGTGCCCAGTTACCGGCCGTCTTCAACAAACTGCTACCCCTGATAATGACTCTTGCGGTAAGATATGCAGGAGGTCCCTCGCCCTTGAGGGACGTTATGCAACGGCTCGGCACCGGCCGCTTGCGCAAGCAAGACCCGCAGTATCCGGTGGTGCAAATTAGACAACAAGTCAGAGCTCCCCCGCTTTATCTCAGGGATAACGATCATGTACAGACGTATTTCCCCCCTCCTGCTATTTCTCTTCCTTGCTTTGAGTAGCGTCAAAGCAGCACCCCCCCAGAATGATCTTCCCGGTCTCGTCAGGCGCCTGAAGCCGACCGTAGTGGCGATTGTCACGTATGATGCCATTGGCGAAGCGCTGATGACCGGAAGTGGGTTCTTTCTTCGCCCGGGCCAGGTCGTAACCAATCTGCATGTGCTTCGCGGCGCCTCCAGAGTCGAGATCAAAACGCTCGATGGCAAAGGCAAAGTCTATCCCGTAACGGGCGCGGTGGCGGTAGACGAGGAAGGTGACCTCGCCCTACTTGCCGTTGAAACGCCGCCTGAGCGAGCCCGTTCAAGCCAACTTTCGGAAAGCTTACCTGATGAAGGAGAGAGGATCTTTGTCATCGGCAATCCTTTGAGGCTGGAGGGCTCAGTAAGTGACGGTATTGTTTCTGCCGTGCGCGAAGTTCCAAAGGTGGGTCGCATCATCCAGATCACCGCTCCCATTTCCCATGGCAATAGCGGTAGTCCAATCTTCAACCTCTCCGGCGAGGTAGTGGGTGTGGTCACGGTCAAGGTGACCAACGGACAAAACATAAATCTTGCGATTGGCTCCGCCCGCATCGGTGAACTCACGCCCGGCAAGGTTCGCCCGATCGTAGACTTGCCTGCCAAGAACAGAAACAATGACATGGGCGATTCGGTTTACCGAACCGGACTTGACTCACTCTGGTTGGGTAACTATGACAATGCTGTCGGCTACTTCGAGACGGCAGTAAACAAAAATCCTAAGCGGGCAGACGCGTGGATCCAGGTGGGTTATTGCAAAGTGAAGCTGGGAAAGAACGAAGAGGCAATCAAGGCTTACCAGCAAGCGTTGCAACTTACCCCAGACTCGGAAGAAGTCCACAATAAGCTAGGTGACGCTTACTATTATGCCGGCAAGCTACCTGAGGCGATTGCTTCATACAAGTCCGCGGCCCGCTTGCGCCCGGCGAATGCCGAAGCTCATTACAATCTCGCCGTGGCTTACTTTGAAAGCGGGAGCCAGGAACTGGGGCTCGAAGAGATGCGAGTCTTGCGCCGGCTCGACGAGAAACTCTATAGCAAACTCGCCAGCGAAATGCCCCGATGAATCAGGAGGCAGACGGCAGGAGCAGACGGCAGGAGCAGGGGCCAATAGGTAGTCGGAATAACGATTCTTAGAATCCTTGTTTCACCTAGTGGTTAATTCAATGATGAGTGACAATCAATCTTAAAGCGGGGGCGGCGGCAGACTGAGAGTAGCTTTCTTCCTACCCAGAAGCCTGCCTTGCCCCCTTCCAACTTGCAATTTTTCACAGTTTCATAGGCATACCGCAATGAGTGCGGCAAGCCGCTGCGGTTCCCATTCTTAATCCGCAATCCCGCTGCCTCCTGCCGTCTGCCTCCTGCTCCTGCCTCCTGCCCCTGCCTCCTGGCGTCACCGGCCCGTGAAAGCATTGGTATCAACGCTCTGCGGATTGCCCAGCACTACAAACTGAATGTTGCGCATATACTTCTGAGCCACACGCTGTACATCGGCCGGAGTCACCGCTTTCACGCGTTCGATGAACTCAACTGAATTCCGCCAGCCACCCCCAATTAACTCGTACTGAGCCAATTCACCTGCCTGGGCGGCATTCGTTTCCTGCCCCATGTAATAAGTCGTTAGAAACTGGGCCACGACGGCTTCAATATCGTCCGCATCAACCTGGTCCCGCTGCAACTTTGAAATCTCTTCAAGCATCACTTTCACGGCTTGATTCGCGTCTACTGCCGTAACGTACAAGCCGCCAATGTTTGCCGCCTGACTTCCCAGGAATGCGTTTGGTGCATAGGAAAGATTGCGCCTCACCCGCACTTCCTCAAACACTCTATCGCGCAGAATTGAACTCGCAACACGCATGGGATAGATGTCCGGAGATGTAAGTGGAGGTGCGGCAAAGAGTCCCTGGACGTAGTTTGTTGGTAGGCCGCGCGGAGTCACTTCCACAGAAGACTTCTCAAACGAAAGTTGTGGCACGGGCTGCCAGTGATAATCACCTCGGGGAAGTTTGCCGAAAGTGGCGCTAACACTGGCGCGCAGTTGCTCTGGATTAAGATCACCGACTATCACCAGCAGCAGCCGGGAAGTCTGCATCAGCTTTTGATGATAGGCGCGCAGATCTTCGGGTGTTATTCGGCCTAGGCTTTCGGCTGTGCCTTCCGAACGATTCAGGTAGGGATGCCCTGCGTAAGCCACTCGTTCCTGCAAACGCTGCAAGTAGGTATCAGGATCGTCGCTATCGTCGCGAAGGGAAACAACCAGTCGGGACTGCACGAGCGCAACGTCATCTTTCGTAAAAGTGGGGCGCAGGGCAACATCGGTAAAGATTTGCCACGACCGATCGAAGTTTGGGCGCGTACAGCCAAGCGTCAAAGCCGAGTAATCATAGTTCACGCCGTAGCCGATAGCGGTTCCCATACGGGAAAGCTCGTTCCGCATTCGCGCGCGCGGATAATTTGCGCTCTCCTCTGTCGCCGATGCCAGCATCAAGGCTTCAATGCCGGCGTTTTCGGCCGTAATGTTGCGCGAGCCGCCTCTGATGAAGAGACCCGCGGCGACAGTGAGGCTGCCTTCGCGTCGCTTCACGAGAACCTTCAGACCCTGGACGTCGAACTCAGTGACTAAGGCTGCCTGTTTAGCAACCACGCTCTGGAGCGACTGTACGCCGGAGGTGGCCACTGCTGCGGGCGACTTTTGCTGAGAATCCTGTCCTGGGACAATTGGCTGGAGGGCCAGGAAGGCAACGGCAAGAAACAGGCTCGAGATAATGTTTCTCAGCCGTCCACAATTAAGCGATCTATTGAATTGATCAGACATATTCTTGCTAAACCGTGTGTTCATTCAGACTCAATTACTCTACTGGACCTACCAGCTCCTGGGGCGTGATTTTGAGCTGCTCCTGGGCTCCCGGTGAAAGTAGCACCAGGCCAACGTGGGGCTTGCCCTGAATATATGTAGTCACATAACGGCTGATTTCTGCTCGCGAGGTCGCGCGCAGTCGACCCAAATACCCGCGAAAATAATCCAGGCCGGTTGAGGCCCACCAGAATGAGAGCGTATGCGCGTATTCGCTCAATTTCTCCCGCGAGTAGAGATCATCGGCTTCCAGCAGTGCCTTGGCACTCTCGAGCTGCTCGTCAGTGTAATAATCCTTGTCGTTGAAATGCTGCACTTCGTCATAGATGGCTTTAATTGCCGCATGCGCCTTCTCGGGAGTTGTTTGCGCAATAATGTTGATAGGTCCCACATTTCGCTGCGTGTAATAGCCAATGTCCACGCCGGTTACCAATCCGCTGTCGACGAGAGTTCGCTGAAAGCGAGAGTTTGGCTGCCGCAAAATGAAAGAGAAGACGTCGGCAGCATAGGTGGCTGCATCATCCTTGCCGATTGATGGTCCATGCCAGCCGATATTCAGGATCACGTTTTCGATAGGCTGCGTGATGACCGAGCCTTCGCTTTTGGACAGCGGCGGATGGTCTACCAGAGGAAATTCAACGAAGGGATCTTTTTCGCGGCGCGGCCAATCGGCATAAAACTCCTGTGCGAACCGGAAAACGTCTTCCGGGGCGACGTCTCCTGTCACAACGAGGGTTGAATTGTTTGGCACATAGTAGCGTCCCTGGATCAACCTCATCATCGTCGTGGTGGCTGCGGAAACTGTCTGGCGGTCGCCCAAAGGGTTTTTGCGGCTCGGATATTTGAAGAACAGCCGCTCGTTCATCTCTTTAGTGAGATAATAAAAGGGATTTGATTCGTTGCGATCAATCTCACCAATGACGACCTGCCGCTCGCGCTCAAACTCGTTCTGATCAAAAAGAGGATATCGCGCCGAGTCTTTCATAAACTGCATGGCGGTGCGCAGATTCGGACTGGTCGTAGTGAAGTAATAATTGACCACCTCTTCCCGTGTAGAACCGTTATAAGCAATTCCGAGCTGACCGATTGTCTTAAGGTAGTCCTCCTTATTCGCCACTGCGCGATTCGCTTTAAAAAACATGTGCTCATAAAGGTGCGAAAGACCGTTTAGCTCCGGTGGTTCAGTATAGGAGCCATTTTTGACTGCCAACTCGATGGTTATGAGTGGGACGGAATGATCTTCGAGAATAATCACTTCCAGACCATTCGCCAGAACGCGATTGACCAACTTGGCTTCCGGCAGACGCGCTGGCGCCGGTGCAGCGGCAGGGGTTGGTGCGACCCGCCGGCGTCGCGGTGCTTGGCCCTCCGAAACAGCCGGCATGTATAACGAAATAAGGATCAGTAGAACTAACAGACTGCGCTTCACAAACAACTCCTTAAGATTGTGGGTCCCAGCTTTGATTACCAACGTGATTGAGGATGGCTTTAGGGTCTTTCTTCTGACTACTTTGGGCGGTTGTATAACGGTTGGTTCGATGTTCCATTAGACTCAAGAGATGTCGCCTGCATTAAGATATCCCTCTGTCAGACTGCGAACAGCGGGCAGATGAGCTTACCCGAGGTTATCTTGCCACACCAGAATTCACAAATGCTGGGCGGCATCTTCTCTTATCCAACCATTGAATTCGCTCTTTTTCTGAGAATGTTGCGGTAGGGCAAACGCGCGGCCGGACGTAGGTTTGATGACCAGATCGTACGCAATACTTTTCGCCCTCTAGTTTCCACAGTCAAAGAATAGCAACTACGGGAACGAGGCACGTAAAGTACCAGACGGTATCCCGGTCGCTCCCCGCTGCTACCAGTGAAGAGCACATCATCGTAGCCGTCCATGTCAGCATCAACGGTTTCTGCATTCCAACTCGCGTGGCGAAAACCCGCGACGTCAAGAGCGCCCCGATGGGTGACAAGAAAAGTTCGAACATGCTTTTGCACGATGAAGAAGTGGGTTGTGCCGGCTTTGCGTTCCTCATGTATCGCTGCTACAGCTGGACCCGAGACGGTACTGAGGACTTCCACATTTCCGATTGCGCCGTGAGGCGACAACTCCGCTGCAACCTTTCGCGCCTGCTCTGTTGTAATGGGCAGCTTCGTGGAAACGGCCAGCAATTTGGGTACTCCCCCCTCGCTGTTGCCTGAGTCGATTGCATTCTTCGGGGCGGGGCTGGGAAAGCTCGTGGCTGAAGGATTAGTACGGGCGGGTGGCGCAGTTTCGCCACTGTTGGCCCAGACGAGCAGCAGAGCGCCAAAAACCATCACTAAGGCGAGCGGCGCTCCGATACGGAAAAACATGCTGCTTCCTCCGGCGAGTCCAGCGACAGTTGCGGAGAGCGGTTCTACCTCCGGCAAATGTCGCGACGGTTTAGCCAAACTCTTCTCCAGTATCGAGCGCGCACTTGCGGCCGTGCGAGGACGATCCTCAGGTCGTTTGGCCAATAAGCTGTGAACCGCTAAAGCAAGGGGACGCGGGATATCGGGTCTCAGACGCGGAAGCGGAGGTGGTGGAGCTGTGGCCTGCTTCACCAGCACCGCTGACGGTAATGGATCAACAAAGGGCGGCCGCCCGGCTAGCATCTCGTAGAGCAACACTCCCAGGCTATAGAGGTCGCTCCTTGCGCCGACCCGTTGCCCCAGACACTGCTCAGGCGACATGTATCGCGGCGTCCCAATGATCTGGCCAGAGCCGGTGCTGGCATGAGTGGCAGTTGTTTCAGCTGATGAAGCAAGTACCTTAGCGACCCCGAAATCAACAACCCGTACGCCACGTTTGTTGAGCATGATATTTGAAGGTTTCAGATCGCGGTGAATGATCCCTAATTCGTGCGCCTCTTCGAGTACGTCACAGATCTGGACTGCGATCTCCACTGTTCGCTCAGGAGAAAACTGACCATCGCGCAGCAGAACTTCAGAGAGGGTCGGTCCTTCGACAAACTCCATCACGATGAAGTGCCGGCCGTCGGGCAGACTGCCGGCGTCAAAGATCATTGCGGCATGCGCGTGTCGCAAGCGCGCCATCGTGCGTGCTTCACGCAGAAACCGCTCAGCAACGTCCGCGTCCGTGGCAAACTCAGGTTTGATGATCTTCACGGCGACCGGACGTTGAAGTCCGAGATGTGTAGCACGATAAACAGTGCCCATACCCCCGGTTCCAATTACACATTCGATTCGAAATCTGCCGGCGATAAATTGAGGGACGTCCATACGTGACCTTCTTTCGGGATGGAGGCCAACGGGAGAGACGCTAAGTGATTAGCCTGCTTTAACTTGCTGTAAAGGAAGGATGTAAGAAGAGCGTTGTTCGGTGTTTTGACCGTTGCCGACGTGCTCTTAATTCCCCAAACCCGTCAAAAAGCCGTCAACTCTCTCTAACATTAACCGCGCTCGCTTACGACCTAAATCGGTCTCATGCAGGTAGACTGAGAAGGGCCTCATAACTCTTATGACCGGAGAGTGTCTTAAGGGTTGGCGCGTCAACTCCTTCCGCAAGTAGAGTAGTTATATAACTGTGTCGGAAGGAGTGCAAGGTAAAGCCGTTACTCTTGCGCCCATAGTTCAGCTTGGCTTTGGCCGGCAGCGAGCGCAGCCACGGGAACCGTGTTGTCATAAGGGATGCTGGCCCCAGCGAAGATAAACTCATCTGCTGGGCCGCGTTCAATCCGCGACTGTATCAGCGCGGCGATCGCTGAGGGCATCGGCACCGAGGCCTTTTCTCCTGCTCGCCTGAAGGCCGCCGCGATTCTCCTCGAATAACGTCACCGCCAAACTCGCGTAGCGTCCGGGAGGCTTGAGAAAATCTGAAGATTCGCTAACTGGCGGCGTATTATGCGTGGTATCTCTCGTGTTGCAACACGAGTTTTATGTCACCTAATTACAAAGTCGATTGCTTGGCTTATCCGTACATGACGTCCTTGCCAATTATGTCTGCAATCTCTTTCAGATCATACGCAGCATTGCCAACGACCAGTTGTTCTGCAACTCTTCGGCGGGTAAATAGTCCAGCAGGTCGTTAATTCGGCGGCGGAGGGTGATTGTGTTGTCGCCGCGAATAAACAAACCTGGCCAGTCGTCGCCAAACTTCACGGCACCGGTCTCTACCCGTCCTTTGCCGTCGATTGGGGCTGGTAGCTGTCGGACCATAGTTTCACCTTTCGTTAAGGTTGCGTATTGAGGATTATAATCGCGACATCACTCGATTGTTGAATGCTCGGCAAAATAGAGCCGTCCATTTCGGAAACGCAATCGAACGCTGTTGCACCGGACGGCTCGATAGCGTGCTTCTCAAACACCATTGTATCTATTCTTCTTTGCCAACCGGGAGAAGCTCGCAAATTACATTCTTCGTAAAGATTCTTCAACTAAGGATGATAGGCTCGATCGAGACCTCGAAAACTTTGCGCGATTGTTGGGTGGCGATCGAAATCAACATCTGCTCGAGCACATCAAGCAGCTTTATGACACGCGAAGGAACGAAAACATAAAGATTGCGGTTCCCTGGGGAGCTAAACACATGTCGAGGATCTTGAAGTTCCTTCTCAACCGACTAGGATACAGGGTCATCGCGAGAGAGCGACTCACAGTCTTTGAATTTTAGCGACGGCATCTAAGCGCTTGCAACTGACGGCGCGATAGCATGCCTCTCAAACAATCTTGTTTCGTTGCTGCTGGTGTATTATTCGCTCTCCGCCGGTGAACAGCAGCGGTTGGACGAAAAGCTTGGCAGCTTACGTAGGTGATGAAAGGAGGTATTCCATGAACAACGTAACCCCCGAGCGAATAATCGAGGTCGCCAACGGTTTCGTGGCGGCTAAGTACCTATTCGTTGCTAACGATGTGGGATTGTTTGAGAGTCTGGCCGACGGGCCAGCAACCCTGGAAGAACTGACTCAACGTACAGGTGTCCCGCGGCGAACCCTACGCATACTCACCGACGCTGTTACTGCCTTGGGCTTCCTCGAGCGACAGGACCACCGGTACCAGAATAGCCCAGTCGCCGCCACCTTCCTGAGTGGCCGAACCCCCGGCGACCTGCGCCCCTTCTTACGCTTCTGGGATCGCCTCGGCTATCCCACGTGGATGAGACTGGAAGAGGCCATTCGCACTGACCAGACCACCTTCGAGGGATTTACGGAGGAGCAGCAACAGCTTTACTCGGATGGGGTCGAGGCGATCACATCCGGGACGGCGCAGGCCCTTGCCACGGCATACGATTTCAGCCAGCACCGCCGCGTCCTGGATCTCGGCGGCGGCACCGGTTCGTTTCTGGTGGCGGTACTTAATCGCTACAGCGGCTTGGAGGGTACATTGTACGAGCTGCCACCTGTCGCCGAGATCGCCCGCCAGCGCCTATCTAGCAGCCCCCTCGCAGAGCGCATTAAGGTTGTAGAAGCGGACTTCTTTAAGGATCCGGTTCCCGGCGGCCACGACGCTTTTATTCTCGCCAACATCCTACATTGCTTCTCGCCAGAGCGTGACCTCGAATTGCTCCGCGGCATCCGCAGACAAGTAGACGGTGGGGCACGCCTCCTGCTCGTGGATTTCTGGACTGACCCGACACATACCGAGCCAGCCTTCGCGGCGCTTATGGCGGGCGAGTTCCTGCTCATCCCTGGCGGTGGCGATGTATATAGCGCGGAGGAAGCGCGCGTTTGGCTTCAGGAAAGTGGATGGCGTACAGTAGAGCACAAGGCTCTAGCTGGACCAGCGAGCGTGATCGTGGCCGAGGTGGTAGAGTCATAACCTGTTGAGAAGTACCTCAAGGCTGTCATGGCCATTCGGGGCAATTACGAAGCGCCATCTTGGGCGTGCGGTCCTCAACAACGTTGCTCAGCACGATCCTCGCTCGTAAATTGAAAGCACGTCTTCGTGGAAATCAAACATAGTTGACAAAAATCCCAAAAAAGGAGGTTATGATGATCACTTCTACCGCCATCCATGAGCTGAAATCTCGTTTTCGTGGCGACCTTGTCGCTCCCGGAGACGAGCAATATGACACGGCGCGCACGGTCTTCAATGCTGCTATTGACCGGCGGCCCGCTCTCATTGCCCGCTGTACGTCTCCCGACGACGTGGTCCAGGCGGTGAATTTCGCCCGCGAGCGCAACCTTGACGTCGCTGTGCGGGGGACCGGCCACAACGTCGCCGGCTACGCTGTCTGCGACGAAGGCCTCGTAATTGATCTGTCGCGAATGAAGAGCGTTACTGTTGATCCAGGCGCGCGCACGGTCCGCGTTGAAGCGGGTTGCAACTGGGGCGAAGTAAACGACGCGTTGCAGCCTTACGGGCTAGCTGCTACCGGGGGTTTTGTATCAGTCACCGGGGTGTCGGGCCTCACGCTCGGCGGCGGACTCGGGTGGCTCGTGCGCAAACATGGACTCGCGCTGGACAACCTTCTCAAAGCGGAGGTAGTGCTAGCTGACGGCCGCTTTGTCGTCGCCAGCCCCCGTCAGAATGATGATCTTTTCTGGGCGATTAGAGGAGGCGGCGGCAACTTTGGGGTGGTTACATCTTTCGAGTTTCAGGTTCACCCGGTAGGTACGGTCCTGGCGGGGATCGTCCTGCACCCTGCTGAGAATGCGGCGCTAGCAATCCGCCGCTGGCGCGACCTTGAAGCCACATCGCCCGAAGAATCGAACCAAGGGGCGCTCCTATTTCATTTTCCGGATGATCCGTCCGCCCCGCCTCCGCTGCGAGGCAAGGCTCTCGTTGGCCTCGGCGGCGTCTACGCCGGACCAGTGGAAGAAGGTGAGAAGCTGCTGCGACCGTTGCGCGAATATGGTCCTCCCATTGCTGACACCTTTAATCCCATGCCGTACAACGAAGCCCAGCGCATGGCTGATTTCCTGTGGCCCTCCGGTCTTCACGGCTACTGGAAATCGCGCTATCTAGCGGCCCTAAGTGATGCGGCCATCGATGTTTTCGCTGGCTTCTTCGCGCGAGTTCCCTCACCTCGGACCGTCATTGTTATCGAGCACAATGGCGACAGCGTCTGGGACCGTGTGCCAGACTCGGCCACGGCGTTCGGCCATCGCTCCTGGCCTTTCAACTTTGTCGTCACCTCAGCGTGGACGGATCCAAAGGATGCGCAGCGGAATGTTGCGTGGACGCGGGAACTGTTTGAGGCTATGCGGCCTTTCGCGGCTCCAGGTGCATATGTAAATTATATGGGCGGGGATGAGGGCGCAGACGGGCTCAAAGCGGCGTACGGCGCGAAACTCGAGCGCTTGGCAGCACTGAAGGCTAAGTTTGACCCCCAGAATATGTTCCGGATGAACCAGAACATTGCTCCTGCTTCCGCTACCAACTCGGATGCACAAGGCGCGAGAGCTGTTTAATTTGGGTGTTGACAGCCAAACAATTCGCACGGTTCCGCAAGACAGTGAAGGCGATGAGAAAGAGTTCCGCAAACACCACCTTCCGGATACTACAGCAATGGAAACACTCGATGACTACAAGTGGGGCAATAGCCAACCACTAAAAATTGCCAATCGTTTCACTATTAATCGGAAATACATTCTGATCAACAACCAAGAAGCAAAGAGCTACTTCGAGAACAGTAATACGCTCCTCGCTTTTCGGGAGAGGTATCCAAACTCAAGCGGCCGCATCATCATGCTGTCACGTGTAGGATTCAACAGGAAAATGAATGAGGCATTGGTTTATTCTTGGGCCTACTGTGGCGGGGATTGTGGTGAAGGCGGTTATTTGCTCCGTAAGGAAGATGGAGTTTGGAAAGTAAAAGATAAGAAGATCTGGATTTCCTAGTTTATCTTTGATCTCCTGGACCGCCACCGAACAAGCTTGCAGCGGACCGGAATTACCCTATCAAGAACCGGCGCGCTCACTTCTACGAACGCCCCGTAAGAACTGCGTAGATACCCGCACCCATTCCTTCTTAACCAGTCATCAAATACTTCTCAACGACTTATCAAACCGGAGTTCAGCCGGGGAGGAGGCTAGAATAGTTTTCAACTAGTTCTGAGGGAGTTATTAAAGCGAGATTACAGGGGAGAGCGCCGAAGTAGCGGCTAGTTTAACACCTTCCAAGAGCAAATCGGAACAGTCTTGCGTTCATAGCGTTCATAGGCCCGTTCATAGTGGACTGACCAACACGGCCCGGCCATGGATGCTGGCAGTTACATCACGGTTCCCATTCAAATGCGATCTCGGAAATAGCCGTATCTGGGTCCGTTCCTGGATATATGCTGTCAATCTTCAGTTGCACCCAGTTGGTTCTTACCGAGCCTACATCTAACGATTGCCTCTCCATGAGATCAGGAAAGTTGAAGAGCCGGGAGCTGCCATCCGAAAAATTAAACGTTGCTGTCGAAACCCTGTTGTTCCTTCTCCAGATTTCCGGAGACTTGAAATACCCTGGCAGTATAAGAATACGATGCAGATTAATCTGCCGGTCAAAGTCAAATCTTAACCATTCGCCCACACCCGAACCATCCACGCCCTCAATCCATGCCGTCTTTCTGGTCCCATCCATGACGTTTTCTGGCCTGTAGGTATTGCTTTGCACCGATAACCGAACCGACGACGCGGTAACCTTGATCCTCAGTGGGGACTTTGCCTGCCGAAGATCCTCCTCGCCGGAGAGACTCTGAGAGCTAGGAGTAACAACTGGACTGCGAGAAGCAGTAGCGGTGCCGGTGATCGTATTTACATTGCTGTTCGGTTGGACCACCCCCTGCTCGGACGATTTCTGCCGCAAGAGAAAGATTACGCCAAGGCCGGTGATGACCAGCAACAACAGTGCGATAGTAATGACTGCGGCGGTGAGTACGGAATTGGACGAACGGGTCGTAGGGGCGCGGGGCAACTCATTTTTCAGGGGGATTGCAGCCAGAGTAGGCGCCGCTGCGGGAGGAATAACCTCTGTAACTGGAGGGGGACTGGTAACGTCAGCCGACGAATACGGAAGAGTCGCATTGGTATCGAGTGGATTTGCCTTCACTCGCGATAGCAGAGTTCCATCGTCCAGACAGAAACTGAGCGAATCGTCACTGTAAGTGCGACTACATTTTGGACAGTACTTCATTCCCTTATAGGTGACAGGTCGCTGAGTGGTACATTGGGTATCCAGAACGCTTGTCCATCGACCTCCACTTTTCGTAACCCTTGTTTAGGCAAATCCTTTTCCTTCAACCCCAGAAAAGTGAAATGAGGCAGGTCGCTAAGAACTGTCTGAAACCATCCATGCCTGGCGAGAATCTCGCGCACGCGCGGCTCCTGAAACTCGGTGACATCAAAGGCCAGCATCGCGATATGTTGGGAAGTGCCCGGCGCCGCAATCGAATACAGAATTGACTTTGATAAATCCTTGCTGAAGTAGATTCCATCCCGTTCGAGGTTGAGCACTTCGGCCACCTGCTCGTTGAGAGGAAGGTTGCGCAAGCGCTCGACCTGTTCCGACGTGAGTCTGCCTTGAGCTTGCCAGTAATCGAGAGCAGGCAAGAAGCGCGTGTCCCACAGGCGCATGCTGTCCTCATAGTTTCGCCTGGCCGCCTCCGCTCCATCACGAGGTGTAATATCGAGGTCTTCCTTTTGTGCCTCCTCACGCGCCTTCAACAGCGACTTCATCGCCTCGGCCTGCAATTCTATGTCGGCATCGCCAACCGTTTCCCTCACGTAGCCCGCCTCTTCCTGAAAGCGCGTGACCTGCTCTTCACTCGTGAACACGCATACCGGCGGCGGCTTAACCTTCTTGTTAGCCAGGAACATCGCCCCATAATCTTCGAGTACTCGCCTGGCAACCAGATCTCCGGTTGGGCAGATAGCCTCGAGCTTTGTCTTGCGTTTCTTAAGAGCTCTCTTTAGCGCGTCATAAAACGCGGCTGATGTGGGGCTTACCATTCTCGCTTCCGTTGTAACCATTGCAGGTATCGCTGTGGTCGCCTTTCTTCCGCTGTCAGTTACCTGTCCCGGCACTATGTCGAAAAAGGCACAACCTATGAGGAGGGCTATCCCCAGCAAGGACCACAGTCTGAGGCAGAGTGGAAAATGACGATGTACCACCCGGCTCTTTCCAGTCACGCTCGCTTTCGTGGTCCCAGGTGCTACGGAATCAAATAAGGCTGAACATTCTTGAAGCAAACTCACCAGGACCGATGATAGTTGGCGTTGATTGGATGGTCAACAAAGCGCCGCAGCACGATACTGGTGAACCTTCAATCAGGCAGTTATTTTAGCAGTTTCCCATTGGCCCGGTGGCTTACTATACTGCCCGTGGCGTGAGCTGCTGATGAAACCTGTAGACTTAATAAGAGAGATCGTTGCCAGGTACGAGAAGCACGGGTGGCGGTTGCGGCGCGTGTTGTTGCGAGCTGAAACGCGGGTTGAAGTAGGTGACCTGGAAAACGAGCTTGGGAACGTGGCTATTTTGGACTCGCCTGTCGATGCACTCTGGTTTTCGAGACCCTCTCATAACAATCGTGAAGCCTGGGAACTGAGGCTGCTCGCTGAAACACCTTACGCTTTGTTTGAGACATTTGCGCCGGAGGACAGTGAGGAAAATAGAGTGACAAAGCGTAGCGAGCTGGAGGCGCGGTTAAGCGACTATGTGGCAAAAAAGTGATCAAGGAGCGAACCACTGCGCGCCCCGAATTGGCGCTGCTCTAGCAAGCTGCTGAAAAAGTCGATGCACGAAAGTATACAGGTCAATCCCACCAACGGAGTTGGTGGGATTCAAAAAAGCCGCCGTGGCGATGCTTGTAGGCCAAGTATGAACGATCCACCAACTCCGTTGGTGGGATTATGGGGAAGCCCTCTGTGACTTTTTCAGCAGCCTGCTAGCTAGGGCGGAGCCGCTTCCCTACATCGGGTGGCAAAGCCGAGACAGCCCGGCTAGTTGATTGCGGCGTAAGCCGGGCTGAGGCTAAGTCGAACCTTAGGTTTGTCGGCCAATCTTTACAGGGATCTCAATTCGCTCAGATTCCCGCATCACAACTACATTGACGGTGGTGTAGGGAAGCGCACGTAAGATCCGCGACCGTAGTTCGTCATCGGTGCGGATTGGAATCCCGTCAAACTCGATAATAATATCGCCCTCTTTGATACCCGCCATGTCAGCGGGCAAACTGGGGGAGATTTCGTTTAATTTAACGCCCGCCATTTTTGTGCCGGGAATCGGAACAGGTTCCCCATTGTCATAACCAAATCGTCCCTTACCCTCCGGACGCCTGCGGAATGCCGCGATCAAACGATCAAACTCTTCCTTACCTACAGTGGTCAGTTTTGCCGTTTTTGTCTCCCCATCGCGTATGAAAACAACATCCACAGTCTTGCCGACCGGCGTCTTGCGTAACAAAGCGGATATCTCGTCCTCATCCGTCACCTGCTGGCCGTCGAAGCTCGTAATGATGTCGCCCCCCACAAGACCGGCCTTGTCTGCAGGCGAGCCGGGGGGTTCAACATTCCCGAAGCTCACTCCTCCCTCCACAGTATCGAATCCGTCGACGCCCACGTATGAACGGGGGGATGCGACTCCCGCAACTTCAATTTGGATGCCGCGACGGATGGGTGTGACAACCGAGGTGAATACAACTGCCGCCACAAAAAAGAGAAGCAGGCCGAGAAACATCCAGGTCAGACCACTTATTCGCCTGCGCTTCCTGGCAGGCAGCCCCGAGGCGGCAACGGTCGGAGGCTGCGAAAAGGCCCCCATCACGGGGGCAGGATTCGAGAACCGCATTGTCTCGTTATACTCGGCCAATCCTTCCCCCAGGCGAAAGCCGCAATTGCGACAAAAGCGCAACTCAGCAGGCATGGGAGCATGACAATTCAAGCAGGTCGTTAATTGCGATCGTGCGGCCTCTTTTAGCGGCATTTGCGCGTTCTGTGACATGGCAGATCCACCAGCTTTTGATAGGGGTTAATAGTCACGGCGCCCTATTGCTCTATACGCGATTCGGACGTTGACGGTTGCATTTTGATCTTTTTCTCCGGTGTTTCCTTGAGAGTCGTAGACAACGGCACACCTCAGGGTGCAATATCTCCTCACAACCAATAGCCCACTTCGAGCGGATTGGCAGAGACCCGTGGAATTTTCCAGAGCACTTGCAGCCTTGCAACCATTGTACGGGAAAGACAACATTGAAATTGTGACACTCGATGGCCGAAGAGTGCGCGGAGTGGTTCGCAGCATGAAGACAACGCAGGCCCTAACAACACCCAGCGTCAAGATAGAATGCGCTAATGGTGAGATAGTGAAGATCCCATTCCCCTCTATTTCCGAAATCAAAGATCATAATCAGGGTTACAACGAGTAAGCAGCCACCAGTCTGTTGACCGAATCAGCCCCTCACAATTCCTCTACTGCATCCAGCGCCGCCACGATTTCTCGCGCTTCTTCGGAAGCATAATCAACCGCTTGCCTGCGCAGTGCCTGGCGGGCAACTTCGGAGTCAACCGGATCGCTAAGAAGAGCAAAGAGGGCAGCAGTGGGTAATTGCGCGAGCGCCTCACTAGCCAGAGCGCGCACCACGTTATTCTGGGAGCGGGCCAACTCGCAAGTCTCGCTCGGCGCAAATCGCATCAACTCATCAGCCAGCGAGTCGATGCGGGCATAATCGCGCTGCGCCTCTGCGCGCTGCACGAGTTGCGAAAATACTTCAGCCGACTGAGTTTTTTCCTGCAAGACAGCGGCACAGGTATCCGCAATTCGCTGCAGACGATTGCCTTTCATCTCGTCCAGGGCGCCTGCTTCTGCCAGGCGCAATTCGTCGAGCGCGGCAAGCAGGCGACTTAACTCAAGATCTGCACGTGCATCGTACGGCGTATTTCTTCCGGGCGCACCGGACGTAGAAGAGATTTGCAAGGCGCGCTCCACAAGCCCGCGTGTGGTCGGTCGCAACTCTGACCAAACACTGGCAACTCGCTCCCCAAAATCTTCGAGCATTAATGACAAACTACTCTCCCTCAAAGCTATGAGTCCGATTCACCAAGGAACGTGCTTACGCGAGAAGAACCCGAAAAGGGCGAGAGGGGTGGCCGGCTAAGTCCTTCATCTGTCGCTGTAAAGGGCGATAAGTGAGCAAGGCGCCGGTGCAGGAAACTTCAACCAGGGTTGCCAATCTCATGCAGCCGTTCCACAACCTGATCAATCAGCCAGTTTGGCGTCGAGGCGCCGGCAGTCACGCCCACACGCTTTACGCCGTCGAGGTCAGCGGCATTGATTTCGACGGGCGTTTCAATTAGGAAACTCTTCGCACATTGCTCCTGGCAAACCGCCAGAAGTTTAACACTATTGGAAGAATGACGTCCGCCAATCACATAAAAGGCGTCGACTTGTCCGGCTAGCGCTCTGGCTGCGTCCTGACGATCGCGAGTGGCCGAGCAGATAGTGTTTACAACTTGAGGTTCAGCATCGGCTTTGGCGCGTACGGCTTCGGCGACTTCCAGAAACGTTTGTAACTTGATGGTGGTTTGAGAAACCACCAGGGGCGCGCGCAACGGCGGCAAGGAGCTGACTTCGGCGGCATCCCGCACGACATAGGTATTGTCAGGAGCGTAGCCAACTACACCGATCATTTCTGGATGATCAGGATTGCCGGCCACAACGACATCACGTCCCTGTCGGGCAGCGCGCTCGGCCAGGTGTTGGACCCGCGTTACGAATGGACAGGTTGCATCGATGACTTTTGCTGCCCGCCCTTCCAGATCACTCTGCACTTGCGGCGTCACACCATGCGCACGAATCACCGCGATCGTGTCGCCATCAGCCTCGGCAGGCGAATCGATCGTTGAGACTCCCAGGCTGCCCAGCCGTTCCATCTCCTGAGCATTATGGATCAAAGGACCCAGCGACCTGATGGGACGCACGCCTTCGCTTACGGCGTTCTCCACCATCTCGACGGCGCGTTCGACGCCAAAGCAGAATCCAAACTCGTCAGCTAATAAGACTTCCATCTCTCTCCCGGTTGCCCTGCTTTGCAACGCAAGCTGTCAACTTGCGGGATTTGCATTGACTCGCTCTTGCCCGCACGCCTGGCGCCACTGTTCCCGGAGGCGATCACCGCCCGCCACCCGTTCGTCAATCCACTCGATCTCCTTGTCGATACCTGAACGCACGCACGTCCAAAACGACTTTTTCAGATCCCCGACGGAATGGGCTAAATCCGCCGGCAGTATTGCGTAGGAAACATCTCCCAAATACCGCAATGTGTTGCAGATTTCCTGAGCAGCACAGCTAATCGGGTCCTTCCCTTCTGGCATAACCTTGACACCTCCAAATCATTCTATCACCAAAACGGTTTACGACCGCACGGAGCCGTCCGTTCCGGGTGAATTGGCGCCGGCTGTCCCTAACCGTGCGCTCTTAATGACCTCCTTTGAGGAATTCTCACATTTCACCGTTTAGAACCGCGGCTATTGTGGGCCACATTCGTTCGGCCCACATCTCGTAGCCGGCATCAGAAGGGTGAAAGCCGTCTGCCGAGATATACGCCGGATTTGCGGGCAACAGCTCGTGTGTTGGCGTATAAACGTCGTAAACGATTACACCGTGCCGGGGTGCCACCTCCTGGATGCGTTGATTGAAGGAGACGACTGCCTGATGAATCTCTGGTCGCAGCGACTCGGGAAGACTTGGCGCCAGTGAGGTGTCAGGAATGTTGGTTACAACGATTCGGGCGTCTGACTTTGCTCTCAGAAGGAAGAGTATCTCTTCATAATTTGCTGTGAACTCCTCAAGAGTTACACCGTGCCCAATATCGTATCAGTCCAACTAAAAAGGCAGTTTGAGGCCGAGTCACTTGATGCCGATGACCATCGAGTCAGGTCCAATCAGATGCTCTACTCTAGTTTCGCGAAAGCCGGCTTCGCGCATCCATTGGGAACAGTCGGCGCCGGTGTAGTCGAATCCGCCGGGTGTCTCAATAAGCATGTTAAGACTCATCAGCAGTCCAAAAGTGTTTTGACGTCGCTCGTCATCAATGAGCGCTTCAAACACGATCAGAGCCCCACCCGCCGGAAGCGCCTGGTAGGCTTTCTTCAGCAGCATGCGCTTTTCTTCGAGACTCCAATCATGAAGAATATGGCCCATTGTGATCACTTCTGCGGCTGGCAATGGATCCTTAAAGAAGTCTCCGGAAAGAAAACTGAACCGGTCGGTAAGTCCGTGAAGCGAGATATATTCTGTGAAGATAGGGCCTACGACGGGCAGGTCGAAATTGAAACCGCGCAAGTGTGGATGGGCGAGGCCTAGTTGAACTAATAATCCGCCTTGCGCTCCACCCACATCGACGACGTTCTTATAATTATCAAAGGGAAATTTTTCGGCGATTGCTTTGGTCGCGCCCATACTCAAACCAGTCATCGCTCCCAGAAAAAGACGCAGCCGCTCAGGATTGCCATATATGGCTTCGAAGAGTCCCGCACCGCCCGTTTTGATTTCGTTCTGCGGTAGACCAGTGCGAAGTCCTTCTGTCAAGGAACCCCAGAATGGATAGAGCCGCTCATTCGCCATGTCGAGCAGTCCACCGATGTAGCTGGCTTTGCCTTTCACCAGGAATTGCTCCGTGTCGGAAGCGTTCTGATAGATGTCTCCTTCGCGGTGAAGCATGCCCAACGCGACGAGCGTATCAAAGAAATCCCGGGCACTGCGCTCATGAAGTCCTAACCGAGCAGTAAGATCTTGAGCCGTCGCCGGCGTTTCGGAAAGTGCGGTAAAGAGTTGCAGCTCAATTGCGCTCAAGAGCGCTTTGGAGGCCCAGAATCCCAGGCCTAATTGCATGATACGTTCAGGTGTAGCCGCGATTTGTGTTGCCATGCTATTTAAGAACTCCTTGGGTACAGGACCCCGCCTCTATTTTCACTTCAAATATAGAGATGCGCGGGATCCAACTCCTCGCGAATTATACGTATTTCCTCCGCCGCCGGTGGCTCGGTTGTCTCCAGCTCCTTAGCGACTCTGATCGGCCAGCCCGTAGCGCCACGCACCTGCTCAATACTGCTTCCGGGATGAAGTGACGTGAGCGTCATTTCACCCTGCTGAAACTCATAACAACCGAGGTCGGTGATAATCATGGCTGGACCCTGCCCCGGCATTTTTAACCTGCTTCGCGTTTGTGGCCCATCAACAAAGCCCGGAGAAGTTATGAAGTCGACTCTTTCGGGAAAGCTTCTCCGGCTTTGTGGTGCAATCACCAGAACCCTCCTGGCCAGGATCGCAATTTCGCACGCTCCTCCGCTTCCGGGTAGCCTGACGGATGGATGAAAGTAATCGCCGATGACAGTCGTATTCAGGTTGCCAAAACGATCGACTTGCGCACCTTGCAGGAACCCGACATCAATCAGGCCGCCCTGAAGATAGTAGCTGAAGATGTCGAACATAGAGCAGACGCTAAGCGAGTTGGTCACCAGAGCCGGATCGCCAATGGAGATTGGCAGCCGATCTGGGCGAGCGCCGACTGCCCCTGACTCATAAACCAAAACCAGGTCTGGCGCGTGAAGCCGGCGCGCAAGGTTGCAGGCCATGTTGGGAAGACCGATGCCGACAAAAACCACTTCCCCATTGCGCAATTGCCGCGCAGCCTGGCTAACCATCAGTTCGTTCGGCGTGTATTCCATTTAGTAACCGTAGTTGACCGGGCCGCACATTTGCTGGCGCGCGCGCAATCTCGCAATTTGTTCGCCCATCCGCATCACATATTCAGCACGATCTTTCACTTTATAGACCCACTCATCAAGGTAAGCGTTGAAAGACGATTCACTTCTCGACACCTCTCGCCAGCGCAGATAAAAATCATTGTCCCGATCGTAGTGGCCTTGCGCGTAAGATGGATGACAAGCAAATGGCTCATGTACCACCGCCTTTACTATAAGGGCCGGAACAAGTGTTCGGTTAGGATCTGACCTGATGACCTTCTCGCCAACAATCTCCTCGGCGACCACTATCACATTTCTGGCAGCGAACGCAGCCTCCTTCTGCACCCCCAGCAGGCCCCAGATTTGTGCGTTTCCTTGTTCATCCGCTCGCTGCGCGTGAATGACGGCAATGTCAGGGTTCAAGGGCGGCACTGCAGCCAACTCCTCGTGGGTAAATGGACAGACTACAGTCTTGATATTTGGGTTGACGCCTGGAAGGTCACTGCCCATGTAGTTTCGCAACGGGTAAAAGGGTAGTTTCGCTGCACCAGCTGTGAAACGGGCCACCATGCCATAATGCGAATACTCTTCCAACTCAAGGGAACGCGGCCTTGCCTGCTCGACAGCTCTGCGTAAGGCGTAAAGCGGTCCAGCCCCCGGATTCCCCGCCCAGCTAAAGATCAATTTGCGCGCGCAACCCGCGCCGATCAACTGGTCGTAAATGAGGTCCGGCGTGAGACGGCATAATGTCAGGTCGCGCCGCCTCTGGCGAATGATCTCATGGGCCGCGGCAAAGCAGATCAAGTGGGTAAAGCCTTCGATAACGATCGTATCGCCGTCGTTAACAAAACGGCTGATCGCCTCGTTCATTGGCATCAATTTCGTTTGCATTGCCAACAGCTTTCCCCAACAGAGGTACTGCAATGAGGCCCATCATACTACTGCTCTGCAAGTTGCTGTCGAGTCCTCGAGTCTTCACCCCGGAGTCTTCACCCCGGAGGGGTGCAATGTTTATAGCCCGGAGTGCACCTAATCCCTCTGACGCCGTTCGGAGAGCGGTACTCAAGTTGACAGACATACATCTAGAAGCATTTCCGCTCCTCCGAACGGCGCAGGCCTCTTGTTGTGCTCGCGTCTATAAACATTTCACTCCTACGGAGTGATAATTTTAAAATGCAACTCGAGGACGAACCAGATATTTCGGTTTATCTTAGTAACTATTCAGTTACTCGACGTGCGTGTGGTTGCGGCGTGAGCCGCACTGTGCGCTCTCTGTGTTCAGAGAATCCTTCATAACCCGGAGGTCATATGCGACTTTGGTGTTTTCTTTCGGTGATCGTATTGCTTTCTTACGCTGTTTCCTTTTCGACGCGCCAAGAGATCGACTGGCCGAAAGCTAGAGACGAGGCCGTTCTCCTGCTCCAGGAGTTGATTCGCATTAACACCACCAATCCTCCAGGCAATGAGCGGATTGCGGCGCTGCATCTGCAAAAGCTGTTGGAATCAGACGGCATCGAAACCAGGCTTCTTGATGTAGCTCCCGGTCGCGCCAATCTCTACGCTCGCCTGAAAGGGGATGGCTCGCGACGCCCGATCATCCTTCTGAGCCATACTGACGTTGTTGCCGCTGAGGCAACTGAGTGGACGGTCCCTCCGTTTGCCGGCGAGATTCGCGATGGCTTTGTATACGGCCGGGGAGCGACAGATATGAAGGGAACGGCTGCGGTCCAGACCACGCTCCTGCGATTGCTGAAGCGGCAGAATGTTCGTCTTAAACGCGACGTCATCCTTCTCGCTGTCGCTGATGAAGAAGCGGGTGGACTCGGAGCCCAAGCTATGGTCAGAGATCACCTCGACCTGATTCGAGATGCCGAGTTTCTCTTGAATGAGGGAGACGTGGCATACGTCAAGGAAGGGAAGATTCAGCAGTATGGTGTAGATGTGATGGAGAAGGCGGCGCTCTGGTTGCGCATTACAGCGAAAGGTCCCGCCGGGCACGCATCAATTCCGCTAGCCGACTCCTCTGTTAATCGCCTGCTGAAAGGGCTCGGACGATTAAGGGCCTGGGCGCCGCCAATAAGAGTCCCCGCCGCCGTTGCCGCCGGATACCGGGAACTATCCTCTCGCCAGAACGATCCGCTGCTGCGCGCCGCTTACGCCGACCTGGAAAAGGCGTTGCGTGATCCAGCGTTGCGCGAGAAATTGCTGTCAGATCAAACACTCAACGCCCAGGTACGCAACACTGTCACGATAACGGGCCTGCAAGGGAGCGACAAAGTGAATGTGATCCCAAGTAAAGCCTGGGCCCAGATCGACATTCGGCTGCTACCAGGAGAAACTCCCGAGGGCTTTCTGGAGACACTGCGAGCTGTCCTCGCCGATCCGACACTGGAGATTGAAGTACTTGAGGGCTCGACGCCCACAGGCTCAAGTCCTGACACCGCGCTGATGTCGGCAATTCGCAGAGTTGCAGCGCGGCATGATCCTGGTATACCGGTGATCCCAACCATGCTCACCAGCTCTACAGACAGTCCCACTTTCCGAAAGTTAGGCATCACGGCCTATGGTTTTGAACCGTTCAAACTTGATGACGGCGAGCTTAATCGTGCTCACGGAAACGACGAACGTGTGTCGATAGAGAATGTTGGCTTCGCACTTCAGTTTCTTTATGAGGTTGTGCTGGAACTGAATTAGATCTACTTCTGGAATCCACTTTCGAGCGCCGCCGCGGCGCGGTTCAAGGCTTGTGTAAGACGGTCCATCTCCGAAAGAGCAAGCTTTTGATCGTTTGCCTCGACGGCCTCCGTCAGGGCAGGAAGAACTAGTGGCTTATACGTGGGCCGCGGTGCGTAAATCAAGTGCTTGAACCAGGGCCGACCGGCCAAACCCGCCGGATCCAAAAGGGCTCGCTCAACTTTCAAAAGCGACTGGTGCACACGTTCTACGCTTGCCCCATCCGAAGCTGCTAACGCTTGATTAGCTGCTTCGAGTGATAAACGGCCAGCTCTCTCCCAGCGCTTCGCCGCCTCGCGTGCGGAACCGAAGTTTACCTGGAGCTTTCGTTCACTGGCCGTGCGTTCCGTTTCATCAAGATAACTCTCAACCTCACGCGCATACGCCGAGTAATCGAGCGGAACAAAATCGCATTCAGCTAGACGCAGTGCTGCGACTGCCCAGTAACGCGCCATTGCCGCATGATAGTAGTAACCCGGATCACCGACTCGATCTACCCACGTGAAGCTGTCATATATGGAATGATAGACGCCATATGGACCATCAAACGTGAGATCGGCGACTGGAATTCCGAGGAAGTTGAGAAATACTGTGTAGTCTGATCCCGATCCCAGGCGTGTCGTAACTTCGGGTTCTTGAGCCTTACTTCCTTCAGTTCGCCGCCATGACTCGTAAATCGAACCGCCGCTGGGATCAGGGACAGAGCGTGCTACATCGCGCAGAAACCTGGTGAGCGCAGGCACGGCTGACGCAGAGAACCGGTTCCCTGAGGCCGAGCTATCAACGTTCAAATAGGCGAGTGCCCCAGCCTTCAATCGTTCAGCCTCCAACTCGCCCCACTCGGTGCTGCCCGTCAACGTGAATTCCTCAGCATCCCAGGAGGCAAACACCACGGTGCGGCGCGGTTTCCATCCGCTTCGCTTGAGATCTCCAAACGCTCGGGCCGTCTCCATCAGGCTAGCAGTGCCGCTGCTTGGATCCACACCTCCAAAAACCCAGGCATCGCGATGATTCCCCAGGACAACCCATTCGTCGGATTTCTCCATTCCGCGCAAACGTCCTACCACGTTCCAGATCGAACGAACTTCGCGATCGTTTTCAATTAACAGGTGGAGTTTGGCTGGGCCAGGCCCCAGACGGTAGGTAAGCGGCAGCCCACCCTGCCATGCCTGCGGCGCTGCGGGACCAGTCATGTTTTCCAGAATCCGTCTCGCGTCTTTGTACGACATCGGAGCAGCGGCGATGGTGGGCATTGAGACCGCCTCCGCTGCGGGAAGGAACCGACCACCGGGGACTGAGGCCCACCCGGGCGTGCGCGGGTCACCAGGCAAATTGAAATCGTAAACGATGCCGCCCCTCTGCAGATGACTTTCTGGCCCCCATGGTCCCCAGGGATAGACTTCACCCTTTTTGTAACCATCGTCGGCCGGGTCAGAGTAGAGAAGAAGGGCGGCTACACCGCGTCGTTGTGCTGTCAGGGCTTTGAAGCCGCGATAGCTGTAAGGAACGGAATAACGCGCCAACGCGATCTTTCCGCGAACATCAATGCCTTGCCGGGCGAGCAAGTCATAGTCCTCCGGGTTCCCGCTGTTGACATACACAACTGGAGCAGTCACATCCACATTGGCGGAATAGGCGCAGTAAGGAATACCTACGTCGCTCGCGTAGGAATCCTTGTCTTGCGCTATTGGTTCTTCCGTCAAGGAAAGCTTAGCGGTAATAGGCGCGACGATGGTTGCTTCATAGCGCACAGGCCAGGGAAGGTAGACCGGATGTTCAATTAGTGAGATATCCTCCAAGCCGTAAGCGCGCCACTGTTGCGCTATGTATTTCGCCAGTTCATAGTTGCGCTGCGAACCCGCCATGTGTGGTTTCTCGGTGAAAATGCGGTGTTCGCGGCGGCAGTTTTCCGGCCGAATTATCTGCTGAAGCCGTAGCTCAAGGGTTAAGAGCTTTGCTGCGCGTGGACCTGAAATTCCCAGCGGCGGCGGGGCGGGCGCCGAAGGTTGCTGAGCCAAAGCAATAACGGTAACAGTACAGAAAACGATGACCGCCTGAAAGGAATACGTTCGAAGAAGTTTTGGCATAACAAAAGTAAATTAGTGGTCGTCACTGAATCTGGTGGCCCGCATAATACACTTGAGGGCAGGTTGGATCGTAGCATCACTAACTGCCGAAGCTGTGAAAAATTTGCTAGTTGAAAGGGGTAAGGCACAAGTTGGAAATCTCTCAGGTTGGGAATCCATAGAAATCTCTCAGGTTGGGAACGGGGCAAGGCAGGCTTCCGGGAGGAAAAGGGCAGTTTTAAAAATTGCAAGTTGGGAAGGGGGCAAGGCAGGCTTCTGGATAGGAACTGCTCAAGTTTCAGGCTGCCGCCGCCCCCGCTCAAGACTCATTGCTAGCCAACATTGAATGAGCCACTCAAGTTAAGTCTGGCCCCTCATTCCCGCCTGTTAATAATCTTAACTTTTGTGCCGTTGAATGGTTTATTCAATTATTGACTGGCAATGAAACTTGTGCGGGGGCGGCGGCAGCCTGAAACTTGACCAGTTCCTGTCCAGAAGCCTGCCTTGCCCCAACCTGAGAGATTTTCTTCCACAAAGCCTTAACCAATTTATTTCACAGCTTCTGCCGTTGGTGGTATTCGCCGAACTCCAATGCGATTATCAACGTAATTACTTACGCTATGGGCCTTGTCTCCACACTTGCTATCGCCATGGGTGCCTCCTGGGTCTCCGGCATCAACCTGTATGCATGTGTCGCGACCCTGGGTTTGCTGAGTCGCTTCGCCGATCTTCAGCTTCCCGGCGAACTGCAGGTGCTGACAAGTTGGTGGGTTATCGGAGTGGCTGCAGTTCTATATGTAGTGGAATTTCTCGCGGACAAAATTCCGATAGTGGATAGCACATGGGACGTCATTCATACCTTTATCAGAATTCCTGCGGGAGCCATCCTTGCGGCAGCAGCTTTTGGCGACTTCAATAGGAGTGTGCAGGTTATCGCGTTCCTCCTTGGGGGTGGACTCGCGTTGAGTTCCCATGGAACTAAGGCAGCCGCCCGGGCAATAATCAATGCCAGCCCCGAGCCCGTTTCAAATATCGTCGTAAGCACACTGGAAGATTTATTGGCCGTTGTCTCCGTCGTCGCTTCACTCTTCCTGCCGTTTCTGCTGTTTGTTCTCGTCGGTATAGGATTGCTCATCTCGGCTCTGGTCCTCCCCCGGATCGTCAGGTTCTTCCTGCAAGTACTCCGGAATGTCCGCCGCTTGTTCGCTCCCGCAAGTTCCTGAGTGATCGAGATAGTCAGTGGGATTATTAAATTCACCAAGGAGGTACACGGAGAAGGCAAAAATTAATTATTTGGGAGTGTCCTTGATTCGGTTTTCTCTGCACATTCTCAGGCGGCCTCCGCGTCTCGGCCGTGAACTGGATGCTTAAAAGCGCTAACCGCTGAGACGCTGAGCACGCGGAGAAACTATAACAAGCCACTAACTTGACTTTGTATTCATTGACACCTCAGCGTTGGGTTCCCTATATTGCTGTTACAGGTCCGTGATGGACCGTCCGCCCCGGCGCCCCTGCCCTAAAAGCACACTCAACTTCCTCAACTCTCGTAGCGAAATGCTGAAACCAGGAGTCTTCGGGCCCTTATGTATCAAAAGTACTGTGCTCAAACATTGGTTTTTGGCGTGACGATATTTGTCAGTGCCGCGTTGCTCTTTTCCGTGCAACCCATGGTTGCCAGGATGCTGCTACCACTGCTTGGTGGGACGCCGGCGGTCTGGAATACCTGCATGCTCTTCTTTCAAGCGGCTTTACTTGCAGGGTATGCCTACGCTCTGCTGGTCTCGCGGTGGCCGCTTAAACATCAACTCACAGCCCAGCTCGCATTACTACTAATCGCATTTATTTCTTTGCCTATGGGAGTGTCTTCTTCCTGGGCCAATTCTGTACCGTCCAATGGAAACCCGTCTCTCTGGTTATTGAGCTGTCTGGCGGTGACCGTAGGCCTGCCATTCTTCATCATTTCGAGCAATAGCCCGCTTTTGCAAAAGTGGTTTTCGCAAACCTCTGGCAACTCTGCTCAAGATCCCTACTTTCTCTACTCGGCCTCCAATGCGGGCAGCCTGCTTGCCTTGCTGGCTTATCCAGCTTTACTCGAACCGTTCCTTAGTCTTCACTCTCAGAGCCGAACCTGGGCCGCCGCATACGGCGCGCTAATAATACTTATCTCCGTGTGCGCTGTGATCCTATGGCGGGCCTCTTCGTCTATCAAACATAGCACCACCGCGCCGATACGTGATGAGCAGCAAATCTCCGCAACACTTCCGGCTGACGAAAACGAAACACTCACCGCCTGGCGCAGATTGAGGTGGCTACTGCTGGCTTTTGCACCGTCGAGCTTGATGCTGGGCGTTACAAACTACATTACTACTGACATCGCCTCAGCGCCGTTGCTTTGGATCATTCCCCTGGCGCTCTACTTGCTCACGTTAGTCTTAGCTTTTGCGCGAAGGCAACTGTTTCCGTCGCGGTTTCCAGTCTTAATAGTCCCGGGCGCAACAGTGGTCCTGCTAATGATCTATATGGCAGATACTTCCAGCAGCGGAGCCAGGAGTTTGATCCTTCTGCATCTTGTCTATTTCTTCTTCGCCTCTCTGATGTGTCACGGTCAACTGGCTGGCGATCGTCCAGGAACACGTCACCTTCCTGAGTTTTACGTCTGGCTATCTCTTGGCGGCGTGCTGGGCGGGTTATTCAATGCTCTCATCGCTCCCATGATCTTTCGCTCGGTTATTGAGTACCCTCTGGTAATTCTACTGACCTGTTTTCTGTTACCTGGGAAAAAGGCAATCCCATCCAAAACGTGGGAACACAGACTCGATCTTGCGCTGCCGGCATTTATCTTTCTGCTTACATTTGGCCTGGGATGGTTAGCCGATAAGTTTGCGCCGGCAAGAATGGGTAGCTTGCTACTCGTGCTGGCGGTCCCACTATTCATTAGTTACCCATTGCGCCGGCGCCCAATGCGATTTGCTCTTTCGCTGGGCGCGGTGATGCTGGGAGCAGGCTTCGTGACACCGGGGGGTACTTCGATATTACATGCCGAGCGAAACTTTTTCGGAGTAGTGCGAGTGGTGGCGAATCCTCGCTCCGGTCTACATTCGTTCTTGCATGGCAGCACAGTGCACGGCCGGCAGAGCATGGGTTCCGAAGGGCGTTGTGAGCCACTCTCTTACTATCATCGTGAGGGACCACTGGGTAAAATTTTCGCTCAGTTTGAAGCGGCGCCTGCAACATCGAAAGTAGCCATTGTGGGTCTTGGCGCGGGCGCAACAGCGAGCTATTCGCGAAAAAACGAAGATTGGACCTTTTATGAGATTAACCCGGCGGTAGTTTCGGTCGCGCGCTCACCGCAATACTTCACCTACCTGAGTAGTTGCGCTCAGGCTCCTTATGAAGTGGTGCTTGGAGACGCGCGACTAAAACTGCGCAGCGCGCCCACTCAAGGCTACGGATTGATCGTTCTGGATGCTTTCAGCAGCGACGCGATTCCCATTCACTTAGTGACCCAGGAAGCTCTCGATCTTTATCTATCTAAGCTGACGTCTGAAGGGCTTCTCGTCTTTCACATCTCCAATCGAAATCTAGATCTCGGCCCAGTCTTAGCCACCCTGGCTCATAGCAGAAACCTGAAGTATCTTTCTTTGTTAGATCTGGAACCAACCCAGGCTAATGGCAAGGATCCATCTCAGTGGGTCGTGCTCGCGCGTGAGACGAAGACGCTTGGCAGTCTGGTGAAGGAACCGAACGCCCGCACTGTAACCAGCACTGCTCAAGGACGAGTCTGGACCGACGATTTCTCAAACATTATCAGCGTATTCAAGTGGCAATAAAAGGAACTGAAAGGCGACCGATTTCACCATGGAGACACGAAGGACACAGAGTAGAGACAGAGTAAATACAGAGTAAATACAGAGTAAGCAAACCTAACCCAACAACAAGAAATGTTCGCACACCTCACCTTGACGTGTTCGCTTTCTTTTTGCTGCCTTAGGTTTTGCTTACTCTGTGTTCTTCGTGTCTCCGTGGTGAAACTTGGTTTTAGACGTCCCCATTGCTGTTGACCCTTTTCACGAAGTTAGTAAGAAGGAGCTGTCATGCACGCATTAAGACTGATTGGTTCTTTTCTGACGATTACTCTTCTCTGTGCCACTGTCTTAGCTCAGAGACCGGGGCCACAATTCCGGCGTCCGCTAAGCTGTGAACCGCTTGAACCGCGCACGAAACTGGAAGAGTTCGAACGAAGGTATGCAACTGTTTTGCTGAAGGGTTTTACGCAGGTTGGCAATCTAAACGCGCGCGACGGCGACGTCCGAGTCGACGGGATGGAATTCAGGGACGCCAGCAACGGGACGCGCGCTACCGGCCTTGTGATCGCTCTGCGTGAGAATCGTGAGAGGGCGCAAGAAAACAGGTCCTTCATTGATTATGCGGAGATCAACCCACTCGTCAAGGCTATCGACTCGCTTGCAGGGGCCAACGAAGCAATGACCAAACTCGTCAGCTTTGAGGCTCGCTATCGAACCTTTGGTGATCTGGAGATCTCAGTTTTCCGCCAAAGCCGAACCGGGAACGCGGTCTCCATTTCCAGCGGGATCTGCGACCTGGTGACGCTCACTCTCACACTGGATGAACTGACTAGATTGCGAGGCATGATTTTGGAGGCGAAGTCAAGACTGGACGAAATCTGAGCCGCATAGACTTCCCCCATTCCGCCTGCGCCAAGCACGGAGCGTATCTCATAACGACCAAGTTTTGTTCCTGGCGAAAGAGGCGAACTCATTTGAATCGATATTCCAACGCCGGTTTGATTGATCCTTATCTGTCCGGTCGATGAGCCTTAGATGTTGCCATGGCCGTTTCCCGCAGGCGAGCAGGCCCACGGGGTAGAAATTTAACGAACCGGTTCACGCAGCACGGCTTCAGCAGCGGCAGCAGCAATACGCGCGGCTTCTGGGTGGGTCTTGCGGAGGCCTGCAACCTGCAATAACGCTTCACCCGTGCGCGACAGCACTCGAAACAGATCGCCTTCTTCTGCGCGTGTTTCATGGGCCAGCGTCGACCAGTCTTTTCCCCGCGCCCAGTGGGCAGCTGTGGCAGCAGCAGAGAAGTTTAGCTCGGGTGCCGGCTCGACGCCGCGCTTCCATTCTTCGTTGGCCACGTGAAAGCCTATTTCCTCAAATTGAGAAAGTGAGTCCACCAGCGCATCATCCAGCTCGAGTTCTCCATAGTCGCGATCTTCATCAGCTGTGAGCGCGGCGACCACTCCACTCAGGCGCGCTATATCCAGACCTCTGAAGAGGCCACGCTCCAGCGCTTCTCCGACCACAAGGGGCCGATCCAGGTGCAGATCGGCGAGCCATCGACCACGTTCGGTCACTCGTTCAGCCTCAAAATCGAGATAACCGAAGGCTGCAAGCACCCTCGCTCGCAGCTCAAAAGGCAGCCAGACGTCCGTCTGCAGTTGATCAATGCGCCGTGCGGCTCTCTGGATAGTTGCAGCGTCATCGAGCGTAGCCCAAAGAGCTTCAGACACCTTGCTTCTCGCTTCTTCGGTCAATCCTGCCGGCGTTAACGAATCGATCAAATCGTCGACCAAATCTATGGCGGTCTGCTCTTCCACCTGGCTCCGCAGGCGAGGTTCAGGAAGCGCAAGCTCACGCCCGCGCTGGCGAATCTCCTCAAACGCCGCTTCAATAGCTTGTTCGCGAAGTCGATACACAGGAGCATACACGCGCCCAATCCTCTCCAGTGCAACACTTGCTGTCCGGCCGTCCTCGCGAATGCCAAAGGCGTTTCCTTCGCGGCGGTCAGTAATCATTACCAAGCGGCGTCCGCTCCTGCCAATGCCAACTATTCGTCCGGGTCTGACCACCTCTTCGAGCCACTGGCGTAATAGTTCCGCGCGAGTTTGCGGCTTCAGCTCCTGCAAACGCGTGCGCGCGCTTACAAGCCGCTCAAATCCCAGCGCCAATTCAAGCGAAACTACGCCGCCAGCACTCGCCAGTTTTTCCTTTATTCGCATCTCGCTGCGAGCGATTTCCGATTCCAAAACTCCGATCCAATTCGCGGTGTCTCGATGCGCGAAACTCTTTTCGGCAATATCGCGCACGTGGGCAAAACTGCCGAAGGCATCAAGGAGATTAAGAAGCGTGGTGTAAGTCGCGCGAAACTGGCTGGTCAGGGGATCCGGCTGGGCCTTGAGTAGCGCGACGATCTTCTCTGGGTCTTGATGCAGCCCCGGAGCGGCTACAATGAAACCGATATTGTCGCGACCTCTCCTGCCGGCTCGACCGGTCATCTGTTGTAACTCCGATGCCGATAGTTGTCGCCAACCACTGCCGGTGCGGGCGTCCACTCCTGTTATGACGACAGTGCGCGCGGGGAAATCCACTCCCGCGGCGACCGTCGCGGTCGCGAAGATCGCATCTAGCAAACCTACGCTCATCAGTTTTTCAATCGCCAGCTTCCAGGCGGGAAGGTGACCCGCATGATGAGAAGCGACGGCGCCGCGCAGGATAGTGTCCCAGTGGCGATGGGCTCGGACCTCGGGATAGCGTTCGCTGAAGCTGCGCATAAAGTCACGCCTGGCCTCGAGGCGTTCGTTATTCGGGTCGCGGCGCATGAATGCCGCCTCGGAAGCTGCCTGATCACACCGGCGGCGAGTGGGGAGAAAAATGATGGCCGGCAAAAGGTCGTAACCACCAAGTGCCGTTAGCAGGATTGCGGGCGGCATCTCCGGCATACTCAATTTCATGATTAAACCCACCCACCCTTCCGACCATCACGCTTCTGTTCGCTCATTCGGGCGATCTCCGGATTCAACTTTCCAGCCTCACTGATAAGCGGCAACAACGCTCTATCCGGCAGGAGAAGAGCGGCGCGGAGCGGCACTGGTCGAGCGGCTGGACCTGGCACTACACCACAGCGCACTCCACGTACGTCTTCGATCCAGACAGCAAAGTCGCCAGCGTTCCCAATCGTGGCTGAAAGGAGTAACAAGCGAATACGAGCGGGCGTGAGAATGATTGCCTCTTCCCAAACGTGACCTCTCTCCTCGTCACCCAGATAGTGGGCTTCATCAAGCACAACCAGATCCGCGCGAACCTGACTGCCACCACGCAAGGAGTCGAAAAGCTGGTTCCGATAGATCTCAGTGGTACCTACAATCAGCGGTGCATCAGAATTTTCTTTACGGTCGCCAGTTAGAATTCCGACTCGAGCCGCTCCAAATTCATCGCTGAACTCCTGATATTTTGAGTTTGTGAGGGCCTTAAGTGGCGTCGTATACCAGGCGCTGCGTCCGGCTGCCAGCAGGCGGCGGATCTCCTCCCGCGCAATCCAAGTCTTGCCGCTTCCCGTCGGCGCAGTTACCAGCACGTCCTCATATTCAAGGGCCGCTAGCGCTTCGAGTTGAAATGGGTCAGGTTTAAACGCGGCGGGTGGCGGTGTGCCGATACCGGACAATAACATCCTTGTTTCACGAGTCTGAGCCGGCCGGACGGCAGCCGCATTGTCCTTAATACCCGGTCTTTCGGCTGCTCTGCGGTGGGACTTTGCTCCGCCCCTATTCTTTCCCCTCTCGCTCCTTCGATAACCTTTCCCAGTTGAACGCCGCATTTGCGATATTTTACCTCAGGCGCATATTCCGGACCTGTTTTGGAGCTCTATTGGCAAAGTGCTAACGTATAGAGTGCCGTGTAGGGCGCTCTCGCAACGCTGGAGTGGCAGGCCGCGTCTAAGGGAACGGAACGTTGCGAAAGTGGCGTTGGGATTCGGAAGAATGGCATACCTCTTTGCAGATTTCGAGTTAAATCGAGAGCCGCGTTGGCCAATCCTGCTCAAGTTAACTTGCGCCTCCATATTGGTTCATGCAACGGTTCTGGCGAGTGTTGTTTATGTGCCGTCGGTGCGTGATGCGTTCAATATTGCGGCAATGGTAGGTGAACTAAGCTATGTCGATCGACCATATACAAAAACCGCGATCGGTGAAGACGTGCATGTAGTTTCCCTCGAAAAGTTTCACTACCCGGAAGGTTATTTTGCGCTCGAAAATCAAACAGTTTCACCAACGGCGGATCAGTCTAATGATCCTTTCGGAGCGCGGATAATCTCCTGGGGCAAGCCGGAGACATCGTCGACGCCTCTTCCCACCCCGACTCCCGAGCCCTCGCCGTCGCCCACCGCATCGCCCACCGCATCGCCCAGCCCTGGCGCGTCAGTGAACCTGGCCGAAATTGCTGAAAGTGAGGAGCAAAAGTCGCCGGAAAAGGTGGCGAGTGATGTTGACAGGCAGTTGGACAACATCGCCACGGAAAGTAACGTGGTTCGTCCAAGTGAGAACGAAGTAAATACACGTCCACTAAAAGACTGGCTGGCGCGGGCGAATGAGATGAAAGAGAAGGGCCAACTTGATTTGGGCTCAACCGTGGAGATTACGATCGCTGCAACCCTGACTTCCAACTGTAAGCTAGCAGATCCCAAGCTGGTGCAGCGATCCGGCGACGCTCGACTAATCGACGTAGCCAAAGACATGGTCGCTGCTATCGGAGACAGCGGCATGCTGTCGTTTTTGAGAGACCCGAAAAAAATAAAAGATCCCACTGAGATGCGCTGTGATGAAATCCCCCTTCAATTATCGTTGAAGCTCGATCAGGCTGAGATTAGTGCGCGCGTGGAATCACAAGCCGATTCACCCGACCGGGCCGTACAGATGGCCGATGGCTATACTCGATTACTGGGGATCGGTCAGCTATTGAAGCGGGGGCGGGATGAAGAACTGCTTTACAAGAGCACCAAAATTACATCGGAGGGCAAACAGATCGTAGTAAGTTTCAGCATGCCCCGGCAAACTGCCGGCGAAATGCTCAAGAAACAGTTGCCAAAATCCGGTTGAAGGTGGCTCTGGAACTGCATGGGTCCGGCAATAATGAATCGTTCTGGTTTGGTTTGCCCCACCGGATTAACGTCCACTAGAATTAATAAATTGCGGCTTCAGAGCGGCTACTAGACTAAACCAAATATTGCTTTTTTATGATTGACCAATTTTTGACCAAAGTATTCGGGAGCAGCAATCAGCGTTATCTGAAATCTGTTCAACCGCTGGTTGTCAAGATTAACGAACTCGAACCGTCCGTCAAGAAACTGTCTGACGAAGAACTTCGGGCGCGCACGGCTGCTTTCAAGGAACGCGTGCAGCGTGCTGTGGTTGACAGTAGCGATGCGGAAGATCGCAAGGCACGCGAGCGTGAAATCCTTGATGAAATTCTGCCGGAAGCTTTTGCTACCGTGCGGGAAGCTAGCGTGCGCACTACCGGCATGCGCCACTTCGACGTGCAGTTAATCGGTGGCCTCGTCCTACACCAGGGTAAGATCGCCGAAATGCGTACTGGTGAGGGTAAGACGCTGGTCGCCACACTTCCTTCGTATCTGAATGCGTTGACTGGCCGCGGCGGTGTTCACGTCGTGACTGTCAACGATTATCTTGCCTCGCGCGACGCAGAATGGATGGGCCAGATTCACCGCTTTCTGGGATTGGAGGTTGGCTGTATCCAGAACGATATGGACGATTTCGAGCGGCAGGCTGCTTATGCCGCCGACATCACCTATGGCACCAACAACGAGTTTGGCTTCGACTACCTGCGCGACAACATGAAATTTGACCTCGCCACCTGCGTGCAACGCGGTCACTATTTCTCGATTGTCGACGAAGTGGATTCGATTCTGATTGACGAAGCGCGTACGCCCCTAATCATCTCTGGTCCTTCCGACGAAGCCACGGACAAATACTACAAAGCTGATACTGTGATTCCACAACTGCGCCGTGGGGAAGAGCAGGAAGGCGGTGTTAAGACCGGCGATTACGTAGTCGACGAAAAAGCCCATACAGCGGTTCTTACCGAAGAGGGAGTGGAGAAGGCTGAACGGCTGCTGGGAGTAGGTAATCTTTATGATCCTTCAAACATGGAGTTACTCCATTGTGTCGAGCAGGCCCTGAAGGCCCACACGCTTTACCGGCTGGACCATCAATACGTAGTTCAAGATGGCGAAGTGATTATCGTTGATGATTTTACGGGCCGGCTGATGAAGGGCCGGCGTTGGTCTGATGGACTACATCAGGCAGTGGAGGCAAAAGAAGGCGTCAAGATTGAGAAAGAAAATCAGACACTCGCCACAATTACTCTGCAGAACTATTTTCGGCTGTATGAAAAACTTTCCGGGATGACCGGTACTGCCGAAACCGAAGCGGCTGAGTTTCAGTCAACCTATAAACTAGACGTGGTTGTGATACCGACTCATATGCCGATGATCCGCGCCGATTTCTCGGACGTCATATATCGCACCCTGCCGGAAAAATGGGACGCGGTCATTGAAGAGATCAAAGCCTGTCACGAAAGGGGCCAGCCGGCCCTGGTCGGAACGGTCTCAGTGGAAAATTCTGAATTGATTTCCCGCCGCCTTCAGCGAGAGGCCGTGCCCCATAATGTTTTGAATGCCAAGTATCACGAGCGCGAAGCTGAAATTGTCGCCCAGGCCGGCCGCAAAGGGGCAGTAACTATTGCGACAAACATGGCCGGCAGGGGCACGGACATTCTTCTTGGCGGCAACCCTGATTTCATGTCGCGCGAGTTTCTCAAGACGGAAGAGGTCGATCCTGATGAGGCGTCAGACCAGCAATGGGATGCAGCTTTCTCGCGGGCAAAACGAATCGTGGAAGCAGAACACCAAGAGGTTGTAGGCCTTGGCGGCTTGCACATCGTGGGTACTGAACGCCACGAATCGCGGCGGATTGACAATCAGTTGCGCGGCCGCGCCGGCCGCCAGGGCGACCCAGGCTCGTCACGCTTCTTCCTTTCACTCGAAGATGATTTGATGCGCATTTTTGCAGGTGACAAGGTCAAGGCATTAATGCAGCGACTGGGCATGGAACAGGGCGTGGCGATCGAATCGAAGATGGTCTCCAAACGCATCGCGGCGGCGCAGAAGTCGGTCGAAGGGCGAAACTTTGAGGCACGTAAACATCTGCTTGAGTATGACGATGTCATGAACAAGCAGCGCGAGACAATCTACGGCTTGCGACGCCAGTTGATGGAGGAACCTGACCAGCGTGAGTACCTGATGGGTGATCCGCCGAAAGCCGGCGTGGCTTATGACCTGCTCTCAGATCTGACCAACCAGTATCTCAATCCTGACGTAGCGCCTGACGACTGGGATGTTGAGAACTACAAACTTCAGATCAAGACCATCTATGATTTTGATGCCGACGCGGAGCACATCGACTTTTACAATCTAACGTCAGCGGAAGTCGCGAATGCTATCTGGGAAAGGCTCAAGACAAAATACACTGGGAAGGAGCAGCAAATTGGTCCCGAAGCAATGCGCACCTATGAGCGGATCATCATGCTCAATATCATTGATGCGCAATGGAAAGATCACCTCCTCTCTCTGGATCATCTGAAGCAGGGCATCGGTCTGGTCGGTTATGGGCAGAAGGATCCTCTTGTTGAATATAAGAAGCAGAGCTTCGATCTGTTCCAGGAGATGCTGGATCGGATCGACACCAGCACGATCCGCTCGCTCTTTAACCTCCAGGTAGTTACGGAACAGCCGCCGGAAGCTCTGCGACAACGGCGATTGCCACGTCGCTCCACTTCACTGACTTTCACGGGTCCGAATCAGGGCGCGGCCGCTGCAGGTGAAGAGGCCGGCAAGGTGAAAACTGTTGTTCGCGACCAACCAAAGGTCGGTCGGAATGAGCCCTGCCCATGTGGTTCAGGAAAGAAGTATAAGAAGTGTCACGGTGCTGCCTAAGGGCGGCAAAGGGCTAAGAGCAAAGGGCTAAGAGCAAAGGGCTAAGAGCTAAGGGCTAAGAGCTAAGGGCTAAGAGCCAAGGGGTAAGGTAAGCCCTTACCTCTTTGCCCTTTGCTCTTACCTCTTTGCCTCCCGTTCCCCTGTTCCCCCGTTTCCGTTTCCTTTTGCCCTTTGCTCTTACCTCTTTGCCCCGTTCCCCTATTCCCCCGTTGCTCTTTGCTCTTTCCTCTTTGCCCCGTTCCCCTGTTCCCCCGTTTCCCTTTGCCCTTTGCTCTTACCTCTTTGCCCCGTTTCCCTGTTCCCCCATTCCCGTTTTCCCTTCCCCTTTGCCCCTTTCCCCGACCCTATAGACAAGCTAGACTTCAATCAGCTAATTTGGATAGGCGAATGGAGTTGCCGGTTAACCCGCCTTGAGTACAAACATCACATCCAATAACAGCGTCGTCGAAGCGATCATTACTGGTACCGCTCCGCGACCCGCTCGCCTGGCGGCCGCCAATGGTTTGTTGCCGCTGTCTCAGATAGAGCTGCTGGAAGTCTTGGTGGCGCTGAGGCAGTCAAGAGATGCGGAGATCGCCGAAGCGGCCAACGAAACTCTTTCCAGCCAAACGCCTGAGGATCTGCTCGTCGCTGCTAAGGCGGGCGAAACTTCCCCCGCAGTGCTGGCCTATCTTGGAACAATCACCGACTCACCGCGAGATGTGCACGAAGCACTTATATTAAACAACCAGACTCCAGACTTGACCATTGCCTCACTCGCCACAGCGCTTCAGGAAGGCGCGCTGTTGGAATTGATTTCCGCTAATCAGCAACGCCTCGTCCGCACACCTGACATCATCGAGGCAATCCTCGAAAACCCAGCACGCACGGCAGAAGCAGAGCGGCGTGCTAAAGAAACGCGACGAGAGTTCTTCGAAAAGGAACGCGGCGCTCGCCAGATAGCCGATGAACTCAGAGCCCGCGGCAACACAGCTGCCGCCGAATTCTTCGAGACTGCCGAGCTCACTACCGTTACCGGTGAACTGAGCATTGAAGATGCCTGGATCATAGCCCAGCATATCGAGGTCTCGGATGCTGACATCGATGAGTCGTGGTTACCTGCGGAGCGGTACGAAGAACTGGTAAGCGAAAGTGTTGCCGAGCACGCAGCCGCAGTGCAACGCATCATTGACAATGAGCGACGCGAGTCGGGAGACGTCTCAGCCGAGCGAGTTTCACTTATTCGCCGGATTATGTTCATGAATGCCAAGGATCGCATGAAACTGGCGATGAAGGGTGATCGCGAGGCTCGCAGTATATTGATCCGCGATTCAAATAGGGTCGTGGCTACGGCTGTGATTAACAACCCGCGCGTTACCGAACAGGAGGTAGAGAATATTGCTGCAATGCGTACAGTAGCTGACGAGGTGTTGCGGCTTATCGCCCGGAACCGAGCCTGGGCCCGCTCTTATACAATAATCCACAATCTCGCTCGCAACCCGCGCACTCCAATTCCTACCATCATCGGTATCCTGCCGCGCATTCGGACAAAAGACCTTCAACACCTCTCGCAAAATCGTAATGTCTCAGAAGCGGCTCGCCGCCAGGCGCTGCGCCTCGCCCAGACTCGCGCCGGCGAATGACTCCCCCCGTTGTTGCAAAAGTTTTGCGAAATCGTGAACATTGTGCTTGACACGTCACGGAAGTTCGGTGTAATTTCGCACAAGACCAGGCAGACAAAACCTTTTTTTGAATAGCTTGGCAGTTCTTTTAAGTTGTTCAGTTGGCAGGTAGTCGGAGCAGCCGGATTCGGGAAGCGGCACTATTTCGTTATCAAAAGCCGTTTGGCTTTATTCAACCCCGCAAAACGCGCCGACCAGACTACGGGATCGGACCTATGTGACGATACCCAGTTTCTTTGCCATGGCCACCTGATTTACCCGAACCTGCCCGGAAAGTTTGCCCCGCCAATCCTTGTGGATTAGCGGGGCTCCTCTCTTTTACCTGGTTTTTCTCGTCTACCTTACACCCGCAGCCTTGGCTGTGATGGATGCCTCAGCCGTAGCGGCCTGCTCAGTTGCGGGTGGCACGACCCCCGCCATCTCCGCAAACAGGCGCTCGTATTGATCGACAACCTTCTCCCAATCGTAATTCCTCTGCACACGCATTTGAGCACGATGGCGAAAACCGTGAACAAGTGATCCGTCGCGCAGCACCCGCTGTAATTTATCCGTTAGATCGACCTCATCTGCGTAGGCAATACCAGCGTCTCCAATTGCTTCAATATTCTCCGGGGTGGCCAGAGTCAGCACGCAGTTACCATAACCCATCGCCTCCAGCAGCGCTGGATGTGTACCACCTACCTCAGTGGCGTGAACATAGCAATAAGCATTTTGCTGTAGCGCCCGGTAATCCTGGCCAAAAACGAATCCCGTGAAGATTATTCTCTTGTCCCCTCGCGCGCGCATCTTTAAGTCGGCGATGTAATCCCTGGCGTACGGCGCATCGCCAACTACCAACAAGCGATAAGCAGTTCTGACCCTCTTGAACGCATCGATCACAAGGTGCGCGTTGTTTTCCGGTTCGAGCCGGGAGACATACAGGACATAACGATTCGGTTCCACGCGCCAACGCCTAACCGTGTCACGATCGGGGCGTCGCTCGACCTCGGAACCATAAGCAATCATGGTGGAAGGAGCGTTGTAACGCGCCTGGTAGTAATCGTGAATAACATGAGCGTCAGTCACGGTCACATTTGGCAGAATCGTCGCCAGCCGCTCCGCCAACAGGTAATAGCGTCTGCCCAGCCAATTCCACTTCTTTCGCTTATGCTCCAACCCATCGACGTTGATTGCTACCGGTGTTCCCGTAAGCCGCAGAAGCGGAGCAAAAGGCGCATTTGCGGCGTTGCAGATTAGGGCAGCGTCGAACCGCGCCGGCACCGCGTGCAAAGCTGAAAGAAAAGTGTGAACTATAGTGTCGAAATATTTGTGACGAATTGTTGGCAGGACGGTGAGCCGAACCCCGTGATACTTCAGTTGGCGAGGTGAAACATAATGCGCCCGGCAATAGACAGTTACCTCATGACCACGAGCTGACAAACGCGTGGCGAGGTGCTCAGCAAAGGTTTCAAATCCGCCGTAGCTTGCCGGAATGCCTCTGGTTCCAAGTATGGCTATGCGCATAACCGATTGTTATCAGCGGCTGCTGGATCCTTGCGCCTTACTTAAGACTGATTGGATCAACGCACTTTGACCGACAGCTTGCCGGTACGCTTCTAACGTCTTTTGTGCCGTTCGGTGCCAACTGAAACTCTTCGCTTGTTCCAAACCCTTGAGGCGCAGATTTTTTCTAAGATCGGAGTCGTCGATCAGAGCAGCAATTGCACCGCTTATCGCTGCAACGTCGAATGGATCGACGAGCAAGCCCGCATCGCCAACGACTTCAGGCAGACTGGTCCTATTGCCGACGATCACCGGTGTGCCGCATTTCATCGCTTCCAGCGGCGGTAAGCCAAAGCCCTCAAAGTAAGAGGGATAAACGAAGCAGAGCGCGCCGGAATAGAGAGCCGGCAATTCAGCTTCTGGTACATACCCGGTTAGAATCACGGATTCGCTGACACCCAGTTCCGCTATGGTACGGATTGTTTCATCGTAGAGCCACGCACGTTTTCCCACGAGCACCAATTGCGGCAGCTTACCCTTTGGGCCATTAGCGCGCAAGAGCGCATATGCGGCAACTAATCGTGCAAGATTTTTCCGCGGCTGAATGGAACCAACCGAAAGTATATATTCTCGGCTGATGCCATATCTTTGTCTGACTCGTTCCAGTTCTGTTGCGACTGTGATCGACTGAAAGTGATTAGGCGCAGCAAGAGGTGTAACGGTTATCAACTCCGGCGAGATTCCGTAAGTAGAAATGAGATCGCTCCGCGTGTATTCAGAAGAGGCCAGCACGCGGGCAGCTGTGCGCGCCGAATGTCTCACTGTCAGCCGAAGCTGTGTCCTGCTGCGTCGCTTAAAGGTCTGGGGCAGGTGTTCGAATGAGAGATCGTGAATGCTGACTACTGTTGGGCAAGGCGCAAACGGTGGCGCCGTAAATTGAACGTGCAACACATCGACAGGCTTGCGGCGCAGTTCAGCGCTCAAAGTGAGAGGGATACGAACCAACGGCGTATGTGGGAGTGTGGTGCGAACCGTGAAATTGGGCCACCGATTGGCAAAGCGATCGACGGCTGCCCTTTTGGTCACGTAGAGGGTGTATTGATTGTCTCCATCAATCTCGGCGAGCGCCTCAATCAAGTTGGCTATGTAGCTCTCATTGCCGGCCAGTTCGGCGCCAACAGAATGGGCATCAATGGCAATGCGCAAGTTCCTAGTCGCTCCCGTGCACGAAATTAAGTGAGGGGGAAGGCAAGTCTAGACTAAAGCAAAGACTGAGACCAGAAGGCTGTTGGGGATAAAACCAAACTGCGATCCGAAATCAGGTGTATCTTTTTTGGAATGGGCTACTTGTTTTTGCCGGCAGCGGATGCCTGCGACTCGCCTCCGCCGCCCTGCTGGCCGCGGGTATCGCGCTCGCGAATACGCGCCGCCTTGCCTCGCAATTCACGCAAGTAATAGAGTTTCGCGCGGCGAACCCGACCCCTCTTGACGAGGTCAATATGATCAATGATGGTCGCGTGCAGAGGAAATATTCTTTCCACACCAACTCCGAAGCTGGTTTTGCGGACGGTGATGGTCTCGCGAGCGCCACCGTGTTTGCGCGCTATGACCACGCCTTCGAATGCCTGCAGCCGTTCTTTGGTTTCAGATTCCTTGATTCGCACGTGAACCCGAATTGTGTCGCCGGGATTAAAGTCAGGAATGCCCTCGCGCAACTGCGCTTTTTCTACTTTGTCTAATCGGTTCATCTCAACGCTCCCTCAAAGTCGGTCAGGCCATCTGCCCGCAAATAATCTAAAAAAACTATTTCAAAAGATCCGGTCGATTCCGCCTGGTCTTGTTGCGTGCGGCTTCGGCGCGCCAGCGAGCAATCTCGCCATGATTTCCTGTTTGTAAAACTTCCGGAACACGCATTCCCCGAAACTCGGGCGGCCGGGTGTACTGTGGATAATCCAGAATGCCGGCCGCAAACGATTCCTGTGTGGCCGAGGTTTCGCTCCCTAACGCCGCCGGGAGCAATCTAACTACTGCGTCAACAATCACGACCGCGGCAGGCTCGCCTCCCGAAAGAACGTAATCGCCGATAGAAATTTCGTCTGTCACCAGCGCTTCGGCGACCCGCTCATCCACGCCCTCGTAACGCCCGCAAACTAGAAGCACTCGCCGTGCTGTTCTTGCAAACTCTTCCGCCTTAGCATGAGAAAATACCCGACCTTGCGGTGACAGTAGAACCACGCGCGTATCCGTCGAGAAATCTTCGCGGCGGCTCTTCCCAGTTAACGCTTCCACAGCCGCAAAGATCGGCTCAGGCTTCAGGACCATACCGTCCCCGCCTCCAAAAGGACGGTCATCAACTACGTGATGCTTGTCAACGGTCCACGCGCGCAGATCATGCGCTGCTATTTCCACCAAACCCGCTTCTTTGGCTCTCCGAATGATCCCGTAATCGAAGGCCTCTCGAAAGAACTCGGGGAAAATGGTAATAATATCGAATCGCAACATGGCGTGCCGGAAGAGCTCGCAGTTTCACAAGTCGCCTGGGTCAGAAAATCAAAGAACTATAAATCCAGCAGCCCTTCAGGTGGATCTATTCGGATGCTTCTCTTACTGAGATCGACGTCCAGAACTATGGAGGCCGCCATTGGGACGAAATACTCGTGCTCCTCCTGGTCATTGATCACGAGCATGTCGACACCGCCGGTCTTCATCACTTCGCGCACCCGCCCGAGCAGTCGGCCGTCCACAGTTTCTACCACGCAACCAGCCAACTCCCAGTCATAATATTCATCAAGAGGAAGTTTGACTCGGTCGGCTTCAGCCACCGCAAACTCGCTATTGATCAAAGACCGTGCTGACTCTGGATCATCAAACCCGGCCAGCTTCAGAACTATTCGATCGCCGTGAAACCAGTAGTTCTCGAGTTCAACTGCTTTTCGTCGACCGTCGGTGCCGACCGCAATGAGCCGGGATAGGCCCTGGAACCGCTCCGGAAAGTCTGTCAAAAGATCCGCTACAATCTCGCCCTTAAGCCCTCTTGTTTTCACCGCACGAGCCACTGCAACCAGCGGTTGGTCATCTTGCGGCTCTTGATTATTCATTCCACGATTTCAAGAACAAAGCGGTGCTTCCTTTTTAACCCAACCGCATGGGCCAGCGAGCGCAATGCCCGCACCGTACGACCTTGTTTCCCAATTATTTTCCCCATATCTTCGGGTGCCACGCGCACCTCTATAATGGTAGAACCATTACGTTCAATGGCGCGGACGTCAACTGCTTCGGTATTGTCAACCAGCGCCTTGACGATTGTTTCGACAGCTTCTTTCATTGGAAATCCGCAGCTCGCGCCGACTCGGGACGCTTGCCATCAAACTCAACCTGCGGAAACAGCGGCTGCACTGGCCTCTGTCTTCTCGCTCTTGCGAATCAGCCGGCTGACAGTTGCGGTCGGTTGTGCGCCCTTATCGATCCAATGTCGCACGCGATTCATGTCGAGATTGATGGCTGCTGGGTTACGAGTTGGATCGTAGGTTCCCAGGTTCTCAAGATAAGCACCATCTCGCTTCGACTGTTTCTCTTTCACCACTATGCGATATGAGGGCCTCTTCTTGGCGCCGGTACGCATTAATTTAATTGCTAACAAGTTTAGTTCCCCCCAATCAGAAATCGTTGACAAGTGATAAGTGATGAGTGATAAGTGATAAGTGATAAGTGATGAGTGATGAGTGATGAGTGATGAGACTAGCCGGACTCACTCATCGCTCAAGACTCATCACTCATCACTCATCACTTATCGCTCAAGACTCATCACTCATCACTTATCACTTATCACTTATCACTATCACTTATCACTTCGAGCTTATCTTCTTCGCTTATGCCGCTTCTTCTTCAACTTTTTCCGTTGTATTCCGGCACTCAGCGATGGTGTTTCATCCATGTCACCCATGCCCTGAAAGTTTGGCACACCCGCCATTCGTCTCATCATCTTACTTCCGAAGCCACCACCGCCGAACAAGCCCGACCCGGAAAGCTGACGCATCATCTGCCGCATCTCCGCATACTGCTTGATCAACTGATTCACTTCAGCGACCGAGGTGCCCGAACCACGCGCGATGCGGCGGCGGCGATTGGCGTTCAGAATTCGATGATCGACACGTTCCTCCCGCGTCATCGAATCGATGATCGACTCGGTACGCTTCAACTCCTTCTCCATCATTTTGGTTTGCTCTTCATTCAGCTCGGGCATTCCGATACCGCCGAGCAACTGATCGGGCAGGAGCTTCATGATTTTTGAGAAGGAGCCAAGTTTCTTGACCTGACGCAGCTGGGAGCGAAAATCATCGAGCGTAAACTCGTTGCGCTGCAGTTTTTTTAACTGTTCCTCCGCTTCCGTCTGATCCACTTTGGCTTGTACTTCTTCGATGAGCGAAAGAACGTCGCCCATGCCCAGAATGCGTTGGGCCACGCGGTCAGGATAAAACGGCTCAAGCGCGTCATATCTTTCGCCGACACCGACAAACTTTACAGGTTGGCCGGTTACCTGTTTAATCGAAAGTGCCGCTCCGCCCCGCGCATCGCCATCCATCTTGGTGAGAATCACACCGGTTATTCCCACTCGGCGATGAAACTCCTCAGCGGAGCGAACCGCATCCTGACCAGTCATCGCGTCAGCCACAAAAAGGATCTCCACTGGGTGGGTCTCGCCTTTGATCGCGACTAACTCTTCCATTAAGGTATCGTCAATGTGCAACCGGCCCGCAGTGTCAATCAGTAAAGTATCAAACCCGGTCTGCTGAGCGTGCTTGACAGCGCCACGCACTAGTGTGAGTGGATCATTGGTTTCTGAAGCTTCAAAGATCTGTTGGCCTGTCGCCCTGGCGATGACCTTCAACTGCTCACGCGCCGCCGGCCGGTAAACATCGACTGAAAGCAGCAAGGGCTTTCGATCTTGATTCATCGTAAGCCAGCGAGCGATTTTTCCTGTCGACGTGGTCTTGCCGGAGCCCTGTAGCCCAACAATCATCACGACGTTGGGTGTCTGCTTGGTGAAGACCAGGCGTGACGACTGGCCGCCGAGCAATTCCACCAACTCGTCATAGACGATCTTTACAACCTGTTCGGAGGGTTTCAGCTCCTGCCAAACCTGCTGACCTTCCGCTTTCTCCTTGATGGAGGCTATAAAGTCTTTGGCAACTTTGAAATTGACATCCGCCTCGAGCAGCGCCAACCGAATCTCGCGCAAGGCTACCTCAACGTGATCTTTGGTGAGCACGCCCTGGCCGCGGAGATTTTTCAGCGTCCGCTTAAGCTTATCCGAAAGAGACTCAAACATAGAACATACAGGCGCGCTACCGTGTGGCAGGCGTAAACCACGAATGATAGCCGCCCCTTGTAAAACGTGTCAACGTAACACGAGGTGGTAGTGAGTTAAACTGAGGGCACCTCGCCCTCGCTTAATTTGGCGGCCTGAAGGAGGCAAGAAAGGATGTACTGCTCATCTTGTGGAGCTGCGGTCGGAGGCTTTAGATGCACTTTATCAGGCACAAGAATTAAGGACTTACGAGTGCTAAATAATGAGTGGACGCCCTGTCCCGCATGTGCTAAATTCCCTGCGACTCGTGTTTTACCGGTGCTACTGCTCGGGTGACCTCTCAGCGTGAGGCGCCGCATCGGCCTTCCACTTGCCACGCCATGGAGCGCATGGCCTGAGCTTTTAAAAGTTAAATGCCTAAACGTGTCGATCCGCGGGCGAGCGGCCCAGACGCAGGCAAACCTCCAGCCGGGCGAGGTGTAGTTGATCTCGCCGATGCGCGCGTGAGGTTGCGTTCTCGGTCTTCTTCAGCTTCGCATGAGAAATTGCTGGAAGAGTTAGACGAAATCCAGTCGCTGCTGGATCAGGGTCTATCGGCGGAAGCGCGCACTCGCGTGACGTCAATCATCGCCGCCGGCCGGGACGATCCGAAAGTGCTCGCCCTTGCTCGTTGTGCGCTTGCGACGGCCCTGGAGATGCAAGGTCACCATCGAGAGTCGCTGGCCGCGGTCGCAATGTATGAGTCGGCGGAATCGCGAACGGGTTTGGACGAGCAAACCGCCAGCCGCTTGCGGGTGCAAATCGGACTTGGCTACAACTACACGGGCGACCATCCACGAGCCATTGCCATGCTTCAGGCCGCTTTGCGCGACTACTCCGAGAGCGGCGACGACGAAGGTCTGGGTCGGATCTATGCGGCGCTGGCGCGAATCTATCGCAGTCTCAGCGAATATCCCATCGCCCGGGACCACAATCAACGAGCGCTGGAGCATTTTCGGCAAACAGGTGATTGGCGCGGTCTGACGGAGGCCTACTTCGGTCTGGCGTTAAGCGACATCCAGGAAGGCCAATATGAAGTTGCACTCGAAAATCTGGAGCAGGCCCTCAAGCTGGTGGGAGACCGGCCGGCAGCGTATGTGCTCGGCAGGATTTACGCAAACATGGCAGGCGCCTGCTGGTTTCTAAAGCGGCCAATGGAAGGGGTCCGCTATCTGGAAAAGGCGATCAATTATTACGAACGCACTCACCACAAGTCGAACGCCGCTGACGGCTACAATAATCTCGGCATCAACCTCATTTTACTAGGGCAATGGCAACGGGCACAGCAATGTCTTGAACGTGCGCTTTCACTTGCTTCGGAAGTCGATGAGCGGGGGGCGAAGATCCCAATGATCCTCGACTCGCTCGGCGAGCTCCACATGTTGCGCGGCGAACTCGACGAAGCGAAAGACTATCTCCAGCGAGCAGTAGCTCTGGCTAATGAAAACGGAAACAAGTGGTATGCCGGGCAGGCATTGAGAACTCTAGCCCGTTGTTATCTGGCAATGGAAGATGCAGCACAAGCAATTGCCAGGGGTCAGGAGGCATTGGCGCTGGCTGAAAGCATCGGAGATCGGAAAGCGGTTTCGGAGTCGCGCTTGATAATGGCTGAGGCCTATTTGCATGCGCACAATCCGGAAGAATGCTCCGCTGAACTGCGAAAGGTGACGCAGGAAACGGCTGGTGCTACTCCCGACGTGGGTGTTACCGGCGAAGCTCAAAGGCTCGCCGGAATGCTTGCGATGTTTGAATCTGACACGGCGGCGGCGGCTCAGCATTTCGGCAGCAGTCTATCGATCTTCGACATGCTGGGAGATCGTTACCGAACCGCGCGCGCCCATAGCGATCTTGGACGAGCCTATGCTCCAAGCCAGCCGGGCCGGGCCATCGAACACCTTACGCGCGCAGTGAATACATTTCGCGAACTTGGCGCGAGTCTTGATCAAGCCCGCGCCGAAGCAGCGCTGATTAACCTGGACCGCAATGCACCTGAGCACAACCAGGAGCAATCGGCGTTGATGCAACTGCTTACACTTCGTCTCGCTGAGGCAGTTGCTTCGCGTGAGTTGCTATTGCGCGAGCTGGCAGCAGTGGTCAAGCAGGAAACTGGAGCACAGAAAGTTTTAATCACTGAAGCAGAGAACAAGGCGCCGCGAGTAGTGATCAGCATTGGATGGGCGCCGGCAGAGAGTTCGGAGCTGGCTTCCAAACTCTGGCAGTGTTCGGATGACGGCTCTCGTGAGAATTTTGCGAAGGCTAAGGATGCGGCCCTTATTCAAATGCGGTCCCCTAGCTGGCCTCCTGCAACTTTATTTATTGCCCCGCGCAGTCGCGCCCAGTTACCACCGGGCATGTCTCTTGAGCCATTGTTACGTGTAGTGGAATTGGGCCTTGAGGTCTGCGCGTTACGCGCAAACTCACACAGAGCTGAGACTGCTCAGGAGGCTAGCGAGCTCGCAGGAACGAGTCTGCTGCCCGGCTTCATACATTCGAGCCCAGCAATGACGCGACTGGTAGAGGAGGTCCACAAGATCCGCTCGTCAGACGTCACCGTACTTGTAACCGGTGAATCAGGCACGGGAAAAGAGTTGGTGGCACGTGCGATTCACGCGCTCTCGTCTCGACGGGCCAAAGTCTTTGTGCCTTTTAACTGTACCGCGGTACCCAAAGAGCTGTCGGAGGGATACCTGTTTGGTTACCGCCGTGGAGCCTTCACCGGCGCCATAACTGACTCCCAGGGTGTGATTAGAACGGCTGCTGGCGGCACACTGTTTCTGGACGAGGTTGGAGATCTGCCTTTGGACGTGCAGCCCAAGCTCCTGCGGTTTTTACAGGAAGGTGAAATCCAGCCGCTTGGTGAGCAGAGACCCAGCAAAGTGGATGTGCGCATAATTGCCGCTACAAACACTGACCTTGAAGAGATGGTCACCCAGGGTCGTTTTCGAGAGGATCTCTACTATCGGCTGAACGTTATCCGTTTACGCGTGCCCCCGCTCCGCGAACGGCGTTCGGAGATACCGGCCATTGTCAACTATTACCTCAATCACTATTCGGCAAAATTTGGTCGCAAAGATGTGCAGATCTCGCCTCAGGCCATCGACCTGTTGATGGTCAACGACTGGCCAGGCAACGTGCGACAGCTCTGCAATGAGATTCAGCGCGTAGTCGCACGCGCCGAAGACGGCCAGATGATCACGCCGGAGCAATTGTCACCGGAACTGAAACGAACCTCGGCGCCCGCGACACCAACTTCTTCTGCCTCAACGCTTGCCTCGATGCCCACGGCGACGCTCGAGAATGTGACGCTTGCAGATGCTCTCCAGGAAGTGGAACGGCGGATGATTGCTGACGCTTTGCGGCGTCATGGCGGGAACATTTCGCGCGCCGCTCGTGAACTTGGCCTCACGCGACGCGGTCTTTACCTCAAACTCGAACGCTACGATCTCAGTGCCAGCGCTTAAGAACTAAGGCGTTTCTTGCGGCCAGCAACTTCGCGGGCAATGGCGGCAATTGCATCGATGTCGAAGGGCTTCGAGACTACCCATTCGGCCTTAACCGCCTGACGAGCGTCGTGACCAATCGAATCTCCCCAGCCGCTGACAATTGCAAGGGGAATTGTTTCTGATCGCTTGCGGATCTCTCTGGCCAGTTCCCAACCGTCCATATCGGGCATGCCAATGTCAGTGAAAACGACGTCTATTCGCCCCTGGCAATCATCAAAGACACGCAGCGCTTCCTCCCCGCTCTCTGTAACAAACACCTCGAACCCTTCAACTTCCAGCGCCTCGCGCAGGATTTCGCGCACGGGCAGTTCATCATCCACAACTAGAATCCGGGTCCTCTCATTCCCTCCGTCCTTCCCATTTGTCTTCTTTTGAGTTGACTTAACGTTGCCGGATTGCGCGACTGGTAGTGAAATGGCAAAGCTGGTCCCATGACCCGGCTCGCTCTCCACCTCGATCGAGCCATTGTGCCGGCGAATGATGCCGAAGCTTACGGCCAGGCCCATGCCCGTGCCCCGCTTCCCTTTCGTGGTGAAGAAGGGATCAAACAAGCGCGACTTCACTTCCGCGGTCATGCCACTGCCCGTATCGGTGATCGTGATCCGGACGCGCCCTTCAGTCTCCTGGGCACTCAAGCAGATCTTACCGCCTTCAGGCATGGCATCCACGGCGTTGTAGATCATGTTGACCAGCACTTCCCTTAGCTCAACTGGATCGCCCACAACCGAAGCAGTGCAGTCGGCGATAATTGCGAGCCGGATAGGCGGGGCATCAGCGCGGGCTTCCCAGCGGGGGCGGCTCATTTCGGCAACGTCTCTCATCAGCTCGGTTACCGAAAGCGTCTGAAACTCGCGGCTAGGGGTTTGGCGGGCAAAGTCCTGTATGCGGCGAATGATATGGGCGCCATCTTCGGCGCTCTTGATGATTGTCTCCAGGCCGGAGCTTAGCTTCGCGTCCTTGGCGATGCGCAAGAGCAGTTGGGCCCGGCCGAGAATTCCTGTGAGCGTGTTATTGACGTTATGAGCGACGCCAAAGGAGAGTTCGCCGAGGGCGGCCATCTTCTCGGCGTGCGCGGCCTTTTCCCGCTGTTGCTCGAAGGCGGCGTGCGCTGCCGCAATGCGTTCCAAGGCCGCGCGCAGGCGGTCACGAATACATTTCTGTTGCGAGTTTGCAAGGAGTTGGTTAAGGCGCGTCCCAGTCTCACGAAGTTCATCATCGCCGAGATGCTCAGTCATCTCTTCGACGATGATGAGCAGCGCCTTGCCAGCGCCTTCATTATCGCCGCAGCGTTCCGCGACGCGTTGGGCACGCTGCAAAACCGGTTTGGCCTCATGGCGCCGGCCAAGCTTGCAGAGCACTAGACCCTGGGTAGTCAAGGCCTCAGCCAGCAACGCCTCTTCACCGCTGTTTTCGAGCGT
>DATEUF010000094.1:0-18067 GCA_035283325.1 Pyrinomonadaceae bacterium | reverse complement strand
CGGTGGTAATGATTGATGCCCCGGAAGGCCCCACCGCCCTCGACGCAAACATCGCCGGATACGCCCACGATGCCGGCTGCTCAATAATTCTTGCAGTTAATAAATGGGACGCACTCGCCGATAAGGAAACGCAAACTGCCGGCATCTTTGAGCGAAAGCTGCGCGCAAAAATGAAGTTTCTTTATTGGGCCCCCGTCATCACCATCTCTGCCTTGACCGGACAGCGTGTGGATAAGATTCTGCCGCTCGCAATTCACGCAAACGAAGCGCGCCACCTGAGGATTCCCACTTCGCAACTGAACGATTTTTTCGAACGCGCTATAGCGCAGCCCCGCGGAGGTGTCGCTCCTGCTCCCGTACGAGGTGGGATGTCTCGATTGCATGTGCAGTATATAACGCAAGTGGGAATCTGTCCGCCCACGTTCGTGGTTTTTACAGCCGGGGGCAAGCCCGGTCTGCATTTCTCTTACGAGCGATACTTGCAGAAACGATTGCGCGAGGAGTTCCATTTCTTTGCCACTCCCTTGCGGATTAAGGAGAGACACAAAAGGAGCCGGTAATAAGAGCGCGGCGCGAATCCGTGCAAGAAGATAGAATCTCTGATGAACCAGCAACCAATTCGGTTTAATGTTACCGAGCGCGACGGTGAAGCGCGCGCAGGGCTATTGCAGACGCGTCGCGGCACCATCGAGACGCCAGTCTTCATGCCTGTCGGCACGGCGGGAACCATCAAAGGGATTCGTTTTGAAGAGTTGGAATCGAGGGATCTCAATCCTCAGATCATCCTGGCCAACACATATCACCTGTGGCTCCGCCCCGGTATCGAAACAATTACAGCTTGCGGGGGTCTACATCGATTCATTGGTTGGGAACGGGCCCTACTGACAGACTCAGGTGGATTTCAGGTCTGGAGTTTAGGAGCCCTTCGCAAGATCACTGAAGAAGGAACGGAGTTTCGCTCACATGTTGATGGGAGCCCGCGGTTTTTGTCTCCGGAACTTTCGATGGAGATCCAGGCAGCATTGGGTTCCGATATCGTGATGGCCTTTGACGAATGCGCGCCCGGCGCTGCGCCACACGAGGAGGCGCGAAGAAGCATGGAGTTGACCGCGCGTTGGGCAGAACGTTCACGCGCCGCTTTCGATCGTTTGCAGGCTGAAAGGGCTGACTTGGGTAGAGTTGTGCCGGAGAATGGTCAGGGCGCTACCGGCGAGGAGCACACTGTCGTTTCTCTGAGTGGAAGGCAGGCAATATTCGGTATTCTTCAGGGAGCGTCCCATCTTGATCTCAGGCGCGAAAGTCTGTCGCGCACAATCGAAGTCGGTTTTGATGGGTATGCCATTGGCGGACTTAGTGTCGGTGAAGAAAAGTGCGTTATGTGGGATGTAATCAATGGAATCGCCTGCCAACTGCCTTCCGAGAAGCCGCGTTACCTGATGGGGATTGGCACTCCCGAGGATTTAGTGGCCGCAGTGGGGCAGGGAATTGATATGTTTGATTGCGTATTGCCCACTAGAAACGGACGCAACGGCCAGGCATTTACGTCCGGTGGAAAACTGAACGTGAAGAACGCGAAATGGATGAAAGACTCGCGACCGCTCGATGAATCTTGTGGTTGCTCGGTTTGCAAGAGACATTCACGGGCCTACCTGCGGCATCTATACCTGACGGGGGAGATGCTTGCTAGTATCTTGTTGACCCATCACAATCTAGCCTTCTTCCTTGACACCATGAGACGTGTAAGGCAAGCTATCCGGTCGGGCGAATTCATGAAATTTCAGCGCGATTACATAGGGCGGTTTCACTCGGTCGAAGAATGAGAGCGGAATACTTGGATGGTGCGGGACGCAAGCATCTAAGTTGGTTCGCGCACGATTATTCGGGGGCGGCAATCGACGCGCCGTTGGAACATCGGTAGCTGATGACAGTTCTTCTTTTTTTTCAAGGTGGCCTGGGGGCGCTTGGGGGCTTGGTGCCCATGCTCCTGATCATTGCTGTCTTCTATCTTTTACTTATTAGACCCCAGCAAAAACGGCAGCGGCAACTGCAAAATACGATTTCGCAGTTAAAGGCCGGAGATCGCATTGTTACTACTGGCGGCGTCATCGGCACCATAACAACAGTGCGCGATACGAGCTTGCTCATCAGGAGTGCCGATAAATCAATTCTTGAAATTGCCCGCTCTGCTGTTGCCGGCCTTGATGAATTAGAGAAAAAATAGCGTGATTTCTCACGGGCTAAGAACTTCCGCATGAAGAAAAAGAACCTCCTGCAACGCTCAATAATCATTGCGGTTGTCACCATCCTTAGTTTGTATATTGTCATCGGCCCGCGACACCGTCCCACGTTACGCGACTTTACCTGGTCCGGAATCAAAGCCTCCATGGCCTCCAATATCAGGCTTGGCCTCGATCTGAAAGGAGGCTCCCACCTGGTAATGAGGGTGAAGACGGATGCCTATCTTAAGGAGTTGACCCAGGGCAATCGGGCGGCAATCGAGAGTGCCGCAAAGGAGGCAGGCCTGCCGCCCAAGGAAGTGCGATCGGACACTTCAGGAGGCAACTACTCGGTGACCTTCGAAGCTACGGACGCTGCCAAGTTGTCGGAGATCGAGGAGGCCGTAAAGAAGAAGGTAGATCTTAACGACTGGTCGGTCTCCAGAAGCGGTAATACCATTACCTGGACTCTCTCACCCTCGGCCCAGCGCCTACTTGCGGAACAAGCGACAGAACAGGCAGATCGGATCATCCGAAGCCGGCTGGACGCAGTCGGTGTGGCGGAACCCCTTGTGCAGAGACATGGCGCGCAGTCGGCTCACCAAATACTGGTGCAGATGCCGGGAATCCAGGACCCCGAACGAGTGAAGCAGTTGCTGAAAGCCGAGTCGAAACTCGAACTCGTTCACGTAGTAAGTCCCCCTCAACCGGCTTCGGTACAAACCTATAACACGGAACAGGAAGCACTTGCTTCGCTGGGAGGCACGGCCCCAGCAGACAGGCGTGTGCTTCCTTACGCTGAGCGAAACGAGCCAACGGCTGGTGGCCAACCGTCGAGTGAAACGCCAAAAGAGAAGAAGTGGGTTGTGGTTGAGTTGCCGGCAATCGTCGATGGCAGCGAACTCCGAAACGCTTCGGCGGTACAAACGCGAGGCGGTGCCGAGGAGTATGCCATCGCTTTTTCACTCAAACCTGGTGGGGCGGAAAAGTTTGGGTCCTGGACTGGAGCGCACATCAATGAATACATGGGTGTGGTCCTCAACGACGAAGTTAAATCAATTGCCTACATAAAGTCGCAGATTTTTGATCAGGGTGAGATCAGTGGACGGTTCACCAAGCAGTCGGCTGACGACCTGGCGCTGACGCTGCGCTCCGGAGCATTGCCGGCGCCTATCGAATATCAGGAAGAGCGGACTGTTGGACCCAGCCTGGGGGCCGACTCAATCCGCGCGGGAGTAAAGGCGTCAATGTACGGACTGTTGTTTGTGGTCGGGTTCATGCTCTTTTACTATCGCGGAGCCGGAATCAATGCGGTAGTTGCTTTGATATTGAACATGATTTTGATGTTGGCTGGACTGATTGTCTTTGGGGCCACGTTAACGCTGCCGGGCATTGCGGGCATCATTCTCACGATTGGCATGGCCGTTGACTCTAACGTGCTGATCTTTGAGCGAATCCGTGAAGAAATTCGCACCGGCAAGACTATCCCGTCCGCTGTCGACCAGGGGTTTGCGCGCGCCTTTGTTACCATCATCGACACACACGTAACTACCATCGTCTCATCACTTTTCCTTTTTGTTTTCGGCACCGGTCCGCTGCGGGGTTTTGCTGTCACCTTGGTACTGGGTTTGGTGGTAAACCTCTTTTCGGCAGTCTATGTCTCGCGCACGATCTTTATTTGGCTGCTTGGTCGGAAACAGCAGCGAGTAGAGTCGCTAAGTATCTGACGCGTTGGTCACTGAGCATCTATGATTCAAGTTTTTACCTCAGTTAATTTTGATTGGCTGGCATGGCGCAAAATCTTTATCGGTGTGTCTGTACTTTTGATGTTTGCCGGGCTTGGTTCGGCACTCTTTCGTCAATGGAAGCACCCGAACGGAACAGAGGCCTTCAATCTAGGAGTTGATTTCAAAGGTGGCACGGTCGTAACAGCTCGCTTTAAACAACCACCAACCGCGGAAGCGATTCGAGAGGTGTTGGCAAAACAGAGCGCCAACGATGCCATTATCCAGCCGGTGACCGATAAGCCCGATACCTTTCTGATAAAGCTGCCGTTGAAGGGCACGGGCGATGGCGAGTCCCAAGCTGAAGTGGAGGCAGGAGCGCGTAGAGTGAGACAAGCCCTCAATGCGCTTGGTCCAGAAGGTGACGCATATCAGGTTATCGGAACTGATTTTGTCGGTGCGGTAGCGGGCGCTCAACTGAGAAATAAAGCGGTTGCTGTTACCCTCGCCGCGCTGGTTGGCATACTTGTCTACATTGCTTTTCGCTTTGAATGGACCTATGGGGCTGCTGCCGTAATTGCCGTCTTTCACGACGTGCTCGTTACGTTCGGATTTTTCTCGATCTTTCAGTGGGAAGTCAGCCTAACGGTCATCGCGGCGATGCTGACATTGGTAGGGTTTTCAGTAAATGACACAATCGTCGTGTTTGATCGTATTCGCGAAAACCGCCGGCTTCACCGTCGCGATTCGCTCTACAAGATCACCAACGATTCGATAAACCAAACTCTTTCACGTACGGTAATCACCAACGGTCTGGTCTTCCTTTCAGTGTTTTCCATGGTTCTTTTTGGAGGCGAGGTGCTGCGGGGATTTTCCCTGGCACTGCTAATCGGCGTAACGTTCGGCACCTACTCCTCAGTTGCCATCGCCAGTCCAATTATGGTCTGGTGGGAACAGCGCCTCGAAGCCGCCAACAGAGCCGCAGCCGCAGTCACTGCCCGACCCTCTACGGCTGAAGACCGCGCCCCCCGGGACATGCCGAAATCCGAAGCATCCTCTCAGCGAATCGGTAAGCAATCACATCGCGCTGGACGAGCGTAGCAACCGGCGGGCGTCGATTCAGGGGATTTACGCTTGACTTTCGTAGGCTAGGCGTCTTAGACTGCGCTCGTTGCTGGCCAATTAAATACTCAAAAAGTCGACCCGCGTTTGAAAGCAAATGGTTGGACGCGCGGCAGTCTGTTGAGTCGTGCCGGCGAGTTTTTCTTCGCACAGCGGCTTGTCAGATCTTGGTGGAGTGCTCAGAATCGCGGAGCTGCTGTTTTTCCCCTTCATTTGACAGAACTCAAGCGGGCTTAAATCGGCGTTTGAGAAGCAATACTACTTTAAAGAGTTCGCACCCCTGATCCATTTGGCACCGGAATAGGGAGGATAAAAAAGATGTTCGAGAACCTAGTTGAGTCTGGTTCGCACAAGCAAGATCTGTCGCGAAAGGGCTCCTTTTTACTGGGTACAGTGGCGGTTTACCTGATACTCGGAGTCAGTTTTCTCGCTGTCAGTATCTGGTTTACTGTCGCGCAGTTGGATACGCCTGATCTGGAGCTTACGACGCTGGTTGCGCCCGTGCCGGTGCCGCAACAGCAGGCTGAGCAAAAGCAGGAGGAGGCCAAACCCCAGAAGGTCGAACAGAACGTCGACGTCCGCAAGGAGCTGATCGCCGACGTTACACGCACGGAGCTGGTGCCGAAAGAGATCTCGGCCAAAGCGAGCGACATACCACCAGTTCGTCGTGGCGTCACCACCATCATCGGCACCTCCGATTCCAATGCCGCCGCTCCTTTGGCGGCTGGTCCAGGGGGAACGGGACTCGTTACCACGCCGACCAAGGTCAATATCGAGGAACCACCTCCCCCACCCGCGCCCACGCCACCCCGAGCCCCCATCTCGGGCGGCGTGCTAAATGGCAAGGCCATAAACTTGCCGAAACCGCCGTACCCGCCAATTGCGAAACAAGCGCACGCTTCAGGGACTGTGGTGGTCCAAGTGGTCATCGATGAAAACGGCAACGTCATCTCGGCGCATGCCGTGTCTGGGCATCCATTGCTACAGGCAGTGTCAGTGGCTGCGGCGCGCCAGGCGAGATTCTCGCCTACGAAACTTTCGGGACAGCCTGTCAAGGTTACGGGTGTTATCACCTACAACTTTGTAGCGCAATAACTGCGGAGGTCCAGTCGCGGAGCAAGACCCAGTTTCCGATGGGCCTGCTCCGCTTCGGTTACCGAGCTTAGCCATCAATGTAAGAAAACCTTTTTTGGAGGGGTTATCGTGACTATTCTAACCAGTCTTCTAGGAACCAAGGCTTTCGGCTTTCTAGTTTTCTTGTGGCAAGCAGGAGCGGCCAGTCCTGCGGCGCAGGAAACTTCTGCTACCGCGGACCACTTTTCGATCACCCAGATGGTGAAGAGCATGGGGGGCGTCGCAATCGCGGTCGTGATCGTGCTGCTAATCATGTCAGTCTATTCGATTGCGATCATGGTGGAACGCTACCTGACCTATTCAGCCGCCAAGAAGCAGTCGCGTGAGTTTGCACCGCGCGTTGCTCAGGCGTTGAAGAACGATCGCATTGAGGAGGCGATCAATATTAGCGACAAACATCGCAAGTCGCATTTGGCAATGGTGGTCAGCAGTGGCTTGCAGGAATTTCGTGCTCACGAGCAGTCGGCAGATATTTCCGGCGACGAAATCGAAGCTTCCAAGCGGGCCTTGCAGCGAGCAATTGCCATCAAAACGGCGGAATTCAAACGCGGCTTGTCAGGCCTGGCAACCATCGGTTCAACTGCGCCGTTCGTGGGGCTCTTCGGTACGGTGTTTGGCATCATTAACGCCTTCCGCGGTATGAAGGCCGCCGAATCTGCAGGTATTGCAGCCGTTGCGGGCGGCATCTCCGAGGCACTGTTCACAACAGCTCTGGGCTTGTTGGTGGCAGTCCCGGCCGTGTGGTTGTTTAACTATTTCACCGGCAAGGTGGATGGTTTTGTGGTCGAAATGGATAATTCTGCATCGGAACTGGTCGACTACTTCATCAAGAACCGAACGAAGCAGTTGAAAGCATAACAGCGATTATGCAGATGTGTAGCCGCGCTCTTTCCCCAGATCGCGGATCGCATTAGATCGTTCTGGCCAAAGTAATTAGCGAAAGGGGTTATAGATATGGGCATGACAGGCGGAGGGGGGCCGGGAGGCCTTCAGTCGGAAATTAATGTTACGCCAATGGTGGATATCATGCTGGTGCTGTTAATCATCTTCATGGTGGTCACGCCTTTTCTCCAGCAGGGCATCACCGTCACCTTGCCTAAGAACCTCGACAATCCGGACGTGGATCAGAACATCATCAAAGAGAATTCGATTGTGATTTCGATTCCAAATGATGGTGAGTATTACCTTGGCAAGCAGAAGATCACAATCGACATGGACAGCGGCCCAGAATCTAACAGAGCCTTCCGCGAAAAGATCGAAGAGATGCTGGAGCCTCTGAAAAATGAGCCGGAGCGACAGATTGTGTATATCAAGAGTGGCGTTAATGTAAGCTACGGCACTGTTGTCAACGTCATTAACGAAGTACGTAAATTGGGAGTTGACAAGATTGGTCTTGTTGCCGACAAGAAAAAAGGTAAAACAACGACAGCGGCGCCGGCGCCGGCAGCCTGATAGTTGCATCATTGGCCACGTAGTTCAGGTGAAAGTAACAGGAGCGAGATATTATGTCGATGGGAAGTTCCAAGGGCGGTTCTCGGGCTGAACCGTATATCAATGTCACTCCGTTAATCGATGTGCTGCTTGTATTATTGATTATTTTTATGGTGGTGACGCCGCTGAAGCCAAGTCGCTTCAAAGCCGACATTCCCACGCAACGGGATCCCAATGAGGACTTGAGCCAGTTGAAGCCTAATCCGCTGACGCTGGTGGTGTCGATTGGAAATGACTTTCAGTTGAAACTGAATCAGGATTCGATGGGCTCCGTGAATGATACTGGCCCTCTTAGTCAGAAACTACGTGTGGTCTTTCAGCAACGTAAGGAGCAGCACGCTTATAAACCCGGTATGGAAACGCGCTCCGATCTCCCAGAAGAGGAAAGAATTGAGAAGACCGTCTTTGTGAAAGCGCCCAGGTCATTGCGTTATGAGGAAGTGGTGAAGGTTATCGACGCTATGAAGGGCGCGGGCGCGAATCCGGTAGGCTTACAAGTTGATGATTTGCCTCAGTAAAGGGTAGTAGTTGGCCCGGCCCACCGCCGCCGGCGCTTACTCCTGCCCGAGCATGGAGCCATTCATAGATGAAACTCTCTCGAACCAGAATCGCGATCCCGACAGCGGTTCTTGTGGTTTTCACTTCCGGTTGCAGTCTCATCAATCGAATACGAGCGAAGAACGAGCTCAACGAAGCTGCGCGGGCTTATCGCGAATCGCATTTCGATGAAGCCGAGCAGCGTTCCCGTAGAGCGCTAGAACTCGATCCGGAGAATAAGACTGCCCCCATATTTATAGCTCGAACTATCCATGCGCAATACAAGCCGGGCGTGAGCAGCCCCCAGAATGTAGCCAAAGCAAACGAAGCGATTGAAGCGTATAAGCGCATTCTGGAGAAAGATCCACAGAATGAAGAGGCGTATAAGGCCATCGCCTTCCTTTACGAGAGAATCAAAGCCGAGGATAAATTGCGGCAGTGGATCATTGCTCGCGCGAGCAGTGATCAAATCGAAAAAGAGAAGCGCGCCGAGGCCTACATCGTTCTCGCCAGCAAAGATTGGAATTGCTCCTTCCAGATTACGGACCTGCCCACCAACAAGATCACGACCGTAGAAAACAACAAGGCAACCGTTAGTTATAAGAAACCGAAGGACCAGAAGGATTTTGATACCGCTCAAATGTGCGTCCAGCGTGGACTGGAAGAGGTGGAGAACGCCATCAAACTGGATCCCAACAGCGAATCAGCGTGGTCATATAAGACCAATCTCCTGCTGGAAGCCGTTAAGCTGGCTGAAATGGATGGAAAGACTGATAAGAAGACTGAGTTGGATAAACAGCGTGAGATAGCGCAAAAACGCACGGAAGCCCTGAGCCAGCAGAAAAAGAAGGAAGAAGAGGCCAGGAAACAGGCCTCGCCGCCTACCGGTTAGCGACTTTACCAACTTCCCCGGTGTCGCAACTCGAGGTGATGCTCGACTTTCGAGTCGAGCATCACCTTTTTGTTATAATTACTGTTTGGTCCGCAAAGCAGGAGCATTCCCCGGGAAGCATATGATTCGCATTGAAGAGATTGTCGATACCGTTGCCAGCAACCATCCGCAGGCCGATCTGGATCTGCTGCGGCGAGCGTATCTCTTCTCCGCGCGTGAACATAAAGGACAAAAGCGAGCTTCCGGAGAGTCCTATCTGATCCATCCGCTGGAGGTGGCCAATATTTTGGCTACCATGAAACTGGACGAAGTCTCCGTGGCGACGGGCCTTTTGCACGACGTCGTGGAAGACACACTCGTCGATCTTGCAACCATCCAGACTTATTTTGGGGAAGAGATTGCTCACCTGGTCGACGGGCTCACGAAAATTGCCCAAATCAGCAATATCTCGCGTGAGGAACAGCAGGCCGAGAACGTGCGAAAGATGTTGCTGGCTATGGTGGACGATGTCCGGGTCGTGCTGGTCAAACTCGCCGATCGTCTCCACAACATGCGCACGCTTCACTATCTGAGTCCGGAGAAGCGCAAACGCATTGCTGAAGAGACGATGGATATTTACGCCCCCATCGCGCACCGGCTGGGCATGGGTAAACTTCGAGGCGAGCTGGAAGACCTCGCGTTTCGGCATCTCTACCCGGAAGACTATCGTGAACTGGCAGAGCAACTGGAGAAGCGACGCGCTGAAAACGAAACGTTCCTTAAGGGCGTAACGCAACGAATTGAAGAAAAGATGCAAGACGCTGAAGTTCCTTTCGTGCGCGTTGAGGGACGCGTTAAACGGCTCTATTCAATCTGGAAGAAGCTCCACCGGCAGAGAATTGGTTTGGAGCAGGTTTACGACCTGGTGGCCGCGCGCGTGATCACACCCAATGAGATACGACACTGTTATGCGGCTCTGGGTGTGATTCACAATAATTGGAAACCCGTGCCAGGGAGGATAAAGGATTGGATTGCCACACCCCGCGACAACTTTTATCAGTCATTGCACACTTCAGTCATTGGTTCAACCGGGCAGTCGTTCGAAGTGCAGATTCGCACCGAGGAGATGCACAACATTGCCGAAGAAGGCGTTGCCGCTCACTGGAAATACAAGGAAGGAAAACGGGGCGCTCGCGAGGATGATAACGCGTTGAAGGCACTGCGCTCGTTGGTTGAATGGACTCAGGAAGTAAAAGACTCTCGCGATTTTCTCGATTCGCTGAAGCTCGATCTCTATCCGAAGGATGTTTACGCATTCACGCCAATGGGCAAAGTCATTCAATTGCCCAGAGGCGCAACGCCGGTCGATTTTGCCTACATGATCCACTCGGAAGTGGGCAATACCTGCACAGGCGCGCGCATAAACGGCCGCATGGTGCCCTTGCGTTCACAAATTCAGAATGGCGACGTGGTAGAGATCCTGACGTCACCAAATTCTCACCCCTCCCGTGACTGGCTCAACTTCATTGTTACCTCTCGAGCACGCAACCGCGTTCGACACTGGGTGGCAGAGCAGCAGCGTGCGGAGTCGATCGAAATTGGACGCAAGCTTTTCGAAAAGGAAGCAGCAAGATTTCAGCTTTCGAGTAAGAAGGTATTTGGTGATGGCGACGGCGAGATGAAGCGGGTGGCCGGCGAATACGGCTACGGTCGAGTAGAGGATCTACTTGCCGCTATCGGCTACGGGAAACTCATTCCCCGAAATGTTATTGCCAAGTATCTGGGTCCTGAACAGTTTGAACAACTCGACAAGCAGAAAGAGTCGCGGCTGCGTAGTGGCGTGCGGGCGGTCAAGCGGCTAATTCGAATTGGCGACGACTCTATTGTTGTTCGCGGGGTAGACGATTTGATGGTCACACGCGCGCGTTGCTGTAATCCCCTGCACGGCGAAGACATAATCGGTTATGTCACTCGCGGGAAGGGTGTGGCAGTTCACACTAAACGTTGCAAGAACGTTAATCAGTTGATGGTGAATCGGGAGCGGATTGTTGAGGTTGAATGGGCAGGAAAGCCGGAGACTACCGCTTATGCAGTGAAGTTGCTTGCGATTACCGAAAACCGTACGGGCATGATCGCCGGAATTACAGGCGCTATCTCTGACATGAAGACTGGTATTCGCGATGCGCGAGCTTCGATTGCTTCTGACGAGAGGGGTCACATTGAGGTGACTGTGGAAGTGTTTGACGTGAAGCATCTCGACAAAGTGATAAGCTCGATCAAAGGGGTTCCAGGGGTGCTGGATGTCGAGCGCATGCAGGGCGCCGTTTAGAAGAGCTAAGGGCAAAGGGCTAAGGGCAAAGGGCGCCCTTACGCTTTGCCCTTTGCTCTTTGCCCTGTTAGAATCCGCCCTTTGTTCGGCATGCCATCGAAAAAGGTCTTCAAAACCGTGAAGGAGAAGATTCAAACGGACCGGGCTCCACAGGCTATTGGCCCCTATTCGCAAGCAATACGAGCCGGCGGGTTCATTTTCGCTTCGGGCCAGGTGGCCCTCGATCCCCGCACGGGCCAACTTATGGAGGGTGGAATCAAAGAGCAGACGGGGCAGGTAATCCGCAATCTTGCCGCAGTGTTGGAGGCTGCCGGCAGTGGTCTGGATCACGTGGTAAAGACGACCGTCTTTCTGCAAGACATGGACGATTTTGCGGCTATGAATGAGGTTTACGGAACCTTCTTCGGCGAGGTGGCCCCGGCACGTGCGACTGTTGCCGCAGCCGGATTACCAAAGGACGCAAGAGTGGAGATTGAAGCGATAGCCCTGGCGATTACAGAGCTCAAGTGAGGTGGCATCTTCTGCCGGGGAAACTCAGATCATGCTGCTTTTGCTACCTTTCCGGCCTTGATACAACTGGTGCACACTTTCATCCGCCGCACGCCACCTTGTGGGAGTTGAACGCGAATCGCCTGCAGATTTGGATCAAAGCGACGGGGAGTCCGATTATTAGCGTGTGATACGTTATTCCCGAATTGAGGGCCTTTGCCGCAAACTTCGCAACGTTTAGCCATAATTGCCGAAAACCTCCAAAGATTCTTTGTAAAACAACTTCGCTGGTAATTTAGTCAACTAAAATGCCATTCGGAGAAACTAAGCTTTATAACAAAGCGGTTTTAATGTCGTCAAGCAGCCTGATAGAAGGAGCAACAATCGAAAGTGTCTAAAGTCACGAAGCCAATCCTTGCCTTATCCGCTGTAACGCTCTTGGTCCTGGTCGGCAATTCTTGTAGCTCAGGCGGAAGCAGCAGCGACGCGCGCGACAGCATGGTCGCCGCCACCGTGAATGGGAAGAACATCATGTTGGCGGAAGTTGAGCGGTTCATAAGCCAGCAGTCAGGAGGCAAGCAGTCGCAACTATCACAGCTCGAGCTGGCCCAGGCGCGCTTGCAAGCGCTGGAAACGCTCTCTCAGCGAGAACTACTGTTCCAGCGTGCGGACCGCGAAAAATTGTTGCCAACTGAGGATCAGATTACTGGTTTGATCAATCAACAGAAGCAGCAGAGCGGAATGACCGATGACGACTTCTTGAAAAGCCTGCGAGAGCAGAACATGACTATGGAAGCTCTCCGTGAAGAGGCGCGTAAGGACATTGCGATCAAGAACCTGCAAGATAAATACAGCGGCAAGATCAGCATTACTGACAAAGAGGTGGAAGACTTTTACAACAACAATCGGCAACGATTTGTTAGCGCTCGGGGCGCTGCGCTTGCGGTCATTATCGTTGATCCTGCCGATAACAGCGTGCAGGGAATTCAGAACGATGCTAAGAACGAAGCCGAGGCAAAGCTGAAGATTGATAATGTCTACCAGCAACTGAAAGGTGGCGCGGATTTTGCGACCGTAGCCCGATCAAAAAGTGAGGATGCCCAAAGCCTGCTGCGGGGAGGTGATATTGGCTTCTTCGGCGAAGAGCAGTTGAGCCAGGCTGGCCTTTCCAAGGAGATAACGGACCTTCTAATGGGTCCAATGCAGGTCGGCAGTTTTACGGAGCCGAAGCAGGTGGGCAATCGCTGGTATATCTTCAAACTCGAGGAGAAGCGGCTTCAAACTGAGAATTTGACACTCGAGAGTCCAGGTGTGCGCCAGCAGATAACTCAAGCACTCATCAATCAGCGTAAAGACATTCTGAATGCTGCCCTGCTGGCGGTGGCGACCAGCGAAACCAAGATCGTCAATAATCTGGCCTCGAACATGCTCAACAACCCAAGCAATCTTGGACTCCGGCCAGCCTCGACCGCCGCAGTACCGTCTCCGGCGAACGCAGCAACCTCTCAGCCGTCGCAAGCGCCGGTGGCGAGTGTGTCACCTGCGGCAAGTCCACAGGCCAGCGCAGCCCAGAAATAAGAAAGAAGAGCGTCAACAATGCGGAGGTTTGCGGCCTAGGATTGTCGAACTTAAATGCAGGCGGGTGCGGGCTGTTAATCAACCCGCGCCCGCTCATTACGTCTGCCGGCCACTCTGCCTGTAAACTGAGTAGCAATGCTTTTTCGTCTTTCCGATGTGTACAAATCCTATGGCACGCAAGACGTCTTGCGAGGTGCCTCGCTACAGGTGAACCCGGGCGAGCACGTCGGGTTGGTGGGACGCAACGGAGCGGGCAAGACGACTATATTCCGTTTGCTTGGTGGCGAGGAGACGCCTGACCGCGGTGACGTTGTGCGAGCGCGTGGAGTTCGCTTCGGTTTTTTAGCGCAGCATGTTCATTTCAAAGCAGGTTCAACGGTGCACGAATCTGCACTCGCGGCTTTCGGGCATTTGCAGCAGATCGAACATGAAATGCACGAGCTTGAGCATCGCATGGCGGAAGCAGATATTGACCTGGAACAGATTTTGGAACGCTACAGTGATCTGCAACATCTGTTTGAGCGCGAAGGCGGGTTTGCCTACGCGGCCAGAGCAGAAGCAGTTTTGCAGGGCCTTGGGTTTGATCGCGAAAGCTGGTCGCAGGAAACGGAAAAGCTTTCCGGAGGACAGCAAAATCGGCTCGGCCTTGCCTGTCTCTTACTCGCTGAGCCCGACGTGCTGTTGTTGGATGAGCCCACCAATCATCTCGACGTAAAGGCCGTTGAATGGCTGGAGGAATTTCTGCAAAGTTATGCGTCGGCGTTCGTAATCATAAGCCATGATCGTTATTTTTTGGATCGGGCGTGCCGGCGGATCGTCGAACTAGAGAACGGACGCATTAGTAGTTACTCTGGCAACTACTCCGCTTATCTGCTGGAACGCGAAGTGCGTCGCGAGGCCCAGCAGCGTGCTTACGATAATCAGCAACAGTTGATTGCCAAAACGGAGGAATTCATTCGCCGGAACATAGCCGGCCAAAAGACGAAACAGGCAAAGTCCCGCCGCAAGATGCTCGAGAAACTTGAGCGAATTGATGCCGTGCGCGTGGACCAGTCCTCAGGTGACTTCCGCTTGCAGGCAATCGAGCGCAGCGGCAATCATGTGCTCACCGTCAACGAACTGGCGATCGGTTATCCGCACAACCTTCTGGCACGCGACGTGTCTTTCATTCTTCGCAGAGGTGAGTGTCTTGGCATCATTGGACCGAACGGCTCCGGTAAAACGACGTTTTTGAGGACCATCATTAAGACCATCTCACCTCTTGCCGGCGAGGTTCGTTGGGGGACAAAGGTTCAGATTGGTTACTACGCGCAACAGCTTGAGGATCTCGACGATCGCAATGAGATCATTATGGAACTGCGCCGGGTTGCGCCGGCAAACGCCACTGCGGGTGAGTTGCGCTCCTTCCTTGCCAAGTTTCTGTTTAGTGGTGATGACGTTTACAAACACGTTCGCGATTTATCAGGAGGGGAGAAGGGCCGGCTGGCGCTGGCAAAACTAATATATTCACGAGTCAATGTTCTGGTCCTGGATGAACCTACTAACCACCTCGACATTCCTTCGCGCGAGGCCCTGGAGGAGGCGCTCGACGCCTTTGAAGGGACGATAATAACTATTAGCCATGATCGTTACTTTCTGGATCGTGTGGCGACACAGATCCTGGCGCTCGATGGTCAGGGGAATGCTGAACATTTTAACGGCGACTACACCCAGTATCACGACTGGAAGGCCGCTCGCTTTGCCGGCATGGAGCCAGAGTTGGACGACACCCTGAGTAACCTGGTGAGTGTTGCTAATGCAGCAACCGTGGCTTTGGAACCGGGCAAACCTGACATGAAGAGCGCAAGCCCGGCCGGAAAGGCGAAGCAGAAGGCCGCTCGACCAAAAGGTCCGCGGGTGAAGTTAATAAAGAAGAAGCGTCTCGAGATGCGCACATCGGAGCAGGTTGAGTCGGAAATCGCCGGCGCTGAGAAACGACTCAGTGAGATATCGGAACAGATGGGCCATCCGGAGGTTGCGCGTGATGCGAATCGCCTGATTGCGCTCAGCGATGAGTATCAGCAAAGAGAGAGTCAACTGCGAGCACTCTATGAAGAGTGGGATCGGCTAAACGTGGAAGCGAATGCCTGAGATTCATGTAATTTCGTGGTTCTGTTTGCGTGAGAAAGTGATTGACCTTCAATTCGAAGAATGCTAGCTTGCCCTGCTTTTATGGGACGAAAGGTTGAGACTTAGAGTATTTTGAGCGATAGGTGTAAACGACCGCTTCGAGTCTTCGTTTCAACAGTTAAGCAGAATCTCATTCCAACCATCCAAGTTTTCCTGCAGGGGCCGGTTACCTTACTCCTTACAGTCGTTAACTTTCGTAAGCTCTGCAATTGAGCAAAGCGGGCACGAGCTTGCTCCCAGGAAGCCCGAGCCCTTAGCCCAGGTGCGAAGCCATTGAGTCATTGAAGAGAGACAGTAGTAAGGAACAGTTGGGTCGCTACGCTCTCCTCAAAGAGAGATTGGGGTGGCCGGCGAGCATACCGCGTATGTCGCGACGCGAAGCCGTCAAGCGAATTGGACTGAGCGCTGCACTCCCAACTGTCGTCTCGATTACTGCACCCACGCCGGCGCAGGCGGGTAGCTGCAAGCCGTCGGGAGCGGTCTGCGGCGACAATTCTGAGTGTTGCGGAGGTTTCTGCCTGGGTAACCATCATTGCCGATGACCGCGACCTATGAGCAGCTGGTGCAGCTGTGACAATGTTCGGGATGGAGCTGAGATCTTAGTTGCGATACCAAATATCCAACGTTTTTATGACGCGCATAGGTACTTGGGTTGGCAGAGTGCGCTAGTTGCCTCCAAGCCATCAGTGACTCTCTGCTTGGCGATGTGCCCACATGTTGGTGGCCGTAACTCAATTGTCCTGAGACAAGGAGTTAGAAGTATATGAGCGAATACTCCGAATTACCTCATGTGTTGCAGCTGCTCAAGGAAGCGGCTCTCCAGCAAGACGGTTCACCTCGTAAGGGTTATGCGTCGTCGTCACCCATGGTCGGCTATGGTGAAACAGACATCTGGGCACCTCGGTGCTCCTGTCAAGACCTGGACCAGCGCAAAGACACTGTTAGTAACATCAAGCCTGCCGGAGGAGGGTAAGACAACGACCGTCGTAAACACAGCAACAGTGCTGGCTCAGACGGGATCGAAGGTTGCAGTAATCGATGCAGATATGCGCCGGCCGCGACTCCACCAGGTCTTCGGCATGCGCAGTAACCAGGGTTTGAGTTCAATCCTTTCCGGGGAAGCAACAGACAATGAAATACTGGGGATGCTAAATCGCTACCAGGAGACAAGCATCTACTTGCTTCCTTCGGGGCCAGTTCCGTCAAATCCCGCGGAGTTACTTGGTTCAGAACGGATGAGGCGTCTGCTTCAGGTAACAAGTGCGGCTTTCGATTACGTGGTTATTGACTCGCCGCCAATTGCCTCATTCACTGACGGGGTCTTGCTTTCATCCATTGTTGACGGTGTCTTGCTGGTTGTTCATGGAGGTAAGACGTCACACCAGGTGGTCCGGCGCACCCGCCAGATCCTGCAAGAGATTGGCGCGAAGATTATCGGTGTAGTTCTGAACAAGATCGACGTCCATTCCCACAACGACTACTACTATTACTATCAGGGCTACGGGGACCACTATCACATGACTAACAACGGCGCTCAGGCCAAAGCGAACGGTTCGCTATCGATCGTTTCGAAGCAGTAAGGACGAGCCAAGAACTGAAGATTATCTAGCCTCCTTGACACGTGCGAGAGCGCTTTGTTACTTTCGGGCCTCGCAAGATTCCAACACTCGAATGGAGTTGGGAGATTTGAAATGTTTCGGGTTGGCCTCGTCAGATCCACGACTTGAATGGAGTTGGGAGATTTGAAATGTTTCGGATTTTTCGGATGAAACGAGTGGTTTGGACGCGAAACGGTCTTGTCTGCATAGGCGCGTAGCTCAGGGGTAGAGCACTACCTTGACACGGTAGGGGTCTGGGGTTCAAATCCCCACGCGCCTACCATTTTCCTCAGTAAATCTGCACTTCTAAACATCCACTGCAATTTGGCACACAGATTGGCACACAAATTTTTGTGTTTTGCCTCTGGATCGGACTTTGCCATGGAGCGCAAAGGAGGCGCATTGCAGTGCGATATTCTTCTTCCATCACCCGAAGAAAACGTCGAAGCAGAACTGAGTACATTGCGGTTCTCAATTATTACGATGAGAGTGGTCAGCGGCGCCAGAAACGCAGAACATCCTTTTCCTCTAGCGAAGCTAAGCGAATCGCACGCGAACTCGAAGATGAATATCTCGAGGGTGGCGAGGTGGCGCTGTACTCAGATAACTTGACCTTCGAACAGTTAGCCGACCACTGCCAAAAAACAAAGTATTGCGAGGCTGAGTACGACGAATCGGGAAACAAGTTGTTTGGTGTTCGGGACACCAGTGTTTACGAGGCACACCTAAAGCACTTTAAAGAATTCTTTGGAAAGATAAGGGTGAGAGATATCAGGGTAGGAATGTTACGTGCCTACCGAAATCATCGG
>DATEUF010000093.1:0-12064 GCA_035283325.1 Pyrinomonadaceae bacterium | reverse complement strand
CTGACTTCTCCTGGTTAGTTAACTGCCTTTGTGTTCTGGATCTTAGATAAAGCGGATGTCTCGCCGGCTTTGAGAAAACGCTCACACAAAACGCCAAACTCGGTTTTGTGTTCCATGAGTAACTGATCGGGCGGCGTACACCTGCTCTCCTCAGCTTTGCATTGAATCTATCACGACTCAGGGCATCTTTTGTCCTTTTAACGTCACTTTGGCCTTACCTCAATGTCAGATTAGCCTGCCGCAAAGCGTTATATAGTTAAGACAGATTTAATTTGGGGCTAAGCGGTGACTATCTACCCAAAATGAAGATGCCCAAACTCCGGCCGATTTCGGCCAGCTCCAGTCACGAAGAGATTTTCGCACAGCGCTATCGCTGGCTAATGAATTGGGCGCTGCGTCTCACGAATCACGATCGAGAACAAGCCGAGGACCTGGTTCACGATACTTTCGTCCAATTCATGATTAACCGCCCCGACCTGGGAGTTGTCGAGCAAAACATCGAAGGTTACCTATATCGCATGTTGCGCAACATGCATGTCTCTCAGGTGCGGCGTGGTTTGCGCATTCGTGAAACCACGTTTCCGATCGCAGATATCCTCTCCATCTCAGAAACCGCCTCCGTGCAGACCGAATTGAGAATGGCCGGTCAGCGACTTCAGATTCAGGACGAGCTGTGCCGCATTTGTCAGTACGCCAGCATTCGCAAGAACAGTTCGAAAGTCGGCAGCATAGTTATCCTGCGCTTTTTTCATGGCTACTATCCGAATGAGATCGCAGCCGTCACACGCAGCTCACGCGCCGGAGTCGACAAGATGCTCCAGAGAGCGCGCACCGAAGCCCGCCTCTATTTAAAGGATCCTAAGTCTTTGAGTTTTCTTAACGATGAACAGCCGGCAGCAGATCTACAGATCAGATTCGGGCAGGAGCCGGAAGACTTTCTGTATGAATTGCGAAAAGCGCTCTACGCCTCGCGCCAGAACGAATGCCTCTCCGCTTCACAACTTCGCGGGACTTATCAAACGAAAGAAACTGATGGGATCAGCCCTACGTTATTGGCGCACATAGTCTGTTGTGCCGTTTGTCTCGATGAAGTTAACAGGCTGCATGGCCTGCCATTGCTAGCTGAACGGGAGCCCGAAAAGATGACTGGAAGAGACAAGCGAGATTCAGATAAAGGCGATGGCGGATCGGATGACAGCTCAGGCTCGACCGGCGACTTCATGGAGGGGCCGCGCCTGAAGCATGTGCTTGAGCATCGACCCAAAGAACTACGTGTTTCCGTCAATGGTTTCATCCTCGGTTCGCACTCCATTAACTCCGAATTGAATAGGCTGAGTATCAGCGCCAAAGGAGAAGAGAAGATTGGTTTTGTCGAGGTCTTCAGCGAAGAGGAAGTCCGCTTGCTCTTCTGCGTGGTCGATACGCCACCGGAGGGTCCGGTCGGCCAACGAGTACGAGCAAATCTCAGTGATGACCGGAGCTTGGAATTGTTCCTGGACTTCAGTGATTCATGGCCAGCTCTTGATGTCACCTATCACGATCCTACGTTTACCGCCGAGGCTGGAGCCCTGAGGCTCGAGTCTTCATTTGAGCCTGAGTCAGAAGGCATGGTCGGAACCGCGAGCGGTCGCGAGCGGATTGAAGTCCAACGTCCAGAGTCCAAAGTCCAAAGTCCTTCAGTCGAGAGTACTGGACTAATCGCATGGCTCCGCCGGCTCCGGTCGGACTTTGGACTTTGGACATGGGGCTTTGGACTACTTCTCCGGCCAGGCACCGTGACAGCCGTCTTTGCCTTCCTTTTGGTTGCCGTTCTCCTATTCCTTCACCTTCGTCCGGAACGAGTGCCAAACGCTTCAGCCGCGGATTTGCTGCAACAGTCTGCCGCTGCGGAAGAAGCTATTGCTGCTCGAAGCGATCAAGTTGTTCATCGCACAATCAGCATGGAGGAAAAGAAGCTTACTGGTGAATTGATCGCGCGTCGCAAACTCGAAGTCTGGCAGAGCCGAGAGAAGGGAGTTACTGCCAGGCGGCTTTATGACGAGCGTGAAAGTCTAATCGCTGGCGACTGGCGCAGAGCGGACGGTGTTCAGACTCTCTATGCTCACGGCCGGCGGCCGCAACTGCAACTGACGCCCGAGAAGCGCGGAGCTAATGGACCGCTTGCCTTCGACAGCATCTGGCAGCTTTCGCCTTCCGCGAAAGAATTCACGGGCATTGTTGCGCGTGCTGACGAAATGCTTCTCGAAGAACAGCGGACCTCTTACGTCATCAGCTATTCAAGGCAAGCAAGCAACGCGCCGGGGTTGGTGCGCGCCACGCTCGTACTAAGTCGCGCGGATCTTCATCCGACCGAGCAGTCCTTAATCATTCAGCAAGGCAACGAGCAACGCGAGTTTCGCTTCATCGAGACGACCTACGAGCTACGACCAGCGACCGCGGTGGCTCCGTCAGTGTTCGAACCAGATGCCGAATTGCTATCAGACGACACGGGGACACGGCGACGCGGAGACCATCACCGCGTCCCCGCGTCTCCCGCCTTTGTGCTCGCTACACCCGAATTAGAAGTCGAGGTGCTTGGTCTCTTGCATCAAGCGGGCGCCGATCTCGGTGAGCAGATAACCGTTGCCCGCACTCGCGAAGGCGAGATGAAGGTTCAAGGCTTGGTCGACTCGGAAAAACGCAAATCCCAATTGCTCGCGGCTCTCAGCCCAGTCGCAGAGAATCCAGCCGTCAAAATTCAAATCAGCACTGTGGCAGAAGCCACCGCAGCGGCCGAGAAACAGGAGCGGCGAATTCAGAATCGCGATTCGTCATTGGGCGCTGTCACTGTCCAGCAAGTCGAGGCCGTTAAAGACGCGATGCCTGCGGCCGCTGAATTGCGCCGTTACTTTGGCGGGGACGACGAGCAGTCCTGGCGGTTTGCTTCCCGCATGATTAACCGATCGCACGAAGCGATGCGGCACGCCGGAGCGTTGAAGCGCTTGTTGAGCCAGTTCTCGACACAAGACCTGCGAGCACTGAATCCGGAAGCCCGCGGCAAGTGGTTGGCGCTAGTTCGCTCTCATGCCAATGCTTTCCAGGCGGAGACAGCGGCCTTGCGCCAGGAGTTACAGCCGATCTTTTTTTCATCATCGCCCCAGGGCGCGTCAGCAGAGAGCGCAACGATTACGAACGACTCTGAGCTGGCCCGCGCGGTAGTTCGCCTTTTTGATCTCGGCTCAGCCAATGACGAGACGGTTCGTGCGGCGTTCAGCATCTCCGCCGGCGTACCGAGCCGATCGGCGCTGATTACGTCTACGTTCTGGGGGTTACTCAAAAGCACCGAGAACTTAGCCGCCGCAATACAGAAAGCGCGTTAGTCCGAGTGCCACCATCGAAGTAACCCGATCGTGAGGGAGGGCGAATCGATTCTTAGTCGATACTTCTAACGAATGGGAATTGACCACCGATAAACCCCTCGGAGGATACGATCATGACACGTCCCCAATCAGTCGTGAGTTGTTCAGGATTGTTGGCTTTTCTTCTCCTGGCTTTTGCCTCCTGTCTGCCTTCTGTTTTTGCTCAGAGCGCGACCGCAACGTTGAGCGGCACAGTGGAAGATGAAAGAGGCGCAGTGATCCCAGGCGCAACCTTGACCGTCATTAATACCGGCACAAGGTTAGAGCGACGAGCTACGACAAATGAACAAGGCTCCTTCGTTTTGGCTTTGCTGCCGCCGAGCACGTATGTGGTAAGGGTAGAGAGTAAGGGATTTGCTCCGGTGGAGGTTCAAAGCGTTGTGCTGAACGTCGGCGATCAGAAGACGCTGCAAATTCAGTTGAAGGCGGGCGACGTGAGTGCAACTGTGCAGGTAACGAACGGGGCGGAGTTGATCAGCGAATCACCCGCGGTCGGTACGGTGGTGGATCGGCAGTTTGTTGCCAACATTCCCCTGAACGGCAGGAGCTTTCAGTCCCTCATTACACTTACGCCCGGCATTGTGGTCGTGCCTAGCCAAACCAATTTTAATGGACAGTTCAGCGTGAATGGTCAGAGGCCGAGTGCGAACGCCTTCACAGTGGATGGCGTCAGCGCCAACTTCGCGGCTAGTACCAACGCCGTTGCAGGTGCTCAGATGAGTGGGAATCTCCCGGCGCTGACCACCTTCGGCACTACCCAAAGCCTAGTTTCAGTCGACGCGCTCGAAGAGTTCAAGGTCCAAACCTCCACCTACTCGGCTGAGTATGGCCGTCAACCAGGTGGCCAGATCTCCATCGTTACTCGCTCTGGCACGAATCAGTTTCACGGATCGCTCTTCGATTACCTAAGGAACGACGCCTTCGATGCTAACGATTGGTTCGCGAACAGGGCCGGACAGCCCAGACCGCCGGAACGGCAGAATGACTTTGGCGGAACGTTGTCAGGGCCAGTGTTGCTGCCACGCTTTGGTGAAGGAGGCCATCAACTATGGTATGACGGTCGCAATCGGACGTTCTTTTTCTTCTCTTACGAGGGGCTGCAGCTGCGCCAGCCGCTTTTCGCTCTGACCAATGTTCCCACGCTGGCCCTCAGGCAGACAGCGCCGGCGGCTTTGCAGCCCATCCTGAATGCATTTCCACGACCGAACGGCAAGGACTTGGGCAACGGTTTGGCCGAGTTCTCGGCAGCGTATTCCAATCCATCCACGCTGAACGCTACAAGCATCAGGATCGACCATGCTCTGAACAGCAAGTTTGCGCTATTCGGGAGATATAACCAAGCTCCTTCAGAGAGCGTTTCAAGAAACACGGGTAACCTCAATAACCTGAGTTCCAGTCAAATAAACACTAAGACGCTTACTATGAGTGTAACTGCCTCATTGACCCCGCGCCTCAGCAACGAATTCAGGGGAAACTACAGCGATAGTGTGGGTAAGCTGGCAATCACACAAGATAACTTTGCCGGAGCGATCCCTGTGGCGCGGAGCCTGGTCCTTCCAAGTCAATATGACTCCCGTAATGCGTTGGGCAGCGTTTTCTTTTCTTTTTCAGGGGGCACTGCCACAAGCAACCCGATAATCAATTTGGTTGATGAGCAACTAACTACGCAACGCCAGTTCAACGTTGTCGACAATCTCTCATACAGCTTAGGTGCCCATCAGCTTAAGTTCGGCGTAGATTACCGAAGGCTGACCCCAATCCGTTCCGTGAATACATACCTTGATTTTGTGCAGTTCTTCTCGCGGCAGGAGGTGCTTAACTCCTTAGCTGGTTTCGGTCTAATCCAGGCCGCGGTGGCCGACAAGCCCTTGTACACTAACTTCTCTGCCTATGGTCAGGACACATGGAAATTGTCCCGACGCCTGACACTCGATCTCGGCGTGCGCTGGGACGTAAATCCCGCGCCAGGAGAAGCCAACGGGAATATTCCGCTCGCTGTAACCGGTATCAACAATCTCGCGACGATGCAACTGGCACCCAGTGGTACAAGGCTCTGGAAGGCGACTTACAACAACTTTGGGCCCAGAATCGGTGTGGCTTATCAGCTCAGTCAGCAATCAGGTCGAGAGATTGTGGTGCGCGGTGGCTTTGGGGTTTTCTACGATGCCGGGAATAATCAGAGCTCGAATGCGTTTAATAATTTTCCCTTCACAGTGACTAGAAATATATCGAACGTTGCGTACCCTTTGTCGGCCACCCAACTCGCTCCACCGGCCCTTCCAAGTCTTTCTAACCCGAGCCCGCCTTACGGCACGTTGTCTGCGTTTGATCCGGAGCTCAAGCTTCCCTATACACTGCAGTGGAACCTAGCTGTTGAACAATCGCTAGGCAAGAATCAAGTGGTGACCATCTCTTATGTAGGTGCCGACGGAAGGAGACTTTTGCAGCAAAGGCAACTGAGCCTCACCAGTATAAATCCCAGCTTCACAACGGTGAAGTTGACGGCAAACAGGGCGACTTCCGATTACGACTCGCTTCAGGCACAGTTCCGGCGGCGGCTCTCGCGAGGATTACAAGTCTTAGCCTCTTACACCTGGTCTCATGCCCTAGATGAGGACTCGGCAGATAACGGAACAATCGTTCCGGTAAGGGGTAATGCGGCTTTCGACTTACGCCATGTCTTTGCTGCGGCAGTAACCTATGACATTCCAGCGCCGTCGCAAGGCCGCGTGTTAGAAGCTATCCTGAGTCGTTGGTCGCTGGATACTACGATACATGCTCAATCGGCTGCCCCGGTCGATCTGATTGTGAGCAATATCGTCAATCCGGCGGACGGCACTTTAGTGGGTCGCCGACCCAGCGTGATTGCCGGGATACCACTTTACATCGAGGATCCATCCTCTCCAGGACGAAGGCGCATTAACAGGGCAGCTTTCTTGATTCCTGCTGCTGGACAGGTCGGGAATTTGGGCCGCAATGTCTTGCGGGGACTTCCATCATGGCAAGTAGATTTTGCGTTCCGGAAAGAGTTCAGGCTGACTGAGAAAGCAAACCTGCAGTTTCGAGCAGAAGCTTTCAACATATTCAACCACCCGAACTTTGGAACAATTCAGACAACTCTGACGGCAGCCAACTTCGGACAGGCGACGAACATGCTGAACCGTCAGCTCGGCGGAATCAATCAGCTTTACCAATTCGGGGGGCCGCGCTCCTTTCAGTTTGCGCTGAAGTTTCTGTTTTAGGTGCGCCACGAGCAAACGAGTCGGCGACAGGCGACTCTTTTGCGTAACTGAGTAATCGATGAGGGGAGGCCCCTCGGAATCGTCTTGCAGGAGAGGGTTCCAAACTACCTTCCGCTGCTGCGGACAAAAGCCGTGGTAGTGAGCAGAGAAGGAAAAGGCCCGGCAGTGATTGGGTCAAGTGACACCCAGGAAGAAGAACGAAAGTGAATCACCGCTTCTCATGTCGAAAAGAACTAGACGATATCAAAACCGTGGTTTGTTAGAAGCCCGCGGGACAAGTTCCGACGAAACCTGTTTACGGGCGGAACGGTATCCGGCATATAGGTGGCTTGAGCTTGGGTGAGGCGATTACACGGAACATGGGAACCTTCGGTGTCGATGCAAACGGAGGAGCCACAAGTGGCCTGAACCACGAGGGCGAGAGTACGAATGCGACACCAAGGGACGGAGTACCCTGTAGTAGCGATGAAGTTGGTGAAAGCGAATGGAGCGAAGGGGGTGCGTGTAGTGAAGCTAAGTCAGTTGGGCCAACCAGCAATGGGAGGAGCCTGAAGGATGAAGCAAAACCATTCTGTATTTCCCGATGGGAAGTCTGGGAAGCCTATCTAAAGGTGAAGAGCAATAAGGGGGCAGCAGGACTTGATGGCCAGACGATCGAGGAGTTTGAGAAGGACTTGAAAAAGAACCTTTACAAAAACTGGAATTGAATGTCATCAGGCAGCTACTTTCCGCCGCCGGTGCTGACGGTGAAATCCCAAAAGCAAAAGGCGGAGAGAGGACGCTGGGGATACCGACGGTGTCAGATCGAATTGCACAAATGGTCGTGAAGAATCGCTTGGAGGCAGTGGTGGACCCACTCTTTCTTCCCGAGTCCTTTGGGTATCGCCCAAGGAAGTCGGCGTTGGATGCAGTAGGACGTGCTCGGCAAATGTGCTGGGACTACGACTGGGTCTGTGACGTCAAAGGTTTCTTCGATAATCTCGATCATGAACTGATGATGTGCGCGGTAAGGAAGCACGCGAACGAGAAGTGGATGCAACTCTACATCGAGCGTTGGTTGAAAGTACCGGCACAAGATGAAGAGGGACATCTGCTCAAGCGTGACCGTGGCACACCGTAAGGTGGTGTCAAGACTCCCTTTACGCAAAAGATAACTTCGCTTTTGACCGTTCCATGAGGTATCGATAGATGTACTGGGGAGGTTGTATAGATATGACATATGGGGCGAGCCAGCGACGCAGAGAAAGCCGAGCGTCTCAACCACGCTCGCGACTTGCTGCGGCGGTTCAAACAACTGCCCCAAGCGGTCGAGCGGTTGGCCCAGGAGTGTGCGATCTCACCACGACAAGCCTATCGTTATCTGCAACAAGCGCAGCGGTTGAAAAAGCCGGTACGGGTGCCAGCGAGCGAAACGAAGACAGCCTTTACCGTCAAGCTGTCGCACAGTTTAATTCAGCGGGTGAGGCAGTACGCGACGGCGCGGGGATTGTCACTCAGCGAAGTAGTCAGTCAGGCCTTGCTGGCACTGTTAGCGAGAGGGCGCGGGCGTGGCTGAGGCGAAGCCCAACTCGCGCCGTACGCTGCAATTGGAATATCGCTTCGATCGTTTACTGCCAGAAAAGCTGGCTCAGGTCTGCCAGGTTTTAGTACTCGACAAACGCTGGTCCATTGGCGGAGTGGTTCTCGCAATGGGGAAGCCCCGCTTGGAGGTAATCGATGAATCAGACAGCAGCGATCTACGCGCGCGTCTCTTCCGATCGCCAGAAGGAGAAACACACGATCGCGAGCCAGACGGCGGCGTTGAAAGAGTACGCCGCCGGAAACGGTTATAGCGTGCCGCCGGAATGGGTGTTCGAAGATGAAGGCTACAGTGGGGCCAACATGCTGGGTTCGCTGGGCTTGTCGGAGATACAAGAAGCTACGCAATCACCGGACGCGAGCATGGCAGTGGCTGCTTCGGGTTATCGACCGCCAGCCCAACTTGCTTGCTCTCTGGGAGCACCAGCGTAGTGCGGTTTTCACCATAGGAGCTGTATGAGTGGAGACGCTCACGTACAGTTCTGGAAGGGCCTCGGGGTGAGACTCCCCGGGGCTACTTAACTCGTGGGGTTGGCTGGAGGCTTCAAAGAACCTGTGAAGCTGCAACATAATCAATTCAAGACATCTGGGTGAATTCATGCATCCGAATCGCGCAAAGGTTAGGTCGCCCGCGGGGCTGCCAGTTCCTTTCGAAGCACCGACTCACAGCTTGCACTGCGGGCTAGCGATATCGCGCTTGTTACGCAGGCTTTGGTCGTGATGCGCTAGTTTACTCTCTGCCGACAAGCAACCCTCTTAAGGTGATAAATGCGAATTGATCAAACCTTGAATCTCGCACACGCCGCCCTATTGATCGCTGCGCTTGTTGTATCAGCGGCTTGGCGAGGCAACGCGCAAAACATCCACCGCGTTAAAGCGCAAATAGTGATAGGGCCGAGCGTGCAGGTGAGCAAGGCTTTCGCATATCTACCCCACTACGAGAATCTCGCTGCTGGCGATCCAAATCACATTGGTGGGCTCATCACGTGCTCGATGGTCATTCCCAAGGAAGCCGTCAAGTTATTCTTTCAACACTGTTACGTTTCATTTGACGGTGGTAAGAACTGGGACCCGACACTCAAAGTGGATGAGGGCTGGTCGAACGGCGACCCCACGGTCGTTTATGGCCGCGGGGATAATGTGTATTTCGTGTCCCTAGCTACCAAATTTCTGGACAAGCCTAAGGACGCAGACCCGGACGCTCCCCGATATGAGAGGAAGACTGTGGTCTATAAATCCACCGATAGGGGGCGTACATGGAAGGAGTTGTCGCGATTCCAGTTCATCGACAGGGAGTACATCTACATAGACAAGACAAACGGTAAATATGCCGATCGACTCTATATCGTGGGCCAAGGCTCCGTTAGAGGCATCTCCGGCTCCACGAGTCATTGGAGCTTGCAACTCTTCCGCTCTCTCGACGATGGCAAAACCTTTCTTGGACCGGTTCACGCCGAGTACCCTGACGGGACAATAATCGCTGGCGTTGGCACGGGCGCGGTGCTTTCGGACGGCACGTTCCTCGTGATGTTCGGACTTACTAAGCTAGGACGCCGGCAGAGTCTTGAGCAGGAGCCTTTGCTCGGGCCCAACGCCGAACTGCATGTCATCAGCTCAACAGACGGCGGAGAGACGTTCACCAAATCGCAAAAGATTACAGACTGGAAGGTGGATAGGAAACGCGGTGGAATCCTGGGGCAACTGGCCGTTGATCCTGGCAGTAAGCCGTTCAAGGACCGGCTTTATACGGTGTTCCCGGCGATTGTTTCGGACCGTATTCAAATTCAGCTATCGTCCTCATCAGACAAGGGAAAAACGTGGTCGAAACCCGTGACAGTTAACGACGATCGATCGCCGGAGCAAGGCGGCAGGGGGCCAGACCATCTGCTTCCGGCTGTCGCAGTAAACAAAGATGGAGTAGTGCTAGTCACTTGGTACGACCGCCGGGAGGCCAAGGACAATCTTGGTTGGAAACTGCGCGCGGCAGCCTCACTCGATGGTGGCGATACGTTTTCCGCGAGCGTGCCCGTGACGGACGCCGCCAATGCGTATTCGCAAACCACGGCATGGGATCTAATAAGCCTCGGGACCAGCGATAACAAGACTTCACTCGTCTCGGTGAGGGTCGAGATTGATCCCTTTTTCAACACTGGCGGTGACACCTCCGGCTTGGCCGTCGACGCCGATGGTACGTTCCATCCCACTTGGATCGACAACCGCACTGGGATTGCCCAACTCTGGACCGCACCCGTGAGAGTCAGCGGAACAGTGGTCAATCACGGCGCCGCCGATCTAGCCGACCTCGAAGATATTTCCAAGTCTGTCACGCTTGAACTCTCGAGGCCCACTTTCGATCGAGCTACTGGCACGCTGAGCATGGCAGCCCAACTCAAAAATACTTCAAAGGATACGGTGGAAGGTCCGGTGAAGGTGCGGGTGCTCACACTTGAATCGGAGATCGGCGCGCCTGAGATCACTAACGCGGATAATGGGCAGAACGGCACCGGTGCGATATGGGATTTCAAGTCGCAGCTTTCGCGAGGGCAACTTCCCTCCATGGCACTCTCGGCCGTAAAGACGCTGACATTTCGGATCTCGGATCTGCGTCCGCTTGGCCAGGGCAGAGACTTTAAGTCCAAACTACTCAATCTCGATGCGCGCATCTTTGGCAAGCTGTGCAAGGAGAACATCGATAAGAAAAAAGAAGACCGACAAATCAACCTTCGTGGCGAACGCGAGCGTGGACAGGGACTGGTAAATTCTCGGTGAGGATCAACCCAGGTTTATCCTTCCGCATCGGTAGACCCAACGCTACCGAGTGTTCCTCATCATCCGAGGCATCGAGGATATCGATGCTATTTGACGCTTAGCAGTTGATGCGGGAAGCCATTGCAGATTGGCTGACCTTCCTTCCGAATTCGCGATGAACTTGAAGAACAGTGCTTGCCACGAAACAACCTGCCGATCCAAGTCCCAATCGTCTGCTGGCAGCCTTGCCGCGCGACGAGTACGCTCGTCTGTCTTCTCACCTTGAGCTGGTTCGCATCAGCAAAAACAGAGTCCTCTACGAAGCCGGCGACTCGATGCGCGACTCTTACTTCCTCACCAGTGGCATGGCGTTCTTACTGGCCATCACCGGTTCCGGCCAAACCATCGACCGTCGGCCTTGTGGACAATGAGGGTTTCGCTGGTGTGCCGATCATTTTGCACAATGGTCACACGCCCTGCCGCGTAGTGATTCAACGAAGCACGATGTGAGTGGCCGCAACTGTGGCAACACGCGCAACGGCTTCTCTACCGATCGGAAAAACAACGCGACGCCGTCCTATCGTTCAGTCGATGGCGGTCTGGTTTGGGAAAAACCATCTCGCTTTAGCCTTATAGATCACACGCAAATTATCGTGGACCGTGCTGGAGGCCGATTTAGGGGTTTCGGCAGTGTGCAATGGCCCCGTTCGGCAGAGTTATTTGGCCCCACCGTAGTGTTAAACATAGAACCGGTTTGCTGCATGGTTCCCGTGTGATTTCGCACAATTCCTTAAGAGATTGGGGATAAGACTCATTTCAGGAGAACACCCTCCGGAAAACTTGGTCCATATTTGACCCCCAATCGATTTTCTGAACCTCGCCCGGGGTTGTATATGGTCCAAATAGGTCCCGAATCGTGTAATCAACAGTTTCCTGGGTGGTTTCGGCAGTGTGCAATGGCCCCGTTCGGCAGAGTTATTTGGCCCCACCGTAGTGTTAAACACCAGACCGAGCTGAAGCTCTCTTTTCCTCTCGGTTTCCTGTCTTGAGGGCCGGAGTCGGAGCGAGTCCGTGGCGCCGCACAGCGGCGCCGCGGAC
>DATEUF010000092.1:0-9269 GCA_035283325.1 Pyrinomonadaceae bacterium | reverse complement strand
CGGACATCGACACGGGAGGTCTGTCTGACAGTGTACATCGGAATGACTGGAGTCAAGCCAAACATGACGTGTGTTTTCTGGACGAGGCGGATAAGGCTACGGTGTTCCAGTCGCTTCGCACCTCACCGTTGCCAGTGACGCACGTACCGGTAGGAGACTGCTGGCAGAACAGCAGGTGATGTCTCCTGATGGAGCATCACAGCACCATCTACGACTTCGTGTCGCAGCGACCGTAACTTAGCCAGCGCGCTGCACACTACGGGTGTATGACTTGCTGAGGGCGCGCACTGTGTCGCGTGGCAGATCCACCAGGACAAAGTACTCCGCCGGGTAGAGATAGTCTTCGCCACTCTCATCGACAACGCGCAGGTCTCCGTGCCGCTCAGCCTCCTTATCCAGGAGCATGCGATAGACCTTGCCGCATCACCTACAGCGCCGTGAGTGTTTGCGAGTGTGTGGCCGTCAATGCCGTGGCGGTAGGCGCGTCGGCTTCACCCGCGTGTTGGGCGCGTTTTCGCCTTTGATCACTGCACGTCGGCGTGTGGTAGCCTTTGCCCTTCGACCAGCCAGCCAGCGATTGAGGGATTTCCTGCTCTCACCACTCCGCCGCCCAGCCAGCAACCCTTCAATGCCAATATGCTCATCCAAGTCCGGCCACTCGATGGCATAGCCGTTGCCCAGTAATTGCCAATTCTTGCGTTCTTGGGCAGTTCCATGTACTAGCCGGGGATACCATTCCAATGGGACCACAAGGCGGCGGCCATCCGCCAAGTCTACGGCCAGTTCCTTACTAGAGATGGTGAGGTCCACCACGGCCGGTTCGGCCTCAAGGACTAAAGTGCTCATACCCAGCCTCTATCAGCGTCTGCTGGTGCTTCACGACGAGACGTTCGATTCGGTTCAACTCGTGTTCTTTGAATCCCCGATTTCTGGCGAATGGAATCGGGTCGAGCCAGAACTTGGCGATTTGCCGACCTCGTTTGACAGGGTTACTGGCTGACCGATGCTCCGCGCGATGGGCCCGATCGGCGTTTGGCTGGCATGTTGGAGATAAGGGCGCGCAGCACTTTGTTCACCGACTCCGGTGTGGTGAACACCTCGGAGACATCCGGGTCCAACACAACCACGACTCGGCCCTCGTCAACCCGGCCGGCAAAGCGATTGGGGCGTGCCTTGCTGTAGTCGAAGCGATATTCCGGTAGCATATCGTCCGCTGCGGTTCGTCGTGGCTTAGCGCCTGGCGTTTTCTTCATAGTCCTTGCGCTCTCTCTTCGTCGCGGTACGTGCACTGAAGATGCGAATGGTGTCTTGAACGCGCTCTGTGAAGCAGACCAGCAACAGGCGATCGGCTATTGAGTGGCCGACGATGATTTCACGTTTCTCGCTAGCCGAGTGGGCTTCATCATCGAAGATGCATGCGAGCGGATCGTTGAAGACGGTGCTGGCTTCGTCGAAACTGACGCCGTGCTTTTCGAAATTGGCTCCGGCCTTGTCTTTGTCCCACTCGAAGCGCACGCTCATGCAGGTCTGCCGATTGTGCAGAGTCTGAGTCGTTCAGTGGTAATGATACACGCAATCGCCAGCTTTGGAAACTGAGCGGTACTATGACCGGCCTGGGGGAAGGACAAGCGCGCCAACGACGGACTAAGCCTGTTACCTTGATGCTCTACAAAGGGAGGCCGATGGGGGTATGCTTCGCGCAGAACGAGGCGATGACCCATCACCGTCTGCCCGCTTCGCGCCATCGGTGTGCCGTTTCACGGAAGTCATAACCGGGACACAGTCACCCGCGTCCGCCGGCGGGCCTCCGGATCCCCGACACGGGAGGTCTGTCTGACAGTGTACATCGGAATCGACGGGAGTCAAGCCAAACACGACGTGTGTTTTCTGGACGAGGCGGATAAGGCCACAGTGTTCCAGTCGCTTCGCACCTCACCGTTGCCAGCGACGCACGGGCCGGTAGGAGACTGCTGGCAGAACAGCCGGTGATGTCTCTTGATGGAGCATTACAGCACCATCTACGGCTTCGTGCCGCAACGACCGTCACTGGGCCGCCTGTCTGCGAAAGACCTCTGTGGAGCAAGACGCCTTCGTTACGCCTTCGCTGTGCTGCGCTTCTTGCCGTTCGGAATCTTGGTCAATTCGATAACGAGGCGCAAGGCCTCATTCACGGCTTCCTCGTTCGGAAACGCTTTCGCCACATCCGGATCGAGCGGGACCAAATTCGTGCCAGCCCGAAAGCGTTCCGCGTACTTTCCCCGAACACCGCCCTTGAGCAGTTTCCGAAGGTCGTACTCTGGCCGCAGTTCGTCATCCAGTTCGGTCTTGGACTTCTTCTTCATAGGCTTCTCTTTCCGTGGGCGGTCGAATGATCCGGATCGGGAATCGTTACGCCGAGTGGGTCGCTGAAAACCGTTGCGGCTTCCTGGAAAGTGACTTTGTGCCTGCGTAGATTGATGGCGGCCTTCTTCGGGTCCCACTCGAATATTATGCGCTAAGTGTAGCCGCTTTTGCGCTGTGCGTCCAGCGGCTTTTGAGTGAGAGGGCGGAGGCCACCCAACGGTATGCGCATCAGCCGTCGCTTCGCACCTCACCGTTGCCGGTGACGCGCGGGCGGGTAGGAGACTGCTGGCAGAACAGCAGGTGATGTCTCCCCATGGAGCATCACAGCTGCATCTACGGCTTCGTGTCACAACGACCGTAGCTTTAGGTAAGGTGGACCCCCGCCTTTGAAGAACTACGGCTTTCCCGACCTTACTTTACGGACCAGAGCACCACGTGTACTCAAAGGGAAAAGTCCACGTTATAGGCGATGAGAGCACTCCAGTGTAAGTGTCGTATCTTCTTAGCGCTATCATGAGATTCTCCACCTTGAACGCTCCTCCTAGACAATATGAGTTGTCTATCAAAGCTTCGAGGCTGAACGTACCAGAGTTAGACGCTGGTCGAAAGTTTGACGTTGGACAGGTTGCACTATAGTTTGTGCCAAGAATGCAGGCCGAATACGTGGCATTTGTGTCAACGCCGCTATAGGTAACATCAATGAGTATGGAATGAGATCGTCCACCGCGGAGAGTCACGCCAGTTATTTCTCCCATAGGCAACGGAGTAGCCGTGGCAGGTTGAATAGTTACTCGATAACGAAGCGAGCTAGGCATCCAACCCTCTGGAACATATACCTTTGATCCCGGATCCCATTGTGAAGCGGATATACTCGGGAACGAATCACAATCGCTGCAGGACAAATCACAACCGCTGCAACTAAGACTGGATAGACGTACTTCGATTTCTACAACCTCACTGGGGTACAACGTGCCTTTGAACAAATTTATACCGTTAATAAATCTTTGATCGCCTGGCTTTGTCGGATCTCGAATCGCGAGACCTCTAAAATTCATGGTCAGCTCTCGATCCGAAATATTCCTCACCGTGAAGTAAAGCAGGAAACCACTGTAGAGAGTTGTTCCATTCGTCAAAGCTTGCCGGCCAGAGCCATACGTAAGAGCACCGTAGACTATAGGGGAACCACCGACAGTTGGTACAGGTGTCGGCGACGGACTGACAGTCGGTGGTGGTGTAGTTGCTATAAGGCTTGGTGTGGCAGTTGAGGTACGGGTAGCAGTCGATGTTACCGTTGGAGTTGGCGTATGTGTATTGATCACTAGAGGTGTTGGTGTCAAAGTGGGGAGCACGGCACTTAGACTTGGGTACTGGGCTGATTGTCCTGCCCAACGAGCTGCTAAAGGCGGCTCACCTAGAATCTGTTCGACTACTGCCGCCTCACGGTCTCTGTCAGATGTTAACACCACCTCGAAATCTGCAAGCGCGGCATCATAATGCCCCAAGTCAACATGCGCCACCCCACGCTCGAACTGCGCTGTGATGTTCAAGTGCCCGCGTTTCTCACTTCGATTAATCACATCATTGTATTGATCGACAGCATCCTCATAGCGTCCCGCCTGAGCCCACTCGCGCGCCTGCAACCAAAAGGTAATTTCAGTTGCTAAACTCGACGCACCCGTTGCGCTGACCTGTTCCAACTCCCCAACCATCGTCGCGAGCAGTGTATTTCCATCCGATGTGTCCGACACATACTGGTATACTCCCTCAATCACCGTCACTAGTTGGCTGCCGACATTTTCCGGCGATTGTGGGCTAAGCAGTGCCAGCCGATCTTGTTGGCTCAGGCTGAGGAACAGATCACGCGCTTGTTGGACGTATTGTCCCCCCAGCCCGAACAGCCGGGCCAAGCTGTCCAACCGCACCTCGGCACTCGTAGTAGACTGAAAACTTTGGATGAAGGTCTGGGCTTGAATATCCGCCGTTTGCGTCTGCTGTTGGATCGCGAGGAATCCTGCCACACCGATGGCCAGCACAGCGATGATCGTTGTAGCAACAGCGACGCGCTGAGACCAACTCACCGGCGTATTCGCTTTAGCCCAAGTCAGGTCGAATACGCGGCTATACACTCGGTTGTGTACTTCGAGCATACCCTGCTTCGTCGTGCGTATCAGGCCGGTCAACTTCAGCTCATTCTGTTCCAGCGAGCGCTCCTCGTTGAGTACGCGTTTTCCATCCAGCACTTGCTTGTAGACACGCACCATCCTGGCCAGATACGGGCTACTTAACAATCGGTCGCGAATGGCGCGCAGGTTGCTCTCATTGCGCGTTTCGTCGGCTAGAAATAGGCGTTCAACCATTGTATCAACATTGCTCTGCTCGAGTTTGGCATCACCATTGACATATTCGGATACCGCCGCGCATAACTTCTGTGTTAAGTACGGCTGGCCACCGGTCCAGTCGAGTACCCAGCGCAGTATCTCCTCACCCTGACCCGAATGCGTTCTTTCGAGTATTGGTACGAACGATACTAACTCATCGAATTGAAAATCAGTCAGGTCTACATTGACGCCGATGTTGTAAGGAGTGCGCCTACGATCTTTTATCAAGTCGGCGGGGCGAGCGGCACCAACCAGCACAAAGGTGAGACGTTGATACACGGGCTCGCTGGCACGCGCGTTGTACATCGCACGAATAGCGGCAAAGAAATCATCGGTGAAGCGCAATTTCAGCGTCGAGTCGATCTCATCAACGAAGACGACAACTGGCTCGGAGATGCTTGCCAGCACGACTTCACGGAGGAACACGCGGAAGCGCTGTACAGGGCTGCTCTCAGCGTGCGCCTGCCACCACTCCTGTTCGTCAACAGCCAAGCCCAGCTGCTCAGTCAATCGCGTCACCAAGCCAAAGTACCATTCGCTTACCGTCACATCGCTGCCGATAGCGCTCAGGTCGATGATCGCCACGCGCACACCCTGTGTTTGCAACCTATCAGCTGTTCGGATCATCAGCGACGACTTGCCCATTTGTCGGGCAGTCAACGCATTGCAGTACTCACGCGCTAACGTCAATCGCAGCAACTCATCATCTGCTGGACGCCGAACATATGAGGACGCCTCTCGTTTGAGGGTGCCACCAACTACGAAGAAGTCACTTGGCTGAAAATCATCTATCATCGCAGCTCCTCTTTGAAGTAAGCCTCGTACAATCCGCAACGGCAAATACACTCGCCCACCGTCTCTTTAGTTAACCCGGCTGCAATCAACCGATACGAAACGGCTTCATCTGAGCATCGATGGTGCTCGATAACTTGTCGCATGGCTTTCACCAACTCGGGTCGCTTCTTCAATTGCTCCAAATAGAATCGCAAGTGTTTGCCAAACGGTCCTTGGTCACTACCTGCCACCGCAGCCAGTCTATCCCAGGTCATCGTCTGGTCTACCAGGGTATAAAGCGCTTGGCGCACCAGGTAGGGCTGTCCGCCAAGTAGGCTCATCACTTCTGGTATCTCGTGCAGCGCAATCGGATTGCCATGACGATGGTTTAAGTCGACGACTTGATCAACATCGAAATCCTGCAACTCTAGCGTCACCCCCACATTGAATGGCGATTGGCTGACACTTTCAATCAGCAAGTAAGGATGCATAGAAATCACCATGACAACGTTCAGGCGAGACCATACATTGTCGAAGGCTCGCAAGGAATCCCAGGCACGTATTGAGGCAAAGAAGTCCGTTTTGTAGGGCGCGTCTAACAACTGATCGGCTTCGTCAATTGCCAGCAAAATAGGCGATTCTGCCTGTGCCAATACACTTGTTTTTAGAAATTGATTTAACTTGTCCGGTGTGCCTCGCAGTGATTTCCACGCTTTATCTACAGCACTTGGGTCAATGTCCAATTGAAAGGCCATTTCATCCGCCAGATGTCGTAGCAGGCTGTCCAGTGTTTTTCGATATTCGACTTCAATCGTTTGGAAGTCAAGGTAGACTATTGAGCGCTTTTCCTGCTTAGCTGCCTGTATTCCTCGCATGAGGAGCGATGTCTTTCCAGTTTGTCGCCCGGCACGAATAGTAGTTGTTGTGCCAAGCCCGAGTACTTGTCGGTGCAGACGCTGATCAGCAAGGCGCTCAACATAGAAAGGTGAGTTTGGCCGGACTACACCCGATGGAATCTCCAATGTGGGCCTTGGATCGTAGCTAGGGAGAGGCTCTATCAGCTTTTCTTCATAAGCGATAAGTTGACCATCACTGAGAATCGTCTGCTCTATATTTGACAGCGAAAACAAGCGCCCATCAGGTGAGCGCAGGTACAACACCGGCGTACCCCATTCCATCTTATTGCCAGAGGCGAAGATAGCTTTGCGCGCCTCGGACAATGCCGCTTCGGCCGGATAGCCATCTGCCAGTGAACCATAGAATTCTTGGGCCAACTGAATCGCAGCATCATCAGTGATCTCAAACTGCATTGCGACTACAGCTGGGATACCCTGTTGAATCAGTGTTGCCGCCACACCGGCGAATGGATCGGTAGGCGATGTGCGTGCTCCCTCGCAAGCATTCAGCATCACGAGCCGCAACGATCGATGATCGCAAAGAATTGTGGCCAGACGGCTAGCTTTAACGGGATCGCCACTTCGATATTCATGTTCGAAAAGCAGTACGCCATCTTGAGCTTGCTCATCCCAACCACCGTGACCAATAAAGTGGAAGAAATGCACTGGTCCTAAACGCGCCTGCCGACGAAGACGTTGCTGTAGTGTAAACAACGTGGCTGGCTCTAGCCACTCTAATACGATCAGGCCACGCCGCTCAAGGTCACGCAACGCAGTTCTTAGCTTGGTTTTTTCACGGTCGATATCAAGCGTTGGATAATCCGATGGCCCGGCCGCCACGACCAATAGGCGCAGAGGTGGGCTTAACGTCAAAGGCATTATAGGGCGTGGTAAATCGACGTAACGAGTAATCGGGGTCTTTGTTGAAAGAACAATAAAACGTCGGAGAGTAGGATGATAGAGATACTCCCACGGTAGACTAGCCAACTCCGGCACGTTAACCAACCGCATCTTAATTCGCAGTCCGGGTATTTCACTTCGGTCAATTTGATGTAGGCACGATGTGAGACATTCCCGCACAGCACCTCGAAACACAGCATCAAACAGTCTCTTGCCAAAAATCTCGGCGGACTGCATCTCGACGGAGTTAATGCTACGGACGCCAGTTCGCGGATGACCAAATTCGAGAAGGAAGTTTTCAAGTTCTAGATCGGAGAATGGGCGCCGAAATTCGGCTGAGGCTTGACCAGCAGGAGATTCTATGACTCGGGCTTGGTACTTGCCCCTTGCGAGGCGGACAATTTCGAGGTCGAAGTCAACGTAATCAGCGGCGGACATAGGGGATACCTCGCTATCTTAGCCATCGCACAAGCGCATATTTAGCCTTGGATCGCTGGATGTAGTCCCATGCCAGTCATGTGGTGGCTCCGGCGGCCCGGTGAGGCCGGGTTCGATACATGAAATCATACACCGGCTACCCCGTTTCTGCAACAGTGATTCAAAGAGAGCAATGACACCGCCTGGCAGTCGCCGGCAGCGTCGCGGCCTCGACCCAGGATGTCGCACTGAGCGCCATGACTCCGGGTGCCACACATGGCCGCTGCCAAACTCCGGCAAGACGGTCTCTGCCGCTTCGAGAATCAGTGGCCCACCACGATCCACTTCCGCTGCAGCGCCAGCGCCACGCTCAGGCCGAGCCGATAGGCGATCTCCTTGTTCGTCAGTCCGTCTGCCGCGAGCGTCAGCACTTCGAATTCGCGAGGCGAGAAAGGATGTGGCGTGGGAGGATGTGGCTCCAGCGAGCAGTTAGGCCGCAGGCTCCGCATTCCATATATCCACGGCACAGCGCCATTCGCCATCGGGTTCTCGGCGCCAGATCGTGACCGCACGGCCCTCAGTCGTGGTAGGCGCGCCGTCCTGGGCGTTCATGGTGACCGCATTCCGGCTGAGCATATACGCGAGATTTCCATCCGGTGAGAAGGTGACATCCTGCGATGCCCAGGTGATCCTAAACCCAGGGATCTGCATACTGCCCTGTACGTACTGGCGCAATGCAGCCTTGCCGACAACCGCTGGGAGGCCGGGCGGGAGAACGACCGCATCGTCGGTCCAGTACGAGAGAATGCGTTCAATGTCGCGCCCCTCAGAAGCTGCAGCGGCCCATTCGGCGTCGCGCTGGAGCAGCCGGGTTCTTTCCGAAGCCAAATCCATTTTGTGTCTCCTTTCACTTGAACAGGGATAGGCGCGGAGCAAACTTACCAGTCCGCTCCTGGTACTCCCGATACTCGTTCCCGAACTTCCGTATGAGCTCAGCTTCCTCCTTCGGCACGACGAATAAAGCAACGGCGATGAACGCAATCAGGGCCATAATCATCATGAACCCATTGGAGGCCACAATGCTCAGTGAAAGAAACTCTATCGTGGCAACCACGTACAGAGGATGCCGGACCCAGCGATAAGGGCCATGGGTGACCAGCTCGTGACGCTCCTTTGTCAGAAACGTCTCCGATACGTTCTTGCCTATGCTGATCATGACCCAGGTGAGCAAAGGCAGCACCGCAATACCCACAACGACCCCGAGCCACCGCAGCCCTGTGGGCAGCGAAAGTGAAGACCATGCCATCCATTCGGGATTCAGCATATAGGCCATGAGCGAGAAGTATAGCGGCGCCGCGAAAAGTAGGCGCGCGAGCAAGCCAAGTCTTCCCTCGCTCACCCTGGAGATCGTTTCACCCGATTGGCGCGCGCGTCGACGGAAGTATCCTGAGATGGAGAAGGCGGTTACGACGATAGCGACGAAAAACCACCTGAATAGTTGCTCGTTTGTCATGGATGGCGCACCACGATCCACTTCCTCTGCAGCGCCAGCGCCACGGCC
>DATEUF010000091.1:0-4817 GCA_035283325.1 Pyrinomonadaceae bacterium | reverse complement strand
CTGATTTACGACATAAGGTCATTTCCAAGCAGTCTTGACCCGAAGCCGGATCGCCACTATCGGCGAAAGTTGGCCGGCTCCGAGCACGGCCAGGTGCGACTGCCGCTCTTTCGCTTCTATCGTGACGCTGAGGTTATAGAGCGGGTGCCTCCAGCCGGAAGCTCGTCGGATCCCTATTCATCGATGAACTCTTCCGGACTACTCGATACCTGTCGCTACTAGAAACTCCGTTCGGTCATCAAAGCTATGAAGACTAGCGGTTTCAATTCACCACGGTGCTCTTCTTAATCTTCGGTCACGTTCTGCCCTGGTCCAATCACTCATACAGTGAGACACAACGGTATCCATGACCAACGCACGACACCTATCGCTCTTCAGCAGCAATTGGTATTTGGTATGTAAGAGTGAGGCCTCAGGCGGCTATTCGCTCGTAGCGATGATGCAACCCTCCGACCAACGGCAGCTCGACGACAGTGCCTAGTACCGGTGGTTGAATGGCTCTGCACGCTGGCGCGTCTTTCTCAAGGGCCAAATGTGTCCGTGAGTGTTCGTTGTACTCGAAGTAGGCTTTCAGAATACATCGCAGAGAAGATTCATTGAATATGATTATGTGATTCAGGCACTCCCGTCGCAACGAGCCGATGAAGCGCTCCGCATAGGGGTTCTCATAAGCAGTCAACTACACCTGATAGTGACTTTGAGAGCCGATGTTTCCGAGTCACCCATCCTTACCACCCACTATTTCAGCAGGAGTTCGAGCTGGTCACCTACCGCCAGAACTGGGGTGAAGAGCGGGTCTGGTTTCACGATGCTAAGGGGCAACTGGTTTCAATTCCCGCCGTTTGGACCAGTGTGGTAGCGCAGGAGGCGTTCGTCGCCGTGTCGGTAGGGCGGTCACTGTTTCGAGTGGAGGAGTTGCTCGCTCTGGCGCGCCTGATTGAACGCTTGAAACAAACAGGGGACGAGTGTAAAGGAAACTATGTCATAACTGTAAGGAGAATGATGTCCGGCGAGGGTTAGCGAAGGAAGTATTGACGAACGATAAGCAGAGTACACGGCTTGTATTTACAAGCGTTAGCGACATAAAGGACTTGACAGGCTAAAGATTATGTACATAATTATACTTACAGTTACTCGACCATGCTCTTCCGGAGGCATAGATGTCGGCAGACAAACAGAACGAGGAAAAGCGACAAGCGCTGCGGCAGCAAGGCACGCTCAACCCGCGCCCGCAGACGGTGACCCACGAACTGTTCCAGGAGAGCGACTTCTTCGATCCCAACGACCTAGTGCAGGTCAAGTACGAGATGTTGCGTCAGGTGCAGAGCGAGAGTCGGCCCGTCAGCCAGTCGGCGAAGGCCTTTGGTTTATCGCGCCCCTCCTTCTATCAAGCCCAGTCAGCCTTGGCGCAAGCCGGATTGCCAGGGCTGCTGCCGCAGAAGCGCGGGCCGAAGGAGGGAAACAAACTGACGGCAGCGGTAATGGAGTTTCTGCTGGCGGCGCGAGCGAAAGAACCGTCTCTCAACACCGAACAACTGGCAGAGATGGTGGCGCAGAACTTCCAGGTGCGGGTGCACCCTCGCAGCATCGAACGGCAGCTGCGGCGGGAAAAAAAACGGCGCTGATCAGTTCACTGCCGGGGTCTTCACTGCGCAGGCCAGTGAGGAGTTACTGGCTCGTTACGAAGAGCTGCGGCGGCAGGTCTTACAGCAGGATGGGGGAATGAGGCGAGGAGAGGGGCTGGCGCTCTTTATGCGACGGGGAATGAAAGAGTGGCTGCAGGCGTGGTCTCACTGCACGGCGAGCAATGCCAAAAAGGGGCAAGAGCGGACTAATCGGGAAGAGATGATTTGTGCAGATGTGCGTACCGACGTCGTTATGATTATGGCCAGAATCGTACTTTACGGCATCACGAGGCAAGAGCATGAGCAATGAAACACATCAGAAAGTAAGGGCCAGCCATTTGAAGCGGAATGCCTATCTCTACATTCGCCAGTCGACCCTGCGTCAGGTGTTCGAGAACAGCGAGAGCACCAAACGCCAGTATGATCTGCGTGGGCGCGCAGTGGCTCTGGGTTGGTCGTTGGAGCAGATTATTATCATTGATGGTGATCTGGGTCAGTCGGGAGCGTCGGCTGTGGACCGTGAAGGTTTTCAGCAGTTGGTGACGGAAGTAGGCCTGGGGCGTGCGGGCATTGTGATGGGTCTAGAAGTGTCACGGCTGGCGCGCAATTCGACCGACTGGCATCGGCTGTTGGAGATCTGCGCGCTTACCGACACTCTGATCCTGGATGAAGATGGCATCTACGATCCCTCTCATTTCAATGATCGGTTATTGTTGGGATTGAAAGGCACGATGAGCGAGGCGGAACTGCACGTACTGCGCGCCCGCTTGCAAGGTGGCATCCGCAACAAGGCCCGACGCGGTGAGTTGGAAATACGTCCTCCGGTGGGCTTGGTCTACAACTCTGAGGGGGTCTTGATTCTTGATCCTGACAAACAGGTACAGCAATCTTTACGCTTACTCTTTGATACGTTCCGCCAGAGCGGCTCGGCGCTGGCCACGGTGAAAGCCTTTCGGCAGCAGGGACTGTTATTTCCGCGGCGGCTTCACTCGGGACCGCAACAAGGAGAGTTGGTCTGGGCCCGGCTCGAACACAGTAAGGTACTTTCTATCCTGCACAACCCAAGGTACACAGGCGCTTTCGTCTATGGCCGAACCCGCACGCGCAAAACCGTCGCTGGCCGCATCACCATCGAGTCTATTCCGCGGCCGCAATGGGACACTTTCATTCCCGCAGCGCACAGCGGCTACATCTCCTGGGAGGATTATGAGCAGAACCTGAAACAGCTACATGAAAACGCCCAGGCCAACGGAGCCGACCGCCTCAAGAGTCCACCACGAGAAGGGCCGGCCTTACTGCAAGGATTGATTCTTTGTGGCCACTGTGGCAACCGGATGACTGTTCGTTATCACAGTCGCAATGGCTGTCTCCAGCCCGACTACCTCTGCCAGAGTAAGAGCATCCAGCAGGCCGAACCCATCTGCCAGAGTATTCCCGGAACAGGGATCGATCAGGCCATCGGCGAACTCCTGGTCGCAGTCGTCACCCCGGTTACCCTGGACGTGGCGCTCGCTGTCCAGCAGGAACTACAGTCCCGGCTGGAGGAAGCGGACCGGCTACGCCAACAGCAAGTGGAGCGAGCACGTTATGAAGCCGAGCTCTCACAGCGCCGTTATATGCGCGTCGATCCCGACAACCGGCTGGTAGCGGACTCTCTCGAGGCCGATTGGAATCACAAGCTACGTTTCCTTGCCGAGGCGCAAGAGGAGTACCAGCGTCAGCGCGAGCAAGACCAAAGAGTCTTAAGTGACCAACAGCGAGCGGCCATCTCTTCACTGGCCGCAGACTTCCCTCGGCTGTGGCGTGATCCCAATACGCCGGAGCGGGAACGGAAACGGATGATCCGCCTTTTGCTCGAAGACGTCACCTTGAGCCGTAGCCAGGAAATCACTCTCCAGATTCGCTTCAAAGGCGGAGCCACCAAGACTCTGAAACTGCCCCTTCCTCTGAACGCCTGGCAGCAGCGGATGAACAGCCCCGCAGTGGTCCAGGAAATCGACCGGCTGCTCAATCATCACACCTATGCACAGATCGCTGCCATCCTCAATGAGCGCGGCATGCGTTCTGGCCAGGGTCAGGCCTTCCATGGTCGCTTGGTTGCTCGGCTCCAGCGCAGTTATGGTCTGCAGTCCCGCTATGATCGGTTGCGCGCGAGGGGATTGCTGACGCTCAAGGAACTGGCCGCTCTGCTAGGGATCTCTCCAAGCGCGGTGAAAATATGGCATCATCATGGGCTGGTGCGAGGACACCCCTACAACGACAAGAAAGAGTGCTTGTACGAGCATCCCGGCAATTCCCCGCCGCGAAAGGCGCAGGGAATCAAACTGTCTCAGAGGCTTCCTCGTGCTGAGGTCGTCGTGGATCGTTCCCAGGAGGTGCAGTGTGAAGCACAAGCGTTCTGCCAGGGACTGCGCGGCGCGCTTAGGACCTCCTTCAAGCCCAAGCCGCGCACCCGTTGCTGAAAGTAGTTACCATAAATCTTGTCGTGATCGCGCAAACAGATGGCGTTCACGAAATGCTTCCGGCAAAGCTTCGACCAGTTGCTGGGCCGCCCACTGAGCTGTCGGTTGTTCGTTACATTGAAATGCAGCACACACCGCCGCTCGTGGCGCAAGATTACCAAACTGAATAAGACCCGAAAGGTCGCTGTTGGTACAGTGAATAGATCAACTGAAGCTATTTCATGCAGGTGATTGGCGAGAAATGTACGCCAGGTTTGTGAGGGTGGCTGACGACGTTGAGGCATCAATCGCGACACACTCCGTTCCGAAATGTTGATACCCAGCTTCAGTAATTCGCCATGGATTCTTGGTGCTCCCCACAGCGGATTGGCAGTCGCCATCTTCCTGATCAAGGCCCGGATCTCCTTGGACACTGCTAATCGACCGCTACCCCCACGCCGCGATAGCTTCGTCCAATAGAGCTTAAAACCTCGACGATGCCAGCCAACGACAGTTGCAGGTTTGACGATGATCAGGCCGCCAGCCAGACCAAGTTCGTGACAGCCAAATCCAGAACAGCCGATCCGACTGCTTAGTCCTGAGTCTTGTCTGCGACCGTTTCAGGACTGCTAGTTGCTGACGCAATGCCACATTATCCAGCAAGAGATCACGCCGCTTCTTGAGCATTGCGCGCAACCAAGAATGAACACAAAGCAACAAGGTCCTCATGTTAGGAGTGTGAAACCAGAGG
>DATEUF010000090.1:0-3001 GCA_035283325.1 Pyrinomonadaceae bacterium | reverse complement strand
GAGATTGGTCTACCGCGTCTCCCTGCTGGACCGCGTCTGATGATGGCGCGCAAAAAAGTAATTCCAGTTTGGAAAGCCCAGGATATTGGAGCCGAGCCCGCCAAGTTGGACAAAGCGAACGCCCATACCGAAGTCACCGCGCTTTCTGTGCCAACTCGCAAGACCGAGTGTGAGATCATCGCAGGGGCTACTCCAGAGGAAGCAGCCGCTAATCTGGCGATGAAGCTGAGCAAGCTGATCTGATTGATTATTACTCAGCTTCTCATTTCGAGGCGCGGTTTTCGCGCCGAGAAATCTCGACTACTCAAACGAGATTTTTCGCTTCGCTCAAAATGACACTCGGGTTGAGTGGATACTCAGACGGAGGACAAACAATGGATAATCACAAAGGTGTTTTAGTTTGCGGTGAGATCGCCGATGGAAAATTAGCGCCAGTCACGATAGAACTCATCGGACTCGGCAGAAAACTTGCCGATGAACTGGGCGAGCAGTCAAGCGTCCTGTTGATGGGGAGCAAAGCCGGTGGCTTGGCTCAAGAGGCAATCGCCTATGGCGCTGACAACGTCTATGTTGCCGAAGATAGTTTGCTGGATCATTATAACTCCGATGCCTACACCCAGATCGCGGCAAACCTTTGCCAGCAAGTTCTTCCTTCGATTATGCTTCTTGGTCATACGGACATTGGTTTGGATTTGGCTCCGCGACTCAATGGTCGCTTGGGAGGCGGGCTTGCGATGGACTGCATCGCGTTATCCATTGACCCGCCGACAAAACTCCTTGCCTCGACTCGCCCAGTCTTTGGAGGTAACGCTCATGCCACGATGGTATCCAGGTCTGCCCGACCTCAGATGGCTACGATAAGACCGAAAATCGTGCCGCCCGCAGCCTGCGATGCCTCCCGGCAAGGTCAGGTAATTCCAGTCGAAGGCAAGGTGGATCCTGCGGCGATCAAAGTGAAGGTTGTCGAGCGGATCAAAGAGCAAGCGGAGGGGGTGAAGTTAGAAGACGCTGAGGTCGTCGTCAGCGGCGGGCGTGGTATCGGCGGCGCGCAAAACTTTGCGATGCTCCGCGATCTCGCTAGTGTTCTCGGCGGCGCGGTTGGGGCTAGTCGTCCTGCTTGTGATGAGGGTTGGGTGCCCGCGCGGCTTCAGGTGGGGCAGAGCGGAAAATCCGTCAGCCCGAAACTTTACATCGCCGTCGGTCTCTCAGGCGCTATGGCGCACCTCGCTGGGTGTTTGGGATCACAAGTCATCGTCGCGATCAACAAAGACAAAGACGCGAATATTTTCAGCGTTGCCCGTTTCGGTGTCGTCGGGGATTATAAACAAATCTTGCCTGCGCTGACAGCGAAATTGAAAGAACTAAAATCAGCGTAATTGAATCAGAATAATAACAGCGGCTATTTGTTGTGCGTGGCGGCTTGGTTTGAGCGCGCTCGTGACCATGGCTGAAGGTCGAACCTAGTGAGACGGTGAAAATCCGCAACGCAGAGGATCACAGAAAAGCTGTTCGGCGAGTTTGTCCAGTTAGTCAACTACGTCCCCGGTCCTTTCCGGTCCTTTTTTTGCCTTTCATGATTGGCGTCGCTGCCGCTTACGCAGCTCTGTTTCTTTGAGGCCATTCTTCAATAAGTATTGCTTGATACGGTCAAGAAATTCCCCGGCTCGTACGCACTCGCTTCGAGCCTCTTTTCTCGAAAACTCGGTCTCAACGTCGTAGTCGGCCGCTAAGCGGTCATCGAGACCAGCTGTGAGATAAGCTGACCATTTGGGTTCTATTTCCCCGGACTTTATGAGATGCAAACCGAACATTCGCCGGACCGCGGCATGACTTTCAGCGGCCACATCGTGAACGTGGAGCCCAGCTTTAGCGGCATGAAGGATCGCGTAATAGGCACGCGAGATTGCATCCGCGTAAAGGCCGTCCCGGGTTAAGTTCGCCGCGGCTTGCAGCGAGGCATATGCGCGCAGCCACTCCGCCAAAACCAAGTTCCGGTTCATACGACGCGTACCCCGTCGCGCTCAACGGCTTTACGGAAAGTTGATCCACTTCGCCTTCGGCTTTCCCACTCTTTTTCGGTGTAGGCCAGAATAGACGGCAACACGTCGGTTTTCGCCGCGAGCAGATAACCGATCCATCGCAGATCTCTCTTCAGCCCGGCGGCATCATCCTTCACAATCAAGAGCACGTCGAGGTCGCTATCAGCATGAGCCCGACCTCTGGCCTTCGAACCATAAATCAGCATTTCCTGAACGGCCTCGGGATGCTGCTTGTTTAGAGCCTCCCTATACGCGTCAAGCCATGCCTGCTCTTCTTGTGTTAGCTTGAGCATCTGAAAGTGCCCCACCCTTTCGATAACTTGCGATCGATGATCGCCGCCGGTGTCACCTCTATCATAATACCGTACTTACTCCTCTTCGCATAAGCAGCGGCCCAAAGGCAAGCCACGCGCGATGCGCGACGCAGCTAACGCTTTTGGCGGAGCGTGGACGTCACTCACGACAACCCGACAGCCGCTGAGGTTTGACGCAAGAGCAATTATAGTACTGACAAACTACGGCACAAGCGGCAGGTTCGTCGGCAATCGAATCGGCGAGCATGTTCGTCGGCTTGATTTAGAGCTGAGGCAGACGGGTTAGGAAATAAAAGCCCGGCTCCGGATCACGACCGCAAATCTTCAACGTTTGGAACGACTGGAACTGCTGGAACGGTTGGAACAGGTGGGGTCGAGATGTTGTTGGGCAGCTTGAACGGCTGGAACAAGTATATTCCTGCGCCGCGTTAAGTTAGGCAATTAAGGCAAGTCAGGCACCGGCCCTTGTCTTCCAAAAGGTTGCGTGCTTCGCGTGGCAAGCGCGCGCTGTTTGCCGCCGCCTACAGTAGTACGTGCGTATCGAGCAGGAGCCTCACCGCTTCCGGCCTTCGAAAGCGCGGATAACAGAATCCGGCAGCGGCGCATTGAAGTCGTCCGGAATCCGGAACTTGCCATCAAGCAGCCCCA
>DATEUF010000089.1:0-2298 GCA_035283325.1 Pyrinomonadaceae bacterium | reverse complement strand
GTGATACCCTCTCGACAGTGAGAAGGGTATCAAATCCATACGTCTGTGTCAAGTGCATAATCACCGTTTGTAAGTGTATGAAAACACTGGGCTGAGTTTTCGAGACGGAGCGAAGGAGTGCGCAAGAGTTTGAAAACAGGGAGGATGTGTGTTGAGAGTTGGAAGTTTAGAGTTAAGGAGCGCCCACGGCTTGGCGACTGGAACATGGCGCGGTAGGCATTGCCATGCGGGGTCAGGGTGAGGTGAGGCATTCCATGACGCATATTCCATTATCTCATGCGAGTAAATAGATGCGGCGCATGGGAATGCGAGACGGCTCGGCGCCGTCCAGGCTGCTCATCAATTTTCGTGGATGAAAGCCTTCGGCGCTGTGCTGCTTTCGCTGATGCTCCTGAGCGGGACTCTACTTGGGTTAGGGCTCTTCGTGGTTCTTGGGAGATTGTAGAAAACCATCCTAAGCCTTCTCATTTGGCACACGCCAACTGGGCCAGGACAGTCGGCGCTCTTAGGATTGATGTGTTCTCGCTCACTATTCGACAGGACAACAACCTTCAAGGCAGCCTTCGTGCAAGACCGCGATTGGAGGTAGGCTTGAGTGTGGCATGGACGGCTGAGCGTCGGGAGCCGGTATGGGCAGGACTGCGAGAATCTGGACTTTCATGAAGAGATCTGAGGTAGTCTAGCAAGGTCTTGAAATTCGAATGTCGCTCCGATCCGCTCGCAAAGTGAACCGACCGTGAATCTGCGGGGGCGTGATCGCGGTCCCGGGCTCACATCGGGTAGAAAAGGTTCCGTAGATACAGATGACAGTGAGTTCCCTTCGCAAAAATATTTTGCTGACCGGAGGAGCCGGTTTCATCGGTTCGCATGTGGCGGAAGCGTTGCTTCGCCGGGGCGAGCAGCTCGCCATCATAGACAATCTAGATGACTTCTATTCGTCGGATTGGAAGAAGGCCAATCTTGCGGATGTTGGACGCACTGGATCCTTTGAGTTCAACGCTGTCGATATCTGTGATTTCGAGCAGCTCCGCGAAGTAATCGCGCGGACAAGACCCGACGCGATCATTCACCTCGCCGCTCGGGCAGGCGTACGCCCTTCTATCGAACATCCGCGTCTCTACGAGCGCGTCAATATCGCGGGCACCGTCAATTTGCTGGAATTGTGCCGCGAGTTTGGTGTGTCGAAGTTTCTTTTTGCCTCTTCGAGCTCGGTCTACGGCGCCACCAGCCTCGTGCCGTTTTCAGAAAGCCATTTTGAATTGCGGCCGATCTCGCCTTATGGTGCTACCAAGCTGGCCGGGGAGCTAATTTGTTATACCTATGCGCATCTCTACCGAATTGAGACGATCTGCTTACGCTTTTTCACCGTTTACGGACCTCGGCAGCGTCCCGATCTAGCCATTCATAAATTTGTGGGGCTGATTGAAAAAGGGAAACCTGTCCCCATCTTTGGGGACGAATCCAGCGGCCGGGATTACACCTACGTTGACGACACGGTCGCGGGCGTCTTGGCTGCCTTGGAGTTCGATCCGCGTGGAATGGATGGCAAGATCCCGTTTGAAGTGTTTAATCTGGGAAACTCCAACCCGGTAAAATTGGGAGAGCTGGTAGGTCTGCTGGAACGACTTACCGGTCGCAAAGCACTCCGCGAGGTCAGGGCACCGCAGCCGGGCGATGTCCCTCTCACGTGGGCTGACATTTCCAAGTCCGAGCGTTTGTTGGGATACCACCCAGCAGTGCGGATCGAGGAAGGATTAACCCGCTTCATTGATTGGTACCGGACCGCCGATCCTAATCGGCGCCTTTGAACTCATCGAATGCCGTCTGGATTCTGTGTTTCTGGGGCAGGGATCGACCCACGGTACCGAAGTACGTTCACTCACTTCACGGTCACCTGAAGTCCCGTCGGGGCTGGCGGGCGAGTCGAAGAGGGGGCCGTACCAGAGTGCGTCCAGTCCGTCCATCCTATGTTCTTGCCGGGCGAAGTAGGCACGGGCGCGGGAAACTGCGTCCCGTAATAGTAGTTGATCAGATGGGGAATCCAGGTGTCATCGCCCGCCGCCGGAAAGTTGGCTTGGCTGTGCAGCCACTGGAGCACTCGCCGCAGCGCCTGATTCTCCCAGTTGAAGACGTCATATCCGGCGCGCTTCAGGATGACTGCTTGTGCCACGGCCCCCTGCAGCGCCGACCACACGTAGTTTTCCTTCGGCGGCGGCCAGGTAAAACTGCCGCCACGCCGCTGATCATCCGGGAGCACGCCATCAATCGAGTGGCCGTCCTTGGTGCATCCCGTTGGGT
>DATEUF010000088.1:0-9008 GCA_035283325.1 Pyrinomonadaceae bacterium | reverse complement strand
TGCCCAGGGTCGGCCCTGAAGCGAGGTTGAAGAGCCGTATGTGGGAAAACTGCTTGTACGGTTCTGTGAGGGACGGGGCAGTAATCAGGTGATGGTGCACGTCACCCCCAGCCAGAAAGCACCCCGTCTACTCGACCCCGCTGTTCTAGCACTCAACTCAAACAGCAAGAATTAATCAAGATCATCTGACCTGACTATTAACTTGGCAGGATGGGTGATTAAGGCGGCGGGTGCAAGCAACCCTTCCCAACCTTGAGATTATGTGAGTTGAGTTTTGCTTCTTGAGTAGAGTGATTATGCCGGCGGCGGGCGCAACATCCGGAAGAATGTTCGCCAAACGATGTCACTGCCGAGCATTACGTCCAAATGATAATCGGGCAGCAACAATAAGAGCTTTGCCTGATCCAGCGCATCAGACTCCTCAAAGATGCTCTTCATAGGTGTCGCATTGACATCTACCACCTCAGGAGACACCGGTGTGTCGCCAAAACTCAGAACGGTCTTCTCCCCTGCCGTCGGGCTGGTGAAGCGGAACACCAACACCTGATGCTTGCCGGGCCCAAAGCTGCGGCCTGCCGGCAACGCCAGGGCTATGCCAACTCGACCCTGGTCTGCTTCCTTACTGTTAGCATTCAGCATCGCCTCGCTAAACCCTGCGCCCTTTTCGGCAGCTATAAACGTCATTCGCGACGCGTCATACTGGAGACTGAAGCCGAGCGCGTTTTCATTACCTTGTGCCTCAACTTCCAAACTGAATCGGCGCTCCACCCCTTCACTCGCTTCCGTTTCCACCAGACGCACTCTCGTTGTCGGCGCCGGCGCATCTCCCGTCATAGCAGACTTATCATTACCGTCATCTCTTAGCAGGGCGGTCGTCGTCCCAGTTGGGCCACCGGCCGGTACCACGGGATCCAAGCCCGACGCATAGCGGCCAGCTTGTACCCAATCGGCAACAGTCAGGCTGCCGCCGCCCAAAGTGCCCTTCGGTGCACAATCTGCTCGTTGAAACTCACTTCCAGAACTTGTGGTATCGAGTCCCGAAGTAAATCTCCCTATTTGCGACCAATCGGCAACCGATACGCTGCCGTTGATGCTGCCGTTGGGCCTGGGCGCGACATCTGCTTCGTAGCCAAGCGCAATCGTCGCGATGCCCGAGTTGTAAAGTGCAGGCAAGATAACGGAATCCATATCTAACACCTGACGAACTACCGGCTGGTCAGCGAAAGTCACGACTGTGTTGGTTTGAGTGCTCACTGTTGCCGTGTTGAAGGTCACGTCAATGATTTGGCGTGTGGCGGCGGCAAAAACTTGTCCCGCCGGCAGCAATACTGTTACTCCGAAATGCCCCTGGGCCACGTCGCTGCTGTCCGTGATCAGGGTTGCGCCAGAAGCGTCACCTGATAAGCTCGGCTGGGGATTACTTAGAAGCGCGGGATCAAAACTCAAAGAAAATGTGAGAGCGTTCTCATCGCCTTGAGCCGCCAGCCGAATCGGAATAGTTACAATGCTGTTTGAGGATCCGGAGCTGCTAACAGCGCTCACGACCCGAGCATTTGGATCGATATTGAAGGTCAACGCGTTGGAAGTCCCGCCACCGGGCGCAGAATTATTCACTGTAACGGTGGCTATTCCATTGCTAGATACGTCCGTCGCCGCAATCTGCGCGGTAACCTGTGTGGGGCTGATAAAGCTTGTGTTCCGGTTTTCTCCGTTCCATTGGACCACTGTGCCGCTAACAAAGTTGCTGCCATTGACGGTCAGCGTAAATCCATTGCTTCCTTCCAAAATCCGGTTCGGAGAGAGGCTGCTGACGGTTGGCACTGGGTTATTGACAATGAGATTGGCAAACGTAGAAGTGCCTCCGCCGGGAGCCGGATTAAAGACCTCGACTAGACAGGTGCCGGCCACCGCCAGATCAGCCTGGGTGATTTGGGCGAGTAATTGGTCTGAATTGATAAGTGTAGTAGGGCGATTACTACCGTTTAAACGCACAATGGACGTACTGTTGTAGTTGCTGCCATTTACCGTCAAGCCAAAGGCAGAATCTCCTGCCGTCTTAGTGGTGGGTGATATGCTCGTGAGCGACGGCGCCGGATTGTTCACCGTGAATGTGATCGGCAATGAACTGCCACCACCAGGCGCCGGACTGAAGACCGTAATTGGAAACGTGCCGATTGCTTGAATATCTGTAGCGTTAATTTGCGCCGTCAACTGCGTAGCGCTTACGAAGGTTGTTGGGCGTTCGGAACCATTTATGCTCACCACCGAACTATTCACGAAGCCAGTGCCGTTTACAGTGAGTGTTAATCCACCGGTACCCGCCATCACGCTTGCCGGCGTGATGCCATTAAGCGTGGGAGTTGGATTGAGCACTGCGAAAGAGCTCGGCGACGTCGTGCCCCCGCCTGGCGCGGGGTTGGAAACGGTAACTGAAAACGCTCCCGCGGTCGCCAGATCCCCTGCTGATATTTGGGCCGTTAATTCTGTGGAGTTGACGAAATTTGTGGTGCGATTGCCGCCATTGAATCGCACCCTTGAACTGCTGTTGAAATTTGTGCCGTTAACTGTAAGCGTGAACGCGCCCGCGCCTAAAATGGCACTCGCTGGAGACATCGTAGCAATCGTTGGCTCAGGGTTATTTATGAAGAAGTCTCTTGGTGCCGAGGCTACTCCATCTGGACTGATTACTATCACGGGCACAATTCCTGCTGCCTGGATATCTTGGGCTGTGATCTGTGCGGTCAACTGGGTGGAGCTAATGAAGTTCGTTGTGCGGGGCTGTCCGTTCCAATACACTACGGCGCCACTTAGAAACCCGGCGCCATTCAGCGTGATCAGAAAGGAGGCGCCGCCCGCCGTTGCGCTCGATGGCGCCAGGCTGCCGATCGAGGCGTTTACATTAAAACCAACTGCAGTTGAGGTTCCACCTCTCGGGTTCATAACGGTGATCGGGAATGTTCCAACGTTTTGTAGGTCTGTGGCCAGTAACCTCGCGGTTAATTGTGAGCTGCTGACGAAGGTTGTTGCGCGATCGGCGCCATTGAAGTAGACGACGGCGTCACTGCCGAAGTTCGACCCATTTATAGTCAGGACGAAGCCGGCTCCATTGGCGCCTTGGCTTGAGGGCGAAATGCTCGTGAGCGTGGGCGCGTTTCCGCTGCTCAGTGTGAGACTGAGCGGGTTGACGTAGATGTCACCTGTGGCCGTGCTGCCTGCAGCCATTAAACCCATACTGGACTTCAAGTTTTGCTTGGTGGACGTGACGTTTACTATATACGCCTGGCTAACATACGGGCAGGCGGGCCCAAAGACCGGGGTATTCATGCTCGTATGAGACACGTACATCAGAGATTGGGTGGCGTCTTCGTAAAGCACATAGACTGCGCTATTTTCCAGATCCAACAGCAACGTAGGACGGGTAGCAGCTGCGTGTGGGTCGATATCAACAAGGACTGGTTCGCTCCATACTCCTGCTGAGCTGCGGGTGTAGAGATGGAGATAACCGACGTTATCGCTATCCTTAGCAACCAGGAAGATGCGTCCGTCGGGGGCCGCTTTGATGCTCATGTGGTTGTCAGCAACTCCGCCAAGGCCTTCCTCATTGCCTAATCCAAAATCTATCAACTCTTTTGTGCTCCAGACATTTTCGGGATCGCCGTCAAGGTGGTAGCGGAAGCCATCTTCTTTAGCAACTTGATTGGACCAGGCCACGCCAATCTTGTTGCCTCCAAAGTGGACAATGGTCGTGACTTCCTGAGTTAACGTTGTACCTCCAGAATCAAGAATGAAACCATTTGTGTCCCACGTCTTATGGTCCGCTGAAGTGGACCAAATCACGCGAAAGTTTGAATCACCGCCCGGACCCGTGCCTGGATAGGTAGCCCAAAGCTTTCCAGTGCTGTCCTGGGCCATTGTGATCGAGCCAGTTTCTGATTGGGTGACTCCTGTGCCGATGCCGATCAATGGCAAAGTGATGGGAAAGCCAGAAATCAACGTGTATGTCTGCGTGGGAGGGTTGTAACTGTACTTATAAAGTCGCGCCTGTGTATTGAGCTCATAGACGAGAATAAATAGATCATTGCCATTCCAAAGCACGTCTGGTCTACCATTGTAGTTTCCGTCAATTAGCGCGTCTTTAGTAAAAGATGCGCCAGACTGTTTGTAAAAATAGACCCCATTTTTATTGTCCGAAAATGCCCCCCACCAGAGAGAGTCGTTGTACCACATCTGGGCCTTGTTAGTATTGAACACAGTTATTCCGCTAAAGATTCCCGGCACGGGCGACGCACACGGTGGTTCCACGAAGAATGCCGTGTTCTTATTGACTGTAGAGGTTCCGCCACCGGGCGCTGGATTAACAACAGTGATTGGATATGGACCAGGAACCAGAAGATCGGAAGCCGGTATGGTTGCGGTCAAGGCAGTATCAGTTACGAACGTGGTAGTCCGATCGCTTCCATTAAAGCGAACCTTGGAAGTCCGGCGGAAACCGGTTCCCGTGATAGTCATGGTGAACTGCGGACTCCCAACCAACTCTCGGTCGGGGAAGATTCGCGTAACGGTAGGCGCCGGGTTCGTAGCCGTAACTACGAGATTTTTCGTGTTCGAGACTGAGAGATTGGGGTTTATGACAGAAATAGGGTACAACCCGGGTGTCGCTGTATCGGTAATTGGCAGTGTCGCGGTCAACTTTCCGGCATTGACGAAGGTCGTTGTTCTATTCGAGCCGTTGAAACGCGCAGTCGCTCCACTGACGAACAGCTTGCCATTGACGGTGAGATTCAGGGAGGCGGTACTTTCACCGGCTGTGACTTCTTTTGGCGAAAGGCTAAAGACGGTAACCACATTGGGTGTCAAATCTACCGTATTGACAAGAATGTGATTGCCCTTTTTTCCCGTGCTTGCCGCAACCACCAGGTCCGTGGTCGCATTGACATTCTGTTTCGTTGTGGTTGGGTTACTAGTAGACAGGATACTGTCAGAGGTATCTACGAGGAGACAGGGCGCGTTAAACGCGAGATTTGTCATCGAGGATTGCGTGATAAATGTCTGCCCGCTTAGACCATTGCTGCCGACAGCATTGTCTTTGTAAATCACGTGAACGACGTTGTTGTCAGTATCTAGCAGTAAGGTTGGTTTCGAAGGCATCGCGTCGAAGTTATTTACGATAAGAGTTTTTTGGCCCCAACTGCCGGCTGCAGTTCGTAAGTAAAGGTGTAAATGGTTATTGATGCCGTCGTTGTCATCGGATGCAAAGAAGATGCGTCCATCGGGAGCCGCCTTCATGGTCACTTGCCTGCCGGCTACACTCCCAGTTCCTTCTGGACCTAAGCCCGAATCGATGACTTCCTTTGCGCTCCAGGTAGTTTCCAACTGGCCATCGGTGTGGTAACGGAAACCCAATTGGCCGGTCATTTGATTTGACCAGGCGACGCCGATTTTGTTGCCTCCAAAACGAATGATGGCTGACCCTTCAGTCTTAATGAGTGAGAGACCAGCTTCCAGAACAAAGCCTGTAGTATTCCACGTGATGTGATCAGGGGAAGTGGACCAGATGACGCGCATATTGCCGTCACCACCATTGCCGGAACCGGGATAGGTTGCCCAGAGTTTCCCCGTGCTGTCCCTATCAAGAGCCAGGGTACCATATAACTTTCCGGATGAGCTGGTGCCGACTCCGGTAAGAGGCAAGGATACGGGAAAGCCTGGGAGCAGCGTGTGTGTCTTAGTGAGTGTGCTATAGCTGTACTTGTATAACTTTGCCAGCAGTGTCGACTCTTGGATAAGTACAAACAGATTAGTGCCATCCCACAGGCAATCAGGTGAGCCGGCAATAAAAACCCCAACGACCAGATTGGTATCGATCAAATCGCCCTGCGCCCAGCTGGTGGGGCTAGTTTGCCGGTAGAAGTAGATACCATCAGTGTTGTTGGAGAGCGCGCCCCACCAAATGCCGTCGTTGTACCACATTTGAGACCTGGCAGGACCCGAATTGATTAGACCGGGGTCGGCCAACGTGACATCGGTGCTAGCAGCACATTCACTGGCAGGTGGCGGAATCGTGACCTTAAAGTTGATGGCATTTGAGGTCAATGTTGTTGGCGTAGAATTACGAACAGTAACCGGAAATGTACCCGCGGAAGCTACGTCGGTCGCCGTTATCGCCGCTGTCAACTTCGTGGAGTTTACAAAAGTTGTTGTGCGGCTACTCCCATTCCAGCGAACTACAGAGCCATTGATAAAGCCGGCTCCTTCAACAGTGAGTGTAAATGCACCGCTTCCGGTGGCGGCTGTCATAGGCGAGAGATTGCTGATACCCGGAGTGACACTGAGGTTCAAGCTGCCGGACGAGAGATTGGATGGCACTGGTGTAACTACCGAAATCGGAAACGCGCCTGCTGCCGTCAAATCGGTAGGTTGGATTGACGCAGTTAACTGTGTGGCGCTTATGAAAGTTGTAGAGCAGTTGACCCCGTTGAAACGCACTATGGAACCATTCACAAAGCCGACTCCATTGACAGTCAGAGTGAAACCGGAACCACCTGCTCTTGCCGACGAAGGTGACAAATTGGAAAGCACCGGAGTAACAGAAAGATTTACGACATTCGAAATACTCCCACTATTCGAGACGGTGATCGGGTAGGTTCCGGCCAGAGCGATATCTGCGGCCAGAATCGTCGCATTAATTTGCGTGGCGCTAACAAACGTGGTAACGCGAGCAGTACCATTGAATTGCACTACCGAGGAGCTGGTGAAGTTCGTGCCCGTGACTGTGAGTGTGAAGTCAACTCCGCCTGCAGTCTTACTGGAAGGTGAAATGGAGCCAATGGAGACTGGCGGACTTGCCACACTTAGGTTAACCGCATTCGAAGTCCCTCCCCCAGGGGCGGCATTGAATACGGTAATAGGATAGGAGCCGGAAATAGCTATGTCGGCGGCCGTTATCTGGACGGTTAGTCGGGAGCTACTCGCTAGCGTAGTCGTACGATTTGACCCGCCAAACCTCACAGTAGAACTACTATTGAAATTTGACCCGTTGACAGTCAGTGTAAAGCCAGGATCCCCCGCAATCCTACTAGCCGGGCTAATGGTGCTAACCGTCGGGATAGGATTGTTAACACCTAGATTGACTGCGCCGCTCACGCCACCACCTGGCGTCGGATTAAATACGGTAACGGGATAGCTGCCCGCCACCGTCGTATCTGCCGCGGTGATCTGTGCTGTCAATTGACTGCTGTTTACGAAAGTGGTTGCGCGGTTGCTGCCATTGAACCTGACGACCGAGTTACTCACGAAGTTTGTCCCGGTGACAGTGAGCGTGAAAAGGCTACCGCCGGCGGTCCTGCTTGTAGGGTTGATCGTGCTCAATGTGGGCACAGGGCTGTTAACAGCGAAACCAAGCGCTCCGGAAGACCCTCCTCCTGGAGCAGGGTTGGTAATGGTGACATTGAAGATGCCGCCAGCAGCAAGATCTGCCGCAGTGATTTCGGCAGTGGCCTGAGTTCCGTTGATAACAGTGGTCGGGCGATTTGCGCCATTCCAGCGCACAACCGCGCCGCTGACGAAATTCGTGCCCGTGAGTGTTAGGGTGAACGGGCCACCGCCGGCGGCCGCATTGTTTGGAGTAATCGTGCTCAACGCCGGCGCCGGATTGTTGACCGTAAAATCTATTTCGATTGACGCGCCTCCGCCGGGAGCCGGGTTGAGCACGGTGATTGGGAAGACGCCGGTACTCTGGAGATCCGTCGAAAGAACCTGGGCGGAAAGCTGAGTAGCACTGATGAAGGTAGTCGCCCGCGGCTCACCGTTAAAACGCATTACTGAACCAGTGGTGAAGTTTGTGCCATTGAGCGTCAACGTAAATGGAGCATCGCCTACAGTTTTGGTGCTCGGAATGATCGTACTCAATGTCGGCGCTGGATTGTTTATAGTAAAAAACAACGGCGCGGATTCGCCGCCGGTCGGGCTGCCGGGGTCAAAAACCGTAACAGCGAAAGTACCGGCTGTTGCTATTTCTGCCGCACTTATAGAAGTCGTGAGTTGTGTTGGGCTGACGAAGACAGTCGCTCGCTCCGTGCCATTAACGCGTATTACAAAGTCAATATTAAAATTGAAGCCTTCTACCGTGAGCGTGAATCCTGCACTGCCGGCTATAGCAGTTGAGGGCGTCAAGCTGTTCAGATTGGGTGCGGCGGTGGTGGGTGAGCTGCTATCCGGGCTTGAGGAGAAGTCTTGAAGAGCCGAGACGCGCTCGGAGCGCCTGACGGAATCGCTGAAAGCGACTAAGTTAGGATTCTCGCTCCGCAGCAACCCTTGACCTTGAATACTGGGAAGAACTCGTTTCGTGTTTGTAAGAAGAGCAAAGATAGGCGCCGCGAGCAGAATGCAGATGACCGATGCAACGCCACATGAGACAAAGAGGATTCTTATCTTAGTTAGCACTTCTAAGTCTCCTAACTGGGTTGAGTTCGCGTAACTGGGTTGAGTTCGCGTAATCGCCCTGCGATTTGAAAACCAGGAGATTCTGCCGCAATGATCACGAAGCGTCGGGCAGCGTGTGTGGGGGGTGCCGTAACCGCTTAGCTGAAGAGGTGCCAACTGCGAGCGCATGGTACCGATCGATTGAGGTATCGTCCTGCGCCTGATTCGCGAAATTCGTGTAGTTCGCGAATTTCATTGGAAATTGGCTGAAGGAGGAAAGGCTGGTAAGAGGGAAAGGGCAAAGCGATAGGTTGCGGATTGCGAATCTTTAGCGGGAGAAGAGCAAGGGAGTAAATTGCGGATTGCGGATTTTGGTCAACGCCTGCAAGCTTCCAAATCCGCAATCCACAATCTGCAATCCGCAATTCCCTTACTGCCCACATTGCTGGTTAGAGCGAGGGACGATGGGACTGAAGCGCTCCTGATACTCGCGCGAGGTGATAAACGCGCAGATCATGCCGCGATAGTTTCCTGGCTCCCGGTTGTTGAGCACATTCAACCAGAAGTCGTAGCCGCCCTGGTCCGGA
>DATEUF010000087.1:0-5535 GCA_035283325.1 Pyrinomonadaceae bacterium | reverse complement strand
TCGCGGCTGTCAGCGCCTTTACATTGTAGCCATGGCGTAAACCATCAAGCACCGTATTCTTTACACAGTAATCGGTTGCGAGCCCGCCAATCCAAAGTTCTTCGACTCCCAGCCGGCGCAGTTGAAGATCCAGATCCGTGCCATCGAATGCTGAATAGCAGTCTTCGTCGCCCAGACCTTTTGACACAACGCGGATGTGGATATCATCCAGCAAATCAGGATGAAATTGCGCGCCGTGGGTGTTTTGTACGCAGTGGACGGGCCAGGTTCCGCCATAGGCCGTGAAATGTTTAGTTGTTGGTGGATGCCAGTCACGGCTCTTGAAAACTGGTTCACCGCGGCTCAAAAACTCCTCAATCAGTTTATTAAGCGGCCCAACGACTTCGTCGCCATGGGCCACAGGCAAGGCACCACCGGGGCAGAAGTCGTTCTGCACATCGACTACTATCAGAGCGCGTTTCTTAGGGCCTGGCATGTAACAGTCTCGTATTTGTTACGGCACATTATACAGGGAAATGCTACATCGGGCAGGGGCTGCGTTCCTGGGTCTTAAAATCGCCGACAAGGCGGTTGGTGGGATTTACGCGGGTTGGAAGCGCGCGCTTGAATCTGCTTAACGGCCTAGCCGCAGGATGAGACGCTATCGTGCTAAACTACTAATCCAAAACCATGACAGTAGAAGAGCGTGATATGAGCCGCAGTGGAGACGGTCACTCAAACATAGCCCTGATCGGTCTCGGTGTGATGGGCCAAAACCTTGCCCTTAACATTGAGCGAAATGGCTTTTCAATTTCTGTTTATGAGCGCATCGGTAAAATCCTCGATGACTTTATGGCCGCCCATCCTGGCAAGCAAATTTTTGGTTTCCACTCACCTGAGCTATTTGTCAGATCATTGGAGAGACCGCGCAAGATTATCCTGCTTGTGAAAGCAGGCGACCCGGTCGGTTGGACCATCAACCTTATTAAGCCCTATCTGGATCCCGGCGACATAATCGTTGATGGGGGCAACTCCTATTTCAAGGACACCGAACGCCGCCAGGAGGAGTTGAAGGCTTCGGGCCTTTACTTAATTGGCTCTGGCACTTCTGGGGGCGAAAAAGGCGCATTGTGGGGACCAAGTCTGATGCCCGGGGGCGCGCGTGAGGCTTATGAACATATTCGACCGATCTGGGAAGCCATCGCGGCGCAAATCGCCGATGGCCCATGCGTAACCTACATCGGCACTGGGGCCTCAGGCCATTTCGTCAAAATGGTCCACAACGGCATCGAGTATGGAGATATGCAACTCATTGCCGAGGCGTACGACTTGTTGCGCCACCTACTTGGATATTCGGCTGGCGAGATAGCCGACGTCTTTAGCGAGTGGAACAAGGGCGAGCTTGAGTCTTATTTGATCGAGATCACGGCCGAGATTCTCAGAGTTAAGGACAAAGAAACAGGAAAGCCTTTGGTGGAACTTGTGCTCGACAAAGCAGGGCAGAAGGGAACTGGTAAATGGACCAGTCAGGTTGCCCAGGACTTGAGCGTAGCTATTCCTACGATTGAGGCCGCTCTAGTGGCGCGTAATATTTCAACACTAAAGAATGAACGCGTTAATGCGAGCAAGGAGATCAAAGGACCAATACCGGAGCGCTTGCAAGGGGATAATATGCAGATCGTCGCCGCCATTAAGGACGCGCTCTACGCTTCCAAAATCTGCTCTTATGCGCAAGGACTGGACCTCATTCGCGCAGGCTCAGTCGAATGGAAGTGGGGGATTAACTTAAGTGAGGTGGCGCGGATTTGGCAGGGTGGTTGTATCATTCGCGCCAGGTTTCTGGGCGAGATCAAGGAGGCCTTTCAACGGCAGCCAGATCTACCGAATCTGCTGCTCGATTCTGAATTCGAGAGACGAATGGGGCAGGCACAAAGTGGTTGGCGTCTTATCCTCTGTAACGCTTTCCAGATGGGTATCCCGACGCTGGCAATGGCTGCAAGTCTCTCTTACTTCGACATGTATCGCACAGCCAATCTACCTCTTAATCTAACACAGGCCCAGCGCGACCTCTTCGGCTCACATACCTATGAGCGCGTCGACAGGCCAGAATTGGGATTTGTGCATACGGAGTGGGAAGAGTTGCTGGAGAAGCGGCGCGTGTGAGTATCGTCGGGTTGGCCCCCGGTGGGCCAATCAGCACCGCACATACCCAAGCAACCAAAACACAATGATGAAGATAAGAATGGTGGAAATGCAGCCGCCGCCAAACTTCCAGGCGGCGGCGCCGGCAAGAATACTGCGAAGTGGTCCTTGCATTTGGCTTCTCCTCGGGCGCCATTAGCCGCCACCAGCTGCAGACACCCGTAATACTAACGAGCCGCGGCAGCCCGCTGCTCTTCTTTCGCCTTCTCCATGCGCGTTCCCAGCAGATCAGCCTCCTGCTCATTGAGAACTTTTCGCGCCTTCTTAAACATCTCTCCTTCTTCCTCTTCCACGTGATGCTCAACATTTTCCTTGAGAACAGTGAATTTGGCTGTCCACTGTTCGTCGTCTTTCGGCATCGACTCGAGTTCCGATAAGAGTTGTTTCACGAGCGCATGCTCTTCATAGGCCTCAAGAGTGATGTCGTGGGTTTCTTCTGCTTCCTCCAAAGCCGGATAGAAGATGGTTTCTTCGATACGGGCATGCACATCCAGTTCTGTCTTCAACTTTGTGAACAGGTCCTCCCTGGTCTTCACGCCGCGCTCAGTAGTGGCATCGATTTTCTCGAGCAAATCGGCGACTTTCTTGTGATCCCCCTTCAAAAGACTAAAAGCATTCATTGTTTGGAGCCCTTTCTTGCTAGAAATTGATTATTTGCACGCTATCAAGACGTCTGCCTGCGTGCGGTTAGGTTATGGCAAGTGTGATGCCAGCCCCGGAGCGCAGACATCCTTGCGTGCGTGGCCTAAAACAGCAGGCAAGGATACCTGCGCCCCCAGAGGCCGCTGCTACTAAGCCGAACCCTGTTGTTTAAGAAATTTGAGTAAGGGCGTTTTCTGCCGGATGCAATTTGCGTCCCTTGTAACCAATAAGGTCCTCCAGGTTGTCGAAAGAGCTCTCAATGCTTTTGCCGCCATGAAAGCTCTCGACGATTGCAGGTGAGATATACGAGCTTCGACACACGGCAGGGGTGTTCCCCAAAAGCGTAGCTGTCTCATTGATCGCTTCCACTATCTTTTTTTTGCGAGCGGTCGGTTTTTCTACCCGTTCAGTCCCTATACGTGCCAGAGCGGAGGCACACAAAAGTGTTCCCGCCCAAGTGCGAAAGTCCTTAGCGCTGAAACTTTGTCCCATTAACTCCTTAATGTACTCATTAATGTGTCGGCGCTTGACGTCCACGAAGTTGCCGTCGCCGTTCTGATATTTGAAGACTTCACGTCCAGGATTCTTCAGTAAGGCGCGGACAACCTTGGCAACGTCCCGATCCTGGATCTGGCGAAGTTGTCGCACACCGGATTTGCCAGGAAAATCGAACTGAACTAAGTCACCTTTCACTTTTACGTGCCGCGGACGAAGTGTCGCAATACCATAACTTCCGTTTTCGCTGGCGTATACCTGACTGCCCGGTCGCATGAAACTTGTGGAGAGCACTCGTAGAATTGCTGCCATCACCCGTTCTCTCCTCAAACCCGGTTGTTTAAGATGGCGATTCACGGTCGCGCGCATTTGGGGAAGCGTTTCGGCAAATTTGATAAGACGCTGAAATTTCTTTGATTCCTGAATGCGCACATGATTCTGGTGATAGAGATACTGCCAGCGTCCGGCAGCGTCTTTACCCACGGCGTGCAATCGTCCATTGGGCGAAGGGTTGATTGCGAGCTCAGTCCAGGCCGGCGGAATACGGAGTTCCTCGATCCTCTTCCGATCTTCGGCAGAAAGCCCTCGCCCATCTTGCCTCTTATATTTGAATCCCTGCTTGGGAGTTCCAAGACGCAGTATTCCAGTTTTCTGCAGCCGCTCGATTCTTGTCATCTAGCAGATCGATCTTCCGAGGAACGCGAATTGTTGCTTAATGTGGCGGGGGCTTTATCGTCCATTTTTAAAACACGATCGATATCCGTAGAGAAGAAGCGCAACTAAATCATGAGACCGTTTCAAAAGCGCGAAATTAAGAATAGGCCAGATCCCGAAACAGCCATTTTCTGTGTCTCCTGCGGCGCCACGATTCGAACAGGCGCCAGACACTCGGAGCAGATCTGCCTAATCTGCCAGGCACGCATGCTCAACAACCACTTCCGAAAGACCCGCCGTCGCAGATCTCCTGCGGGCGATGATAGGTCGGAACCTAAGAGTTCTTAGGCGAGCCTAGCCATCTCTTGAACTTACTTGCGCTTTTGGTCGCCACGATCACCCTGACCTGAAGATACCTTTTTCTTGGCTTGCTGCCGCCGGTCTTGCGCCAGCGAACGCCCCACGTCGGCTACTTCTTCGAACTGGCCCTGCTCGTTACGTCGCACAAAGCGTTTGTCTCTTCCGGTGTCAATCAATTCCCGATGGCTCTTGGCACTTTTTTTGGCCATGTTGTTCCTCCTTTGGTTTTTTGGCGTGTGTAAGATTCCTGTACAGAAACGCAGCTGCCCTTGTTTAGTTACAGATCACCTTCTGACGCCCCGGACGATAATACCGGTCATTATGTAAGGCGCACGGCAACCAAAGTGCCAGCACTAACTCAACCTCCCCACACCAAGTTTCATAGACGTTAGTGATTTAGGCGCAGTATTTGCAGTGTGAGGCGCGTGATCACTGTCGATACCTGGTCGAAAGATGACTTTCAGTTATGGTGTTTTATGCTCGAATCTGGAGAGACAATGAGAGAAGCATTAGCTATTGAGAGCGAGGCGGCTGAAAGCGTCCAGGCTGCCGAAGCAGAACAGCAACGTGGCGAGCCCGAGCTGTCGTTAGGCTTGCTTAGTCAGGCCATTGAAAGAGAAAGAGACAGCCTCGACCTGTTCGAGGAGGGCATGGAAACTCTTCGTCAGGCGCTTCAAGATCGTCGGCGGGCCCTGGAACAACAACAGAACATACTTAACCAGCTCGTGGGCGACCTGAATTTGCATAAGAAAGCAGAATAGAAAATGCGGATGCCCTAAACCATATGCCAATGAAAAAGAACAGTATTGCCCGGCGTCGCAGCACGAGCTCGACTAGCTCGACGACGAAGAGTCGCGCAAGCCGCACCGAACTATGGATGCCCATGTCGGGTGGGGCGACTCTCTTTAGAAACCACTATGAAGCACCAAGCTAGATTCGTTACGGCTGTGCCGCCTGATGTGCCGCGGTGGCTTGCCTCGCGGTAGCTGCCAAGAACGGACTTGGGCTGCGCCCTTCTGCTTGTGTTCGTCTCAGGGCTAGTTGAACCGAAGGGCTGCCTTTTCCCATCTCTGTAGCTAATTGGAAGAGCGTCCGCGAAGGAGGGCATAGCCCAAGCGCGAGAAGCAGCTGATCCCGCGAGGCAAGCCACCGCGGCACATCAGGCGGCACAGCCGTAGCCACGAGCAATGGTTTCCCTTTGAC
>DATEUF010000086.1:0-20874 GCA_035283325.1 Pyrinomonadaceae bacterium | reverse complement strand
CAGGTTGAATGACCCGTCGCGCGTCCCGTCGGCGTTGAGCCGGAGGACGTTGTCGGGCGCCGCCACGTTGCCGTTGTAGCTGAAGAAGGCGCCACCGATGACGATCTTCCCGTCGGGTTGCACCGCCACCGCACGCACATCGGCGCCATTCGCTCCTGCGCCCCCCGCGTTGAAGGTTGGGTCGAGCGTCCCGTCGGCATTGAGCCGAATGACTCCGTTGGGTGCCGCCGCGTCGTCGTTGTAGCTGGTGAAGTCGCCACCGATGACCATCTTACCGTCGGGTTGCAACGCCACGGCACGCACTACGCCATTCGCTCCCGGGCCGACCGCGTTGAAGGTCGTGTCGCGTGTCCCGTCGGCGTTGAGCCGCATCACACCGTCAGGCGCCGCAGCGTCGCCGTTGTAGCTGGTGAAGTCACCGCCGATCACGATTTTCCCATCGGGCTGCACGGCCAATGCGCGCACCAAGACATCCGCTCCCGTGCCATCCGCGTTGAAGGTCGGGTCTATAGCTCCGCCGGCCGCGCTGGAATAGTTCACATTAATCAATAGACCTGCAGCGACGAACAGCAGCCCAAACGTAAACGACACACGCTTAATGATTCGATAGTTAGGACGGCGTATAGAACTCATGACTGTCACTCCTTTAGGCTGGTAGGTTTTGATCGTTTTGGTCGTCGTTGGGCCAAGCTATGTGCGGGTGCAATGCTGCCGCATTGATCATGATGTCTCCGCGGCTCGCTTCTCGCGCTGCATTCCGTTCCGCTCCACTTCGCGCTCACTGCAGGCAAGGATGCCTGCGCTCCCGGGTTTAGGGCAGATGTTTAAGCATCGCTACGGCTGTGCCGCTTGATGTGCGGCGGTGGCTTGCCTCGCCGGAATATGTCACCAATGAGTTTGGGCTATGCCCTTCATTTCGGAACATCGGTCGCTTGATGATCCCTTGTCTAACAGCTGAGTCATCAGTTAGTTGGCGAAAGTACTTCCGCTCCTGATTGAACTTGTGCGCAACGATTGGAGGGCCCAGCCCAAAGTCATCTTTAGCGTGGCGTGGCTGCGAAAGCCCGGGGCGGCCACGGAGTGCCGCCCCTACAGTTACGGCAGATGTTTACGCACATACTCCTGAGCCCTCTCTTTGGTGTTGATCTGTGATCGAAACTGGTTAGTCTCTGTCTTCATGCCCCACTGAACGTGCTCTTGCACAAACGTCATGTAAATTCCATTCGGGTTGCCGTCCGCGTCGAAGATTCCGATCTTCTGGCACACCTCTTTGAAGAGCGCTGTATCAAGCGGCGAATCACTTGCCGCGAGGGCTGCGGTATAGAGTCGATGCCTCTCTTCCTGGCTCAACGAACCGGAGGTGCTGCCAGTAGTCGTAGCTAAATGGTCTGCGCCAGCACGGACGCTGCATGCGCATAGGGTCAGTGCTATAAAAATGAGTGTGATAGCTAATTTCGCCGTCCATAGGCGTCTGGAGCGAAATGACAATTCAAGAGAGAAAATTCGCAGGTTGGGAAGGGTGGCTTGCCCCCGCTGGTCGGCAATGCTCAACTTCGAATGTTTATCTGTGGTTAGTGAGTGCTGGGGAGGAGCGGGGGCAAGCCACCCTTCCCAACCTAGGAGACTTTCAGACTTGAGTGATTCTCTTTTCAACTTGAGAGCCTTTCCGACTTGAGCGGGGGCAAGCCACCCTTCCCAACCTGCGAATTTGCCAACAAGCCACCCTTCCCAACCTGCGAATTTGCCTTCGCCGATCTTTGCTTTCAATCTCAGCATGGAAGTTTCTCTTGCGGATCGGTTATCATGCGGGCATTACATCGGCCGGACTTCCGAATCCTGGAGCGAAACGGGTTGGAAAAACGCTCCGTTTATCCTCTCGAACGCTATTGAAGTAATTAAAGAAGAATTAAATTCTTCTTAAATCTCTTCCCAATTGCCGCAGCAGGAGACAGGATCGTGTTTGACCTGTCACGTAATCCCATTTACCGGTTCAATGATGTTGAGATTGACCCGCCGCAAGGCTGTGTGAGGCGAGCAGGACAGGAAGTCCATCTGCGGCAGCAGACATTTCAGGTGTTGCTCTACCTTATCGAAAGGCGAGAGCGGCTGGTTACAAAAGACGAGCTGTTTGAAAATATCTGGAAAGATGCCGCGGTAACTGACAACGCGTTGTTGCAGTGCATCTTTGATATCAGAAAGGCCCTCGGTGATGACTCGCGCAGTCCACAGTTTATAAAAACGTTTCCCAAAGTCGGTTACCGCTTCATCAGCCCGGTTGAGGAGGTCTATCCGCCCGAAGAACAGGGGAACAGGGGAACGGGGGAACAGGGGAAAAGGGGAAAAGGGGAACAGGGGAACGGGGGAACAGGGGAACGGGGGAACGGGGGAACGGGGGAACAGGGGAACAGGGGAAGAGGGGAACAGGGGAAACAGGTCGCCTGTTGCCAGCCGCAACTCTTTCACTGCGTCGGCTCGTTTCAGTAGCCCTAATCGCCGCGGCAGTCCTGATTGCGGCTTCGGTTGCAATCTATTTTCGCCAAAGAACGCGGCCTGCCAGTCAGACTCCTGCTGAAGGCATCTTGCGCCAAGTCGAGGGCAGGCAACCGGTGGCGGTGATGTACTTTGATAATCAGTCGGGAAACCCGGAACTCGACTGGCTGCGCGAAGGATTTGCCGACATGCTCATTACCGACCTTTCGCGCTCAAGTAATTTAGTAATGCTTAGCCGCCAGCAGCTTCACCTGCTACTACAGAGAATTGGGCATAAGGAACCGGACAAGATTCGGCTCAATGAAGCGCTCGAGATTGCGCGCAACGCTCGGGCAAAAATAGTGATTCTCGGCAGCTTCACGCAGCTCGGCCAGCAACTTCGCATTGACGTCCAGTTGCATGATGTGCGCGATGCTCAACTTCTTGCGGCCGAGCGTTTGGTTGTAGATGGGCCCGGCCAAATTCTTACCCAGCTTGATGTGCTATCGCTTAAGTTGGCCTCTCACTTAGGAGCAACACCTACTGACCACAATGCGACTGCCGGTCTAACCAGTGCGATGACCAACAACCTGGAAGCCTATCGCTACTACTCGCTTGCAGTGGAAAAGGCGCAGGCGCTGCATAATGAAGACGCCATAGCACTATTGCACAAAGCGGTGGCTCTCGATTCACAGTTCGCAATGGCCCACGCTCGGATCGGCTATTCTTACGCGGTTACCGGCAGCGAATTGGAAAAAGCCAAACCATTTCTGGAGAAGGCGTTTCGATTGGCGGATCGCTTGACTGAAAAGGACAAGCTTTCCATCACCGCCTGGTACGCAATAGCCAATCAGGATTACCCCGCTGCAATCACATCGTTTCGCGAGATTGTCTCCCGCTATCCGCTCGAAGTCGAAGCCTACTGGAGGCTGGCCCGCCTGCTGCGCGGTGAAGAGCATTACGACGAAGCGGTTGAGATTGCGAAGCAAGGTCTAGTCATCGACCCGGGAGCGAGGGACCTTTATAACTCTTTAGGCGCCAGCTATATGGAATTGGGCAGACACGATGAAGCCATAGCGATGTACCAGCGTTACGTGCAACTTGCGCCTCAAGAGCCAAACGCGCATGACAGCCTCGGAATGGGCTATCAATGGGCCGGCCGGTACGCTGAAGCGATTCAGGCGTACCAGCGCGCATTGGAACTCAATCCAGTATTTGAAGTCGCAGTCGTTCACCTGGGCAATGCATACTTCCAACAGGGCCGATATCGCGAGGCCACCAGTCAGTATCAGCACTACGTCAGAATCGCTTCATCAGATTTCGATCGCAGTCGTGGCTACGCCTACGTTGCCCTTGTTCACTGGCGGGAAGGGAGACTCGACGAGGCGGAGCAAGCCGCAAAAACTGCTATCAAGTATAAAAAGCAGGCCGTGGCTGCTCTTTTTCTCGTGGCCTTAGACCAAGGCGACCTCACCACGGCCGAGAAGCTGCGGAAGATAATTGAGGAATACCCCTTCAGGGAACGGGGCGCCAGGGGATTTCTACGAGAATTTCATTACCTGCGAGGGCGTTTTGACGAAAAGAGCGGGCGCGCGGCTGAGTCAGTCGAGGCCTTCAAGGAAGCCCTGCGACATCGTCCGCCGGTTTGGAATGTGGATGCGTTTGAAGACTGTTTGGCCAATGCTTACCTGGAGCAGGGCCGATTCGATGAAGCCATCGCCGAATATCAGCGCATCCTCAAACTTAACTCAAATTATCCCTTGGCTCATTATCATCTCGCTCTGGCATACGAGCGTAAGGGTCAAGCCGACCAGGCGCGCACCGAGTATCAGCAATTTCTGCAAGTCTGGAAAGACGCTGACGCCGACATTCCCGAAGTCATGCTTGCTAAGAAACGGCTGGCGACCTAACCATCAAACAGCTGGCGCTTCCGCCCTGGCTTCCTGCTATTACCGGGCTTCGCAGGCCTGGAGTTTGGACAGATTGGACAGCATCGGGAAGCCCACCCACGGCAGCTGTGAAAATAATTTGCTGATTTCGAACAGGCAAGCCTCGGTGAATAGCGCAGTTGGGAAGGGGGCAGTCAATAGCTTCAAGGTTCAATAGATTCAATGCGCCCCCGCTTAACTGTGACGCCAATGCTTATCACTACTCGCCTCCATCGCATGAGTGTTTGATTCCACGATGAAGCCTCGGAACGTTGAGCGGGGGCGACTTGAATTTAGCGAATGTTCGAGCTAACGACTGCCCCCTTCCCAACTGCGTTGAGCGGGGGCGACTTGAATTTAGCGAATGTTCGAGCTAACGACTGCCCCTTTCCCAACTGCGCTATTCACCGATCCGCTTAGCCCCTTCGTACCTCTACAAATTATTTCACAGCTTCTGCCGTGGGTGGGATTCCCTTTGGCCATCCGTCGTCCGCGTTTGTAGAAAGCATCTGAATCTACCAACTGCGGACTCCGTCGATGGTTTGCTCGCGATTTTTACACAAGCTAGAGTCCCTAAAGCCAGTTAGTATCTGGATGCTCACCTAGACATTCCGGAGGTTGTTTCTGCCAGGAGAGAATTGGTATCATGTCAAACCAGCCGGCGAAGCCGGACTAACTCTTCTCTTTCTCACGTAATCGTTTTCATACCTGGCCTGTTCGCTGTCGTCGTGCTTGACAGCGGAGCCCAACGGCGCGTAGGGTTTCAGCCTTCGGCGGTGAGCCCGTTTGCGCGTGGCAGCGCGGGGCTTGCACTGGAGGGAGGCGAATCTGTTCTGGTGAACGGCGCGGTCTTCAAAACCGTCTGGTGAGACTGTGAGAACAGGCTCAGGTAGGTTCGATTCCTACACGCCTCCGCCAGAGCGGCAGCAAAGAGCCAAGGGCGTAAGAGCAAAGGGCAAGGCATTTGACATCTGACGTTTGACATTTTTCATTTGTCATTTTTGGTAATCCGCATTTGGTTGCTCTTTTTGTCATTTTTGGTAATCTGAATTTAGCTGCTGTTTGATCCCCCTCACCATGATCAAAGCCAAATGTCAAATGCCAAATGTCAAATGTCAAATGCTTTGCCCTTAGCTCTTTGCCCTTAGCGCTTTGCTGCCTCACTTGAAAGGAAGCCTCACATGATTAGAGATTGGGTTGCGCTAAACATGACCCCGGGCATAGGTCCTCGCGCCGCCGCCCAACTCCTGGAACGATTTGGCTCCGCCGAAGCCGTGTATGAGGCCACTAGAGCTGAATTGGAGCAACTGCGTCTGGTGCCGGAAGCCGTTGACACCATCATCGGCAGAGATTTAGAGCGGGCCGAACTTGAAATTCAAGAGACGCGAAAAGTCGGCGCGGATATTTTAATACTCGACGATGGCGTGTATCCCGCGCTATTGCGTGAGATTTACGATCCTCCAATCACTCTGTACGTAAAGGGCGCTTGGCAAGAATGCCTGGACCAGCCGTGCGTAGCCATTGTGGGTTCTAGGCGCGCTTCGACTTATGGACAGAACGCGGCGCTGATGCTGGCTCGCGACCTGGCCCAACGTGGCGTGACCATCGTTTCCGGTTTTGCACGCGGAATAGACGCCGCCGCCCACCGGGGAGCTTTGGAGGCCGGTGGGCGAACAGTCGCTGTTCTTGGCACTGGGATCAACCAGTATTACCCAAGGGACCATCGCAAACTCGGCGAGGACGTTCTCAATAGCGGCGGAGCTATTGTGACGCAGTTCCCCTTGGGCACGCCGCCGGTCTCAGAAAACTTTCCTTATAGAAACCGCATCATTAGCGGTTTGAGTTTGGGGGTTGTAGTAGTGGAAGCGGCAGAAAATTCGGGTTCGTTAATCACGGCGAGATTGGCCATCGAACAAAACAGGGAGGTCTTTGCAGTGCCGGGGAACATTACTTCGCGAAATTCCTTCGGTACAAACTACTTAATAAAGGGCGCCGGAGCAAAGCTCGTGCAGCAGTGGCAGGATATCGCTGCTGAGTTGCCGCCACAGATTGCGGCGAAGATTTTGCCGCCGCCATTCGGCGATAAAGGAAGAGAGAGTTCGCTGGCGACTCAGCTTTCGCTAGTGCCGGAAAACCTTTCCAAAAATGAACGGTCGATCTTTAAATTGCTTTCGCCCGATTCGCCGGAGCACATTGATTCGCTACTGGGAGCAAGCAAATTGCCGATTTCGGATGTCACCACGGCTCTCTTGGGTCTTGAGATGCGCGAGTTAGTACGAGCCCTGCCGGGAAAGTGCTTCGTGCGGAAGATCTAGATTACGATGAGACTGGTGCAGTAAAGGAAACATATGCAGGTTCTACATCCCAATCTTCGTAAGGGACGCTGGTTCAGTATGACGCTCGCCGAACAGTTAGGAAATGTGGGTACTGAATACGAGCGGGCTGTTCGCTGGAAACAGCGGAACGATATACAGCATTTCCAACGAGCTTTTGATCGCATGCTGGAATTGCTGGATTTCACCATTGAAGATCAACGCTGGAACAATCACCGCTTGAAAGAGTTGGTGCGTCTGAGAGAGGTGGTGTGCGAAGAGTTTTGTGAAGCGCCAGCTTCTCAGGCGGGCAGTCTTACTAAATATTTTATGAACTTCGCGGTCTTGGCTCGACGCGGGGTCGAAAGCAGAAATCTTATCTAAACGCAAATGGCAAAAAATCTCGTAATCGTTGAATCTCCTGCCAAGGCAAAGACAATCAACAAATATCTTGGCAAGGACTATCTAGTTAAGGCTTCGATAGGTCATATCAAGGATCTGCCTTCAAAGGGACTTGGTGTCGACGTCGATCACGATTTCAAGCCGACTTACGAAGTGATCCCGGATTCGCGGAAACGAAACAATAAGAAGATTGTTAGCGAGCTAAAGAAAGCCGCAAAGGAAGCAACGGCCGTTTATCTTGCGGCCGACCCTGATCGCGAAGGGGAAGCTATCTGCCAACATTTGGCTGAGGAGATTGTTCCGAAAAGGCCCGCAAAACCCACCTTTCGCGTCATGTTCAATGAGATCACCAGCCGCGCGGTAAATGAGGCCTTTGAACATCCAAGACAGATCGATCCTCACCTCGTCGACGCCCAGCAGGCGCGACGCGTGTTGGATCGATTAGTGGGCTATAAGGTCTCACCGCTTCTCTGCCGCACGATTGGTGGCCGTTTGAGTGCCGGGCGTGTCCAGTCGGTCGCGCTGCGCATGGTTGTAGAGCGTGAACGGGAGATTGAGAGCTTCGTCAAGACCGAGTATTGGACCATCCTCGCCAACCTGGGAGCCAAGCTGCCGCCTCCGTTTGATGCCCGCCTCTTGAAAGTTGGTGAGCAGACTGTCAAGACCAGTGGTTTCGAGGAGAAGATCAAGAAGAACGAGATTCTGATTGATAGCGAAACCACGGCCGCTGCCATTGTCAGTGAGGCGGTGGAACAGGCGTTCGTCGTCAGTGATGTCACCACGAAGGAGCGTAAACGAAATCCCGTCCCGCCCTTCATTACGTCAAAGCTTCAACAGGAAGCCTCTCGCAAGCTCGGCTTTGCGGTAAAGAAAACCATGATGCTTGCGCAAAAGCTGTATGAAGGCGTGGAGTTGGGAGCTGAAGGTGCAGTTGGTTTGATTACTTATATGCGCACCGATTCAACGCGTGTTTCCGATGCAGCCCTGACCGAAGTGCGCGAGTTTATCGGTACCCAGTATGGTGCGCCGTATTTACCCGGAAAGGCGGTTCACTATAGATCGAAAAAGGACGCCCAGGACGCTCACGAGGCCATCCGTCCGACAGAGGTCGGTCGTACGCCTGACTCGTTGGCTAAATATCTCGGCAAAGATGAACTGAGACTCTATCGACTGATCTGGCAACGATTTGTAGCTTCACAGATGACGGCAGCCGTGTTTGATCAAACTACCATCGACATCAAGGCAAGTCGTTTCATCTTTCGCGCTACGGGCTCGGTCCAGAAGTTTGATGGGTTCTTAAGACTCTACCAGGAAGGGCGGGATGAACGAACCGAAGAAGATGAGGAGGCTGAACGCACGCTGCCACGAGTGGAAAAGGGTGAAGTCCTCGAATTGAAGAAGATTACTCCCGAACAACACTTCACCGAGCCGCCGCCTCGCTACACTGAAGCCACACTGGTGAAGGCCTTGGAAGAGAAGGGCATTGGGCGCCCATCAACTTACGCAGCTATCATGTCGACAATCCAGGAGCGAGAGTATGTGGAAAAGATCCAAAGCCGCTTTCATCCAACAACACTCGGAAAGACGGTCAACGATCTCTTAATAGGTGGCGGGTTTGACGATCTCTTTAACGAGACCTATACCGCGCGTATGGAAGAGGAGCTTGATCAGATAGAAGAAGGTAAGCTCAAGTGGACCGCGGCGTTACGCGAGTTTTACGACAAGTTTGAAGATGACCTGGATCAGTTTAAGCGCCACATCGTGGAGATCAAGAGCAAGGATCAGCCCACTGATGAAGTTTGTCTCAAGTGTGGCACTCCAGGAATGGTGGAAAAATGGGGACGTTTTGGCAAGTACCTGAAATGTCTGCAGTGTGGCGCCACACGCGACGCGCAGGTGGCCGCTGGAGCCAACGGAGCTACGGCTACAGGTGAGATCGCCGGAAGTGAGCAGGCTGATGAGCCCGAAGTCTGCGATCTCTGTGGCAAGCCAATGCAGGTTAAACGCGGTCGCTTCGGCCAATTCCTGGGTTGCTCCGGTTATCCGGAATGTCGCAACATTCGCAAGATCGCCCGCAGCGGCGCAGTCGCGCCCAAACCGGTGCCTCTCGATGAGAAGTGTCCCGTGGATGGCGCTCAACTAGTCAGGAGAGTTGGACGGTATGGTGAATTTATTTCCTGCTCAAATTATCCGAAGTGCAAGTACATTAAGCAGGAGTCAACTGGCGTTAAGTGTCCGCGGCCCGGTTGTAAAGGTGAACTAGTGGTTAAGAAATCGAAACGTGGCAAGGCCTTTTATGGCTGCTCAACATATCCGGATTGCGACCGCGTCTATTGGGACCGACCAATTTCCGAGCGTTGTCCTCAATGTGGAGCACCGTTTCTGCTGGAGAAAACCACCAAGAAACAGGGCACATTTCGCTATTGCGCTAACGAAGACTGTGGCTATCGTCAGAATCAGACTACTCCTGCCGGCGTCGAGCAAACCGGCACCCCTGCCGAGCGGCCTGGCGTCTGATATCTTATAACTTTGGAGAAACGACTATGACCCCGCGTCGATATGCGGCCGTCGTGCTGCTGCTAACTTCATTATTGATGCCCGCAGCGCTGTTTTCACAACAGCCGGTGCAGACGCCTTTGCCCTCGGCACAACCACAGCCGGCAGCCGAGCCGAATCCACCAAGGGACCCAAACGATCCGGTGGAGCGAATCAAAGATGAAGGTCTGAATCGTTCCCAGGTTATGGCTACCTTAAGCTATCTCACCGATGTAATCGGCCCGCGATTGACAGCATCACCAAACATGAAGCGAGCAAATGAGTGGACGCGAGACCAACTATCGAAATGGGGTCTCAAAAACGCTCATCTCGAGTCTTGGGGACCATTCGGCCGCGGTTGGTCCCTTAAACGGTTTTCCGCCCAAGTCGTACAGCCGCAGGCTATTCCCCTCATTGCTTACCCCAAGGCCTGGTCTCCCGGCACAAACGGATTGCTGACTGCGGACGTAATCTATCTCGACGCAAAGAGCGATTCTGAACTTGAAAAGTTTAAGGGCAGGGTCAAAGGTGCAATTGTTCTGACGGCGCCCATGCCGGAGGTAAAGGCCCACTTCGAGGCAATGGGCACTCGAAGAGACGAGAAAAATTTACTGGCCCTGGCCGATGCTCCTGAACCGCGTGGACGTCAGGGCCGGCGCTTCCAAATGACCCCTGAGCAGCGCGCTGCCAGTCAGTTCAATGCAAGAAAATACCAATTCCTCCAAGAGCAGGGAGCGGCACTCCTTATCGATCCAAGCAGGGCGGGAGATGGGGGCACAATCTTTGTTCAATCAGCAACAATACCACAGCCCGTGGCGGCAGAGCCGTTTGGGCCAAATGCGCCACGGCAGATCGCTCCATATGACAAAAACGCTCCCAAAATCCCGCCCCAGATCGTTTTGGCGGTGGAGCATTACAACCGAATCGCGCGAATGATAAAAGCAGGCGAAAAGGTACAACTCGCCATAGAACTGGCGGTGGAGTGGCAAGATACTGACCTGATGGGCTACAACACCATTGCTGAGATTCCAGGCACTGATCTCAAAGAGCAGATCGTAATGCTCGGAGGGCACATGGATTCCTGGCATGCGGGGACGGGCGCGACCGACAATGGCGCCGGGGTGGCCGCCGCAATGGAGGCTGTCCGAATTATCCAAGCCTTGAATCTGAAACCCCGCCGTACGATTCGCATCGCGCTCTGGAGTGGTGAGGAACAAGGACTGTTGGGTTCACGTGCTTACGTGGCAGAACACTTTGGCAAGCTTGAAACACCCAGCGTCACAGCCGCAGGAAACGGTAATGGGTCAACTACCGCAAATCTTGTAAAGAAGCCCGAGTATGAGCTGCTCAGCTCCTATTTCAACCTGGACAATGGTACGGGTAAAGTCAGAGGTGTCTACTTACAAGGCAATGAGGCAGTGCGCACTCTGTTTCGGAAATGGTTAATGCCGTTCAGAGATTTGGGCGCGACGACGCTCTCGATCACTAATACCGGCGGTACAGATCACCTTTCTTTCGATGCTATTGGGCTTCCTGGTTTTCAATTCATTCAGGATGTGATCGAATACGACACTCGTACCCACCACTCTAACCAGGACGTCTTTGACCGCATTCAGGCAGACGACATGAAACAAGCAGCTACGATCATGGCAGCGTTTGTTTACAACGCCGCCATGATGGATGAGAAACTGCCTCGCAAACCGGTTGCCACGAGATGAGCGGCGCCGGACGACTAGCTCGATCGTTCCAGTACAGGCTCATAGGCAGAGCCGCGGCTTGTCTGTGAGCTGCTGGTTTGTGTATTGCGACCGGTCTGAGCAGTTGCTGGTCGCGCAGCCGATTTAGACTGGTCTTTAGCCGACAGGTCCAAACCAATCCAGTTCCTGATCTTTGAGAGCGCTGCCGGAAGGACCACATGATGGGCCGTCGTCGATAGCTCCTCAATCAGCCGGTCACCCAGTGAACCTACTTCCTTACTTAGTCGCTCATAGGCGGAAGTTTCCTTGAATCGTTCGAGCAGTCCCGGACCTTTGCGTTCGTCGCCATTCGCCGTTGCCACGTCGCCGAGGGTTGTCTGAGTGTGTGATTCGCCGAGTACCGGCTGGGCGGCATAAGCGTGTGGAATGGAGGCAGCGTAGCCGCCTTCCTTTGCTTCGTCACCCTTTATAGCAGCTGCGATTCCGTAGCCCGCCACGAAACCCACGCCAAGTGCCCCCAGACTCCAGGCCAATGGCCGTTTACGAAAATGCTCCCGCCAATCCAGAGCATCCTTTACAGTCTCAACCTGGTGGGCCACTGTCTCTTTAATCTCCGTTACTGTATGCGAGATAGAATCGCGCGCAGTCTCCATGCGACGTTGAAGCTCCTCTTTGGAAAGGTCTTCACGCTCGACCTCGGTCGCGCGAGCCAGTCCTAAAGTTCGTTCTTCAGCCATTGCTTATCCTTTCTGAGTTCTTCTACCGTGCGATTGGGCACCAGATCGAAGTGGGCAAGACGGTTTTTCATAACCAATACGACTATTCCGCCTATGAGAAGGTAGAACAGACCGGTCAGTACAAATCCGGTCGCATACTTGGCAGGTTGGCTCAGACTCGCATTGGCAAACAGACTAGAGACTCCGAAAGCAATTGCCACGTTGAGAAGTGCAAATCCGATCGCGGCTATGACGCCACCCACGGCAATGAGGATGCCGCCTCGCGCGTAAGCATTTGCTTCCTCTCTAATCTCGACCTTGAGCAGACTCAGCTTAGTGTCGAGGAGTTGCATTACGTCATCTCCCAGACGACTAAATAGCGAGGGTAAACCCTCACTTCCAGTTTGCAGCTCATCAGTCAGAGCTTTCTTTGGTGCCGACATATTGCATCCCCCTTTCTAAAGTTCCAGCAAATGTTAGCGTCGGCCCCGAAGGATTAGTCCGACCAGCAGTCCTGCTGCCGCTGAAATCAGAATGGCCTGCCCGGGGTTCTTGCGTGCATAGTCCTTAGCGTTTTCGGTTAGCTCACCCAGATCAGCGTTCTGCAATTCCTTGATCTTCTCGCCGACCACAGCCACTTTGTCACTCACATAATCTTTAGCGTGAGTTGCGGCCTCGGTAATTTTCCCGCCGTATTCCTGTGCCGTTTGGGCCAAGCCAGTTGCCGTTCCGGTCGCCGCGCCCGCGCCTCGGCTAATGGAGCCAGGTCGATCGCTTTCCGGAGTGTTAGGAGTCGAAGCTCCCGCAGCCTGCGATGGGAAATCTGTAGATGTTGTGTTCTGCGCCATGTTATTTCTCCTTATTATGAGTCGGTCTGCCGGTTAAGGGTAAATCCCCGTTTTAGACATAGATGATCACCTTGAAGGCAGCAAACAATGTGCCGATTAGCCGTTGTAGCTAACCGCGTCCATTGGGGGTTGGACAACTCGCGCTTTGTTGCGAAAAGGTACAAGTGAAGATATCGCAAAGGGCGGGAACAGTACAACGAAAGTGAAACATTTCGCTGACCGTGCGGATATTTTCTATTTGAAGGCCCGACAGGGGAACCGGGGAACGGGGGAACCGGGGAACCGGGGAACAGGGGAACAGGGGAACGGGGGAACCGGGGAACGGGGGAACCGGGGAACCGGGAATGGGGGAACAGGGGGCTGCTGCCGATGCCTTTAGGGCTGCCTTGACACTCCTCAGGCAAAGTGGTAAGTAAGTACTTACTTTAGTGGGGAGTGCGCAGCCCACAATTTGTGTAAAACCGTGGCCAAGTTATTAGCACAATCAGGAGAGATGTCGCTGGTGGCCAATGGCGGCCGCATGGCTGGGGAAGACCGGCGCCTGCAGATTTTGCGGGTTGCCGTAAGCCTCTTCTCCGAAAGAGGCTTTCGCGGCACCACGACCAAAGAGATCGCCCAGGCCGCCCGAGTTTCGGAAGCGATGGTTTTCCGGCACTTTGCGACCAAGGAAGAACTATATAACGCAATCCTCGATCACAAGGCGTGTTCAGGCGGCCCGATTGATCCTGCGACAATGGTCGCCGAAGCGCTCAGACGGAAGGATGATCGCGCAGTATTTGAGGGATTGGCGCTGGGCGCACTGAACCATCATGACATCGATCCGGAGTTTCAACGCCTGCTGCTTCACTCGGCGCTCGAAAAGCATCAGCTCGCGCAAACTTTTTTCGAAACTTTTGTGCGTCGGGTGTATGAATTTTTGGGCAGCTACATTCGTGAACGCCAACGCGATGGGGCAATGATTGAGATAGAGCCTGCGATTGTCGTACGCGCTTTTGTGGGAATGATCATGCACCACTCGCTTAACAACAATCTTTGGGATCCTCAACGCCGTCTTCTGAATATCTCGAACGAGACCGCGGCAAAACGATTTACTGAGATTCTCTTGCGTGGGATCACGCGCAAGCAAATGGGCAAATCTAAGAAGAATGGTCGCGCGGGGTTGAAGGAACCCAGAGGAAGAAATAGAAGATGATATCGCAGCGAAAAGTGAAAGCCCTTCTTCTGGTAATTATCCTTTCCGGTCTGGTTGGGTTGGCTGTTTCCTGCGGTGGCTCAAAAGCTAATGTGCGAAACGCAAATGAAGCCGGGTCACCTACGCCAGTGGTCGAGGTAACGACTGCGGCGGCAATCATGCGTGACCTGCCTCAGTTTTTTGAGGCGACAGGAAGTCTGGTCGGTGACCAGCAAACCGATGTAGCTCCCTCCATAGCAGGCAAGGTTGTAGCTGTGGGAGTCGACCTGGGTAGTTATGTCCGGCGCGGGCAGATGATCCTGAGACTTGATGATGTCGATTTCAAACTGAGGGTCCAGCAGGCCCAGGCCCAACTCGAGCAGGCAAAAGCTGAGTTAAGAGAGGCCGAAGAGAAGGTGGGAATAAAGCCTGGTCAGCCTTTTGATCCGAATCGGGTACCGGAAGTGGCAAACGCACGCGTAGCGCTGGATTTGGCGGAAAAGAATCTGCGCCGGGCGGACAAGTTGATTGAGTCGGGTGATGTCTCACGTTCTTACTATGACGAACAGAAGGCGAAACGAGACCAGTTGAAAGAGCAGTATGAGGTAGCCCTTTCGCAGGCGCGACAACATTTCGCTGCAGTTGGAAATTCCCGAGCCAAAGTGAGTAACGCTGAAAGCCAGCTTGCGCTGGCCCGCCGCAACCTCTCTTATGCACTGGTGTTTTCGCCTATCGATGGTTATGTGGCTGAGCGGAATGCTGACCTGGGTGAATATGTTTCACCAACCGGAAAGGTGGCAAGCATAGTCAACATCAATCCACTACGCATTCGTATAGACATCCCCGAACAAGCAATTCCAGAAGTGCACGCTGGACAGTCAGTCTCAATCACGACCAGCGCGTGGCCTGACAAGAACTTTAGTGGACGTATCGCGCGCCTCTCACCTAATGTATCAGCCGCTTCTCGGACCTTAACTGTAGAGGCTGAAATCGAGAACCCAGATGGTGTACTAAAGCCCGGGCAATTCGCTACGGTCAAGATTCTGCAAGCCCGTCCAGAACCTGCCGTCCTTGTACCCGCGCGAGCGGTGCGGACCGAATCTGGAGTCAGCCGTCTCTTCGTGATAAAGGACGGACATGCACAACAACGCCTGGTCCAGCTGGGTCGCACGGAAGGGGATCTGGTGGAGATCAAATCGGGTGTCGCGGCTGAGGAGCAAGTGGCGACTAGCAATGTCGATCAATTAAGTGATGGCCTTGCGGTCAGACAATAAGGGGATTTTTGATTTTGGACTTGCGATTTTTGATTTTCGACAAAGATACCAAACCAGGATTTCCAATGTTCGCAGGAGAAGGTCCATTGCGTTTCAATAGGGTGTCGCATCTGTTCGCGTTCTTGTTTTTAGTTGTTGGAGGCTGCGTCGCGCAGGCGCCGGTTCCGTCACCGTCACCCGAACAGAAACTGGCGTTGCCGCCGATTGCGCCGGAGTTTCGCGCGCGACAAATGCCGCTCCCTGATCTGGAAAGGGTCGGTGTGGATATGGGCCAGCAACGACCTTTATCGCTTCGTGAGGCTGTGGCGCTCGCGCTTGAGAATAACAATGAGATTGAGGTAGCTCGGCAGAATGTCAGAATTGCCGAGTTCGATCTTAAAGGTTCTCGTGGAGTGTACGATCCGAAGTTGAGCTCGTCCTCCTATTTTGAACGAATGGAAACGCCGATCTCCAGTTTTCTCAGCGGAGGCTCAAACGGTTCGACGACGCTCAGTGATTACACGGCTTCAATGAGACTTGAAGGTCAGTCGCCCAAGTTTGGTGGCAACTACCATTTGGACTTCTCATCGATCCGGCAAACTACTAATAATCAATTTACCGCTTTGAATCCCCAGTACCCGGCGGCCTTAACCTTCAACTATACACAACCGCTTCTTCGTGGTTTGAGTTTTGACAACAGCCGGCGGCAAATTGAGATTGCAAAGAAGAACCTTTCGTTGACGGATGCGCAGTTTCGACAGAAGGCGATTGAGACGATCACTGGTGTACAACAAGCCTACTGGGACCTGGTCTTTGCTTTGCGCAACCTACAGATTCAGCGTGACGCTGTACGCGATGCTCGCTCTCAGCTCGAACACAACCAGCGCCTCGTCCGAGAAGGGCAATTGGCCCCTATCGACGTCGTGGCTGCTGAGGCCCAGGTGGCAGGCTTCGAGCAGGTGCTTTTCACGGCGCTCGAAGGGGTTGCGGTTGCTGAGAATAGACTGAAAAACTTGATTGCTGAGAAACGCCAGGATGGGATTTGGAGCGTTGCTCTTATACCGACAGATCCGGTGGATTTGGCCCAACCCGCGGTGAGTCTGACGCAAGCAATGGAGACGGCGATAGCCAACCGGGCGGAGCTTCAGCAGTTGGACATGGCGCGAGAAATCAACCAGGTGGATCAGAAATATTTTCGTGAGCAGACAAAGCCGGCGCTGGATCTCGTGGGCAGCTACGGACAACTGGGGCTGGCGGGCGCGATCAATAGTTCGGGCAGCAACCCTTTTACTGCGTCCAGCCAGCAGTTACGTGAGCGAATAGATCTTTTTTCTCGGCTCAACGATCTACCACCGCTTCCTGTGGCGCCGCCACAAACGCTTTCCCCAGATCTAATCGGCGGTTATCCGCAATCGCTCCAGAACCTCTTCGCCGGCCGCTTCACTAATTTTCGCGTTGGAGTGCAGCTAAGTCTGCCGTTGCGAAATCGCACCGCCGAAGCACAGTTGGGGCGTTCACTTGTTGAAGGCCAGCGTATTGCCACCGAGCGAGAACAACTGGAGCAATCAATCCAGGTGGACGTGCGCAATGCATTGCAGGCGTTGCGAAGCGCGGAAGCTCGACTGCAGTCGGCCGCTGTAGCGCGCGCGACAAGCGAACAACAATATGAAAGCGAGAAGAGAAAACTCGATGCCGGGCAGTCGACAGTCTTTTTGGTGCTGGAACGTCAGACCGCGCTCACAACTGCTCGCGGAAATGAGTTGCGAGCGCAAACCGATCTAAACAAAGCCTCCGCTGAATTGCAGCGCGCTACGGGCAATGCGCTTACGGCCAACAGTGTAGTTGTGCGGGCGCACTAGACCGCGAATCTCTCGATCAATACAAAACCAAGATAGCAGGTCGCGAGCACCAGGATGGCCGCAAAAATGTACCACTGGACCAGCTTACGCCTGCAAGCGGGACACCGGATTCTGATCCAGCCCGCACGTCTACCGCAGTTTAAACATCTCATCGCCACGCTCCACACTGGAATTAGACATCAATTCGCAGACCATCAACAGCTTCGATCGTTTCGCCCGGCCAGATTTTCGCAGCCTCCCTGGCTACGTCGTAGCCGTCCCATTCAGGATACAGGTGTGTGAGCACCAGCCTGCGCGGTTGGCACCTGGCAGCCACTGCGAGCGCATCGGCCAATTCGAGATGGCTCTGGACCGGCTTGTGTTTCCGGAAAGAGCATTCCAGCAAAAGGAGCTCCGCGCCGCGGGCAAATTCAATGAGTTCGTCCGAGTACCCAGTATCGGAACTATAGACCAGTGATAAGCCCCGCGCATCCGTCAATCGGATTGCCAGGCTCTCTTCAGTGTGTGGTGTGCTGAAAGTTGTTGCTGCGAGTCCTGGCACGATCTGGAAGTTGTCGCCAGGTTCGATTTCAGCGACGTCAATAGCGAAATTCTGTTCGAAGAGATTATAGTGGTTCGCTTCATCGAATGCCTTGAGAAGCTTCTCCAGACCAACTGCTCCGTAGATATGGAGCGATCGGCGGCGACTGAGCGTTTGTGGCGCCCACTTAGTGGCGAAGAGAAAAGGTGCTAGACCACCAACGTGATCGAGGTGAAAGTGGCTCACCCAAATGGCGTCGAGGTTTGGCCAGTCAAGTCGCTCCTGAGCCATACGATGCATCGCATCAGCGCTCACATCCAGAAGTAGGCGGGCAGCATCCGTTTCCAGCCAGAAAGCGGCCGATGCACGCTGGGAATGAGGTACCGATGTGCCCGAGCCGAGAACCACCAGCTTCATATTCTGGAAGCCACCTTTCGTACGCGAGGCTACAAAAGGGAGAGCTTGCCAGTCAACTTCGCAAAACGGATGGGTCTGGTCTTGTGACTGCAAACTCCATGCACTACCGTTTGCGCCTCGTTGGTGAAGCCAAAAACTGCGAACTGAACAATCAACTCAAACGAGATTTCGATTCGCGTGATGCTTGCGGAGCTCTTTTTGCCAAGGTCTCAGACTTGACCAAACACCTTCGTTGCGGTTAAACCTCAGGTGAAATGGCTGGTTCAGTGACAGAGCTCGATGTGCTGGCGATCTTCTCCCATCCTGATGACGCGGAGTTGTCTGTCTCAGGAACGCTGCTGAAGCTGAAATCCTTTGGCTACCGCACTGGTGTACTTGACATGACGCGAGGTGAAATGGGCACTCGGGGCACGCCCGAGGTTCGGGCTAAGGAATCATTGGCAGCCGCTCGCATCCTTAAGCTGGACGCACGACTAAATCTTGAGCAACCCGATGGGCACCTCTGGCCCACAGAAGAATCGCGGACAGCATTAGTAAGAATCCTGCGGGCACACCGGCCAAGAGTATTGCTAACGAGTCATTGGGATGACCCGCATCCGGATCATGAGAGCACCGGACGAATAGTGCGGCACGCCGCGCGTTTGGCCACAATGAAAAAATACGATGGCGACTCTGGCCAGGTTCCTATTCCGATGCCGGCGATCATGCACACTGTGTTTTCGCGGCTAGTGGTCCCCTCATTTATTATTGATGTTACGGATTTTGTTCAAGAAAAAATGCAGGCTATCAAGGCGCACGCGTCGCAGTTTTACAGCGCCGATTCCAAGGAGCCCGAAACACGCATCAGCGAGCAAGGGTTTCTGGACCAGATCGATTTTCGCATGCGCTATTTTGGCTCTTTAATCGGGGTGAAGGCGGGAGAACCGTTCTATGTGCGCGAAGCACTGAACGTGGAAGATCCCTTTGCGTTATTAATCCGGCCGATGAATATATACTCCTGAGATTACACCGCAACTACTTCAAGTTCCGGATCCACTTCCTGCTTCAACATTCCTTCGATGGCCATCAAGGTTCCTGTCAGTGAACTGGGACAACTGCCGCACGCCCCCTGGTAGCGGATACTCAGGGTGTGATCGCTCAGCCCAAGAATCTGAAGGTACCCTCCATCGCCCATTAAGGCAGGACGGACGCGTTCGTCAAGTATTTCGTTAATTTTTATAAGCCGTGGATCATCACTCGTGGCGACGGCAAGGGCACCTCCTACAGCCGCAGCGGCAGCGTTGGCCGATTGCGCCACTGAAGCCGCCGCTCGAATCGGCACAGCAAGCGCCGGCAGCAGCTCATCCCAATCGCTTTCCTCGTCTTTCTCTACGGTGATCATGCGATCCATGTAAAACACCGACACAACATGGCCAACATCAAAGAGTGATTTGGCCAAAGGATCAGCCTGGGCTTGAACTGCGGAGCCGAAGGAGTGGGCAGTGCCATTGCTCACCGCTTCCCTGAGAATGAACTTAACTGCGTTTGGGTTAGGGGTTTCTTCAATGTCGCTTATTTTTGGCATGTCCTGATCTCCGTTTGTTCGGCCTTTTATGGGGAGCTTCCATAAAAGTATTATAGCGGGTTTGGAAGTGAAGTGCAGGTTAGGATGGTGAATGAAAGTACATGCAAAAGCTATTGCCAAAACGTTTATTGCAGGCATATACTCCCTCCCTCACTTGCCCCCCCCTTACAAGAGGTGAGACAAGTTGAGATGGAGGCAGGCGATTGCGAGGGTCGCCTGCCTCATCTTTTTAATTGAAATGAACATCGGCATCACGGTTTATCCTACTTACGGTGGTAGTGGCATTGTTGGTTCGGAGTTGGGAAAAGAACTCGCGGAACGAGGCCATACTGTTCATTTCATCTCGTCGGCACTTCCGACTCGACTCACGGAACTAAGCGAGCGAGTGCGTTTTCATGAAGTGGAGATGATGTCGTACCCACTATTCGAGCACCAACCATACACCCTCGCCTTGGCGACAAAGATGGCTGAAGTAGCGGAAACGGAGAATCTCGATCTGCTGCATGTGCATTACGCTATTCCCCATTCCATCAGTGCCATTCTGGCGCGCGAGTCATTGAAGCCCAATCGCTATTTGCCCGTAATTACAACGTTGCATGGAACCGATATCACTCTGGTAGGGGCTGACCGCTCTTATCTGCCTATCACGCGTTACGGCATCGTGCAGTCAGACGGGGTGACAGCGATTTCCCATTACCTGAAAGATGCGACGCGGGAGATTTTTCAGTTTGACGATACTACAGTGATCCCCAATTTCGTCTGCCAAACCGATTACATGAGACACTCGGTGCCCGCCTTGCGGCGACAGTTAGCCCCACACTCAGAAGGGCTATTGGTTCATGTATCGAACTTCCGCCCCGTGAAGCGTCCCGTTGACTGTGTTGAGATTCTGGCTCGGGTGCTCGGCAGAGGAGCAAATGCGAGGTTAGTAATGGTGGGAGACGGAAGCGAGCGTACCAACTGTGAGCACCGCGCACGCTGTCTGGGCATTTACGACAAGTGCGTGTTTGTAGGCAAGCAACCGAAGATCGTTGATTACTTGTCGGCGGGCGATGTGCTACTTCTTCCTTCGGAGCAGGAATCGTTTGGTCTTGCTGCACTCGAAGCCATGGCTTGCGAAGTGCCGGTAATAGCGTCATGTGTGGGTGGAGTGCCGGAAGTGGTGACAGATGGAGAGACCGGA
>DATEUF010000085.1:0-30478 GCA_035283325.1 Pyrinomonadaceae bacterium | reverse complement strand
CGGCCGAGATCCATATGTTACGTACCTTCGGAGCGGATGCTGTAGGCATGAGCACGGTCCCCGAAGCGATTGTCGCACGTCAGATGGGAATGAATGTTCTCGGCCTCTCCTGCATTACCAACATGGCGGCAGGCATCAGTGATCAGCCCATCAACCATGAGGAGGTCATGGAAACTGGCGAGCGCGTAAGAACCACCTTCACGCAGTTGCTGCGACGGTTGATTGCAAGGTTGCAGACATGAATTGCGGATTGCGAATTGCGGATTCCGGATTGCGCGGCCGTCGCTTAAGACAAAATTCGCAATTCGCAATCCGCAATTCAGTTACAACTGTTTCAAGAGGCGAACTGCTTGAGCATGATCATCGGCATCAGTGGCGGCACCGGCTCGGGTAAGACGACCGTTGCGAACCGGATTCTCGAGACGGTGGAGAAGAGCGAAGTAGTCTTTATTCAACAGGATTCGTACTATCGCAATCTTAAGGATCTGCCGCTGGATTATCGCCAGGTCGCCAATTTCGACCATCCTGACGCACTGGATAATGAGCTGTTAGTTAATCACATTCGCAAGCTGAAGGCAGGTGAATTCATTGAACTGCCTGTTTATGACTTCAAGACGCATACGCGGCTCTCGGAAACACGTCTGGTGGAACCAAAACCGATTGTCATCGTCGAAGGCATTCTCATCTTCGCGGATCCGCGCCTGCTTGAACAGATGGATATCAAGGTTTTTGTTGACACGCCTGACGACATTCGGTTCATTCGGCGCCTACGACGGGACATCGCCGAACGCGCCCGCACTGTTGAATCAGTGATCGAACAATACATCGCTACGGTGCGTCCAATGCATATGCAGTTTGTAGAACCGTCGAAACGTTACGCCGACGTGATCATTCCGGAAGGTGGGCATAATTTTGTGAGTATCGATCTGCTGAGCGGAAAAATACGAGAGAGGCTGGCCAATAGCTTAAGTCCCGCAGGAGTTCGACATTGAACGTGGAAACTTTCCAGCCGGTAATCGACGCCGCCATTGGTGCTCGTTTGCAGTCGGTGGCCCCGTTCTCACGATTCCTGGTGGGTGCGGCCCTCAGAGCGGAAAACGGTAAGGTGTACACCGGGTGCAATGTCGAAAGTGCCAGTTATGGTCTTACTGTTTGTGCAGAGCGGGTGGCAATATGGAAGGCACTATCCGAAGGCGAGAGACAGTTTACGGAACTGGCTGTTGTGGCTGATACGGAGAACCTGACCCCGCCTTGTGGCACTTGCCGCCAGATCATTTGGGAATTTTGCAAGAACGCAACGATTGTGCTTGCTAATCTTCACGGGCGCACCGAGATAGTTTCAATTCAGGATCTGTTACCACGCGCCTTTGATGCGCGTTTCCTAACGCTGTAGAGGCGGCACTCCGTGGCCGCCCCATGGTGGATATTGTCCCAATCGACGAAAGTGGGGCGGCCACGGAGTGCCGTTCCTACAAAATGTCGTGGCGATGGACCAAAAAAAGTGGGGCGGCCACGGAGTGCCGCCCCTACACATTATGAACGGGTTTCCACATGTCCAGATATCTTCCCTTTCTGCTTCTAGTCTCCCTAATGGTCAATAGCTTTCCACCTTCAGACGCCCGGGCCCAGCAGAGGCGTACACTTGTGGATCTTCTTGTGCTAGGCGGCACAGTAATCACCATGGATCCGCAGCGGCGAGTCGTTACCGACGGAGCCGTCGCTATCAAAGGCCGGGAGATCCTGGCTGTGGATGGTCGAAGGGAAATCGAGAGTAAATACAAAGGAAGAAGGACCATAAATGCTGGGGGCCGGCTGGTCATTCCCGGACTCATTAATGGCCACACTCATGTTCCGATGACACTCTTTCGTGGCCTTGCCGACGATCTTGATCTGCAGGAGTGGCTCACGAAATATATCTTTCCCGCCGAAGCAAAAAATGTCACCGAAGAATTTGTTCGTGCCGGTACACGCCTGGGGCTGGCTGAGATGATCCGTGGAGGAACCACGACCTACTGCGATATGTACTATTTCGAGGACGCAATCGCCGATGAGACTGCTAAAGCAGGCATGCGGGCCGTACTGGGGGAGACAGTCATCGACTTCCCGGTCGCTGATAACAAGACCAACGCCGAAGCCATGGCATATGTTGAAAAGTTTGTCACGCGCTGGAAAGGCCACGAACTGATCACAGCGGCCATCGCTCCCCATGCGCCTTATACAGTTTCGGAAGACCACCTGAAGGCAGCGCGAGATTTCGCCGAGCGCACGGGGTCTCCAATCGTTACCCATATCTCAGAGACAAAAAGGGAGGTAGACGACAGCATCAAAGACAAGGGCGCCACCCCAGTAGATTATCTGGAGCGAATCGGCTTCCTCGGTCCCAACGTGATTGCCGCGCACGTCGTTTGGCCCACCGGCGACGAACTCGGCATTCTCAAACGACGAGGCGTGGGTGTCATTCACAACCCGCAATCAAATATGAAACTTGCTGCCGGTGTGGCGCCGGTACCAAAGATGTTGGCTGAAGATGTTCACCTGGGTCTGGGAACGGACGGCGCTGCTTCAAACAATGATTTGAACATGTGGGAAGAGATGGATACGGTAGCTAAACTGCATAAGGTCTTCAGCGGTGATCCTAAGGTGATCTCCGCCCAGCAGGCCTTTGAGTTGGCTACAATTCGCGGAGCGCGGGCGCTACACCTCGAGAAGGAGATCGGTTCTATTGAGAAAGGGAAACGTGCTGATCTCGTAATTGTCGAACGCGATTCGCTTAATCAAATTCCCCTCTACAACATTTATTCAGATCTTGTCTATGCGACTAAGGCCGCTGATGTCGAGACCGTAATAATCAATGGCCAGATTGTCATGCGCAATCGCCGGCTGTTGACCCTGGATGAGCCGACCATCAAACAAAAGGCTCGCACCTTCCGGGAACGCATTCTGCAAAGCCTGGGCTCAACATCTTCGAAGTAAAAACGTGGTGGTAAGTTGGGTGATGAAAGCCGTTGAGCTGCTATCGAGAGCGACGGCGGGCGCCTTGCCCTTTTCATTTGAGAGGTTTAACCCCTTCAAAAGAGTGCAGATCACAACCGACGAAATGAGTACTTGCCACACAGGCAACAACAGACCATAATAAGAGCGTCGAATTGGAGTTGTCCTTTAAGCGAGCAGTCAACGCTCGCTTTTGCTTTTCTCGGAGTCATGATAGTGAGCGGAAACGGTCTCTCAGGCGTTAAGTCAAGTGCCAGCAAGTTCTTACTCATATTTCTTCTTCTCATTTTTTCGGTCGAAGTAAGCCCGCAAGCCACGCCCGTACGGGCACAATCTCCTCCCCAGCCAATTCCCGCAACGCCGCAACCAACTCCGGTTATTATTCAAACTGATAATCCTAATCCCGACTCCGAGCCGACGCCGCAGCCAGATAGGGGCGCCGCTGGTGATTCAGATACACAACAATTCCAGCAGCGCATCGAACGGGCGCGTGCGCTGGCCGCGGCGCACCAGCTCGCCACGGCCGCTAACGAACTCGAATCCGTGCGGAAAGGTGCTTCGGATGTTGTTGTACGCAGCGTAACCTCCGTGATGTTAATGGGCATCTACCTCGAAGAAGGGAATTATCCCCGAGCAGAATCGCTGCTGGAAGAGACCTTTAGCGCGTATAAGCCGAAAGATGAAGCTTCTTTGCGAACTTTCTTTGCGCTTGCAGGTCAGGCCGTAATTGGAGCTCGCTCACACCTTGCTCGCTATCGCAGCTTTGGCATCAATGTTAATAGCGACAATCTTCCAGTTGAAGCGGCAGCGGATCTTGATCGCCTTCGTTCGCTGCTGGAACGTATGGTTGCTCAAGCGCGCACAATGTCGGAAGAGCGGAAAACGAGTGACTCGCTCGCCTTACTGGAAGACGTTATCGGTATCCGGCTTTCCATCTTCCGCGATATTGAGGACCGAGCGAGGTGGGAAGCGGAGTACGCTCGAGCTCGCGAAGGCCTGGCCTCCTCACAAACACAAATAGCTTTATTAGGTGTTCCATTCGGTGCGATAAAGCCTCTGGCTGAGGTGAAAACTTCAACGCCAGATGGAGCGGACATTGCCGAAAAGGACCCTGCGCCGTCTGCGCATGCAAACGCAGCAGTTAAGCCTGTTGCAGAATCGAAGGACAGTGGCAGTGTCACGAAAACGAATGAGGACATGGCTGGGAAGAAGAACTCAAAGGTTGACTTGAAGCCTCGCAGCACCGGTTCACTTAACTCCCGGGCTACCAAAAAGGTGCTGCCAACATACCCCCCACTGGCCAAATCAGCAGGAACTGCCGGGGTCGTGCGTGTCTATGTAACAGTGGACGAGACCGGCAAAGTGATTGAGGTGTCGGGCTCCGAGGGTCCGGTGCCGCTGCGCGCTAATGCGGAAGAAGCCGCATGGGGCTGGCGCTTTCTGCCCACCGCAATTGGCGGCAAGGCCTTGCGCATAAGCGGGTTTATCGAGTTTGTCTTTGAACTCTAGTTCTAGTGTGGTGCCCCTGAAATTCTCATACTAATTCGCGAGGTTCTCCCGGACTTTCTATTAATCCAGGAAGTCTGACGCCCAAAGCATCATTCTGCTTTTACAAGACGATTTCTTCTCGTTCTTTGGCGCACGCTTTTGGGCTTGTAACTGTACCAGTCAAATCTAATACAAATTCTTTAGTTTCAACTTCTTACTAATCTTGACTATTTAGTCAAGATTCGCGTAGACTAACGCTGAATGAGCGTGAAGACTGTTTGTTGGCGAGCGCATACTGGACAGCTTGCTTCGGCTCTGCGGGCAAACCGGCTATGAAGATTTCTGCTCAGGAAGAATATGGGCTCCGCTGCCTTCTGCAGCTCGCTCGGGCTGATGCAGCCGGAGAGTCGCTAACGCTTGCCCAAATAGCGCGGCGGGAAGGCATCTCAGTGGCCAACGCCGGTAAGCTTATGTGGATTTTAAACAAGGCCGGCTTTGTGCAGTCGGTGCGTGGCACTAAGGGCGGCTATCATCTCGCGCGACCTGCGTCCGAAATTCGGTTGAACCAGGTGATTCATGTCCTTGAGGGAGATCACATGGTCGAGTCGCACTGCAAGAGCTACACCGGCGTACTCGACTCGTGCGTTCATACTGGTGACTGTGGCATCAGGCCGGTGATTGCAGAGTTGCATCAGATTGTCGATAACGCACTTGCTGAAATCAGCTTGTCGCAGTTGCTCGGTTCCGAGGCTAAAGTGGATGCCGTGTTGCACAAGATTCAAAGCGTGAAACAAAGGACGCAGGTAGGCGCGTAAATTTGGAATCAAATCATAAAGTCTATTGCTAAAGAGATGAGCACAGTAGAACTGCTAGGTCAACAAGAATACAAGTACGGGTTCGTCACCGATATTGAGTCAGACGTCATTCCCAGAGGGCTATCGGAAGAGACGATCAGACTGATCGTTGAAAAGAAGAAAGAGCCCGACTGGATGCTTGAGTTTCGCCTGAAGGCCTACCGGCACTGGCTGACTATGACCGAGCCACGCCACTGGCCAAATTTGAAATTCGAGAAAATTGATTATCAGAACATCATTTACTACAGCGCACCTAAACAGAAGGTGAAGAAAGCCAGTCTGGATGAGGTAGATCCGGAGTTGCTGCGGACATTCGAGAAACTCGGTATTCCGTTGCAGGAGCAGAAGCAGCTGGCTGGGGTGGCTGTCGATGCAGTATTTGATTCGGTTTCGGTTGCCACTACCTACAAGGAAAAACTAAAAAAGCATGGTGTGATCTTCTGTTCTTTCACTGAAGCTATCGCCGGATATCCGGAGCTTGTGCGGAAGTATCTTGGTTCGGTTGTGCCCACCAACGACAACTTCTTCGCAGCCTTGAATAGTGCCGTATTTTCCGATGGTTCCTTCTGTTTTATTCCCAAGGGCGTGCGCTGCCCGATGGAGCTTTCCACCTATTTTCGTATCAACAACGCCGAATCAGGCCAGTTTGAACGTACGCTAATAGTGGCCGAAGAGGGTGCCTACGTTTCCTACCTGGAAGGTTGTACGGCGCCGAAGTTTGATCGTAACCAATTGCACGCGGCCGTGGTGGAGTTAGTAGCGCTCGATGATGCGCAAATCAAGTACTCGACAGTGCAGAATTGGTACGCCGGTGATGAGGAAGGCCGCGGAGGGATTTATAACTTTGTTACCAAGAGAGGTAAGTGCGCTGGTCGAAATTCGAAGATCTCCTGGACGCAGGTCGAGACAGGTTCAGCAATAACTTGGAAATATCCTTCCTGTATTCTCCAGGGCGATAACGCGATTGGTGAGTTTTATTCGGTCGCGCTAACGAACCACATGCAGCAGGCTGACACTGGAACCAAGATGATCCATCTGGGCAAGAATACACGCTCGACGATCATCTCGAAAGGGATTGCGGCGGGTAAGTCAAATAATAGCTATCGGGGTTTGGTGAAAGTGATGCCCAGGGCCGAAAACTCGCGTAACTATACTCAATGCGACTCAATGCTGATTGGTTCCAACTGCGGCGCAAACACCTTCCCGTACATTGAGGTGATGAACAACTCATCGAGTGTGGAACACGAAGCATCAACTTCGAAGATCAGCGAAGAGCAGTTGTTCTACTTGCAGCAGCGGGGTATTTCGCAGGAGGATGCGGTCTCTTTGATCATCAACGGTTTCTGCAAAGACGTTTTTCTGCAATTGCCGATGGAGTTTGCGGTTGAGGCGCAGCGTCTGCTCGGGATGAAGCTCGAAGGCAGCGTTGGGTAAATGAGTCTAAAGTCTGGAGTCTGGAGTCGAGAGTCTGAAGTGGTTTTTGGAGTCTAGAATTCTGAGGTTCGAAGTTCACCAGAATGGTCCCAGACTCCAGACTCCAGACTCTAGACTCCAGACTCAATCCCCAGACTCCAGACTCAGCCCTTATCACTCTCGTGGAGGAGCATTCATTCGGTGTTAGAGATTCACAACTTATACGCAGCGATCGAGGGCAATGAGATTCTGAAAGGGATTAACCTGTCAGTAAAAAAAGGCGAGATTCACGCCATCATGGGCCCCAATGGTTCCGGGAAGTCGACACTGGCAAAAGTCCTGGCTGGACATCCAGCCTATCAAGTGACTAACGGTGAGGTCCTTTACGAAGGTCAAAATCTGTTGGAGATGCCGCCTGACCAGCGTGCGCGTGAGGGCCTCTTCATGGCTTTTCAATATCCCATTGAGGTGCCGGGCGTTTCCAATGCGCAGTTCTTACGCCTGGCTTACAACGAAAGACGGAAACATCTGGGCGAAGAGGAACTCGATCCACTCGAGTTTAAGGATTTGCTGAAAGAACGCGCCAGGATTGTCGAGATGGATGCGAGCTTCATGACGCGCTCGGTAAACGAAGGGTTTTCCGGCGGTGAGAAGAAGCGCAACGAGATATTGCAGATGGCGGTCCTGGAACCCAGGCTGGCAATTCTGGATGAAACTGATTCCGGACTGGACATCGATGCGTTGCGGGTTGTTGCCAACGGTGTGAACCAGTTGCACACGGCAGAGAATGCAATCATCGTGGTCACACACTATCAGCGTCTACTGAACTACATCGTGCCGGACTACGTTCACGTGCTCGCCAACGGACGTATTGCCAAAGAAGGCGGCAAGGAGTTGGCAGTGGAGCTGGAACAGAAGGGCTACGATTGGCTGAAGACTGCTGAAACCGCCGCACCCGTTCGATTGTGATAAAGGAATGGTTACGCAAATCGCTCAACAAGAGAACACCTACCAGGCCGCTTTTCTCGCGCTTCGGGAAGAGGGTTCTTCACGAAATTGGCTGCACCGTCTGCGTGAAAGCGCTATGGAAGGGTTCGGGGAGCTTGGGTTCCCCTCAGTAAGAGATGAGGAGTGGAAATACACCAACGTCGCACCCCTAACGAAAGTAACGTTCAGTCCACCGCCGCCCTCAGCTGTAGCAGAACAACCAATACCGGTTGACCTGGATGTTTATGCATATCCGGAAACGGCGACGAGTCAACTGGTTTTTGTGAATGGCATACTCCGGAATGATTTATCGTCAGTGGCTGGTTTGCATCACCAGCTAACGGCAATAGATCTCCGTGAGGCCAGTGCCAATCCTCTATACGAAGAGACTGTCAGGAAGCACCTTGCTCGGAGTGCTGATTATGTCGCCAATGGGTTTACGGCTTTAAATACGGCGTTCATCTCAGGGGGCGCGTTCATTCATATCCCAAAGGGAGTCACAGTTGAAAAGCCGCTGCACCTGCTGTTTCTCACGGACGCCGGGCAAACCAGCCCGGTGACGTTTCCGCGGGTGCTGATTGTTGCCGAAGCAAATAGTAGCGCCACGGTGATCGAAAGCTATGCCGCAGTTGCGGAGAGCCGATACTTTACCAACTCAGTTGTGGAGATTGCGCTCCATGATGGCGCTCGTCTGGTACATCATAAGCTGCAACGTGAGAGCCTGCGGGCGTTTCATGTGGCCAATACCGTCGCCGATCTGGGACCAAACAGCAGTTACGATGGCACGACCATCACATTTGGCGCCGAACTCTCACGCCATGATCTTCGCGTCACTTTGGATCATGAAGGAGCTGAGTGTTGGGTGGACGGGTTGTACATAGTAAGCAGTGGGCAACATGCCGATACGCACTCGGTGATTGATCATAGGCGGCCGCATTGCACCAGCCACCAACTGTACAAAGGCATTCTTGATGGTAAGTCGCGAGCTGTCTTCAATGGAAAAATCTTTGTCCGGCCGGGTGCGCAGAAGACTGATGCAATGCAGACCAACAAGAATTTGCTGCTCTCGAGGGAAGCCCATGTCGATACAAAGCCGCAACTCGAGATCTTTGCCGACGATGTGAAGTGCGCGCACGGTGCGGCAGTCGGGCAGATTGATGAAGAGGAGATGTTCTATCTCGAGACTCGCGGAATCCGTCCGGATCTTGCGCGCAACCTTTTGACTTACGGTTTTGCGGAAGAAGTGATTGGGAAAATCAAGGTGGATTCACTTAGACAGCAGATCGATAAGATGGTTTTGAATCGTCTCGGGGCGCGGCTGGAGGCCTAAGCGGAGATTTTTTGGATGCGTTTGAATCGGCTTCGCAGACGTCAACGATGCTATGCGGAAGCGTTATCGAATATGGCTGTGGACTGCCATTGTCTTTCTTTTTTTTAACGGCCATAATCCATTCTCTGAGCTTCTTTGCCAATCCGGTACCGCAGAACGAAACTGAACATCAGTTGTTTGACCTGCTGGCAAACTATAAAAGCGATTTTGGCGGAGGTTTTCGCCGGTCCACAAAGGACCTTTTCACTGCGCTGAGCGCCTGTTTTTCGTTGGTCTGCTTATTGGGTGGTTTAACTCTTGGTTATCTGGCTTACCACAGGGTCGATGTTCGCACCCTAAAGGGTGTAGTGGAAATTCATTTGCTCGTTTTCGGAATATGCTTTGGCGTCATGGTGGTGTTTACATTTCTTCCACCCATTGTGCTCACGGGATTGATATTCCTTAGCCTGCTAATAGCCTTCTTCTTAATGCCGAGCCGGGAGGAGGTCGAATCCTAATTGGTTATCACCTTGAATGAGGTCATATGTCAGCGGCAGAAGTGACAAGTATTAAGGATCCTGTACCAGGCGGCGTTGCCGAATTCAATGTCGAGCGCATTCGGGCTGACTTTCCCGTGCTCCGGCAGACAGTTAATGGGAAGCCACTGGTCTACCTCGACAATGCTGCTTCTTCACAGGTGCCGCAGGTAGTGATTGATCGCGGCAGTGTCTATCTGGAACACGAACACTCAAACATCCATCGTGGTGTGCACTATCTGAGCATGAAGGCTACTACGGCCTACGAAGGCGCCCGCGAAAAAGTGAAGCGCTTCATCAACGCCCGCGAGGCAAGGGAGTGCATTTTTGTACGTGGAGCTACTGAGGGCATCAATCTCGTGATGTACGGCTACGGGCGTAAATTCATTGGTCCCGGTGACGAAATCCTCATTTCGGCTATGGAACACCACTCCAATATTGTTCCCTGGCAGATGCTTTGCGAGGAGAAAGCCGCGCGTTTGCGCGTGATTCCCATGAATGATGCCGGCGAACTCCTGCTCGATGAATATGATGCTCTGCTGAACGATAAGACAAAAATTGTTGCCCTGGCGCACGTTTCAAATGCCCTCGGCACGATCAACCCGGTGAAAGAGATGATTGAGCGCGCGCACAAGTATGGTGTGCCGGTTTTGATTGATGGGGCCCAGAGCGCTCCCCACATGCCCATAGATGTGCAAGATCTAAACTGCGATTTTTACGCCTTCTCCGGTCACAAGATGTTTGCGCCTACAGGCAGCGGTATAGTCTATGGAAAAGCAGCGCTGCTGGAAAAGATGAGTCCCTTTCAGGGTGGCGGCGACATGATCAAGAGTGTCACTTTCGAGAAAACAATCTATGCGGATCTGCCAAATAGGTTTGAGGCGGGCACTCCGGCCATTGCTTCACAAATAGGTTTGGGCGCAGCGATCGATTACCTGAACAGTGTTGGGCGTGAGCAAGCGGCGAGTCATGAACAAGAGCTGTTGCGCTATGCAACAGAGCGGCTTTCCGCGATCGAAGGCGTGCGTATAATTGGCACTGCTCGGGAAAAGGCGAGTGTCCTATCGTTTGTGATCGACGATATTCATCCTCACGACATAGGAACCATTCTGGATCAAGAGGGTATTGCGGTGCGCGCAGGACATCATTGTGCCCAACCCGTGATGCAGCGATTCAATGTGGCGGCTACGGCACGAGCTTCATTTGCGTTCTATAATACAAAGGCAGAAGTCGACCTGTTGGCGCGAACAATTGAGAAGGTGATTGATGTCTTTTCGTAAATAGTGAATAGTGATAGTGATAGTTATCCGACTCTCGGCATGCCCCATTTACTAATTACTATTTACCATTCACATCGTTTAACAAATGTCCGAACTAAGTGAGCTTTATCAGCAGGTCATCCTGGACCACAACAAGAAGCCGCGGAATTTCCGCAAACTGGAGACCGCAAACTTTGCCGCCGAGGGTTACAACCCTCTCTGCGGCGATCATCTGAATGTTTACCTGCGCCTTGAAAATGATTCGGTGAAAGACATAAGCTTCGAGGGTTCTGGCTGCGCCATCTCCAAAGCTGCTGCAAGCATGATGACTCAAGCGGTGAAGGGCAAAACCAAGCAACAGGCTGAGCAGCTCTTTGAGGAATTTCATCGCATGGTAGTAGGAGAGTTGGAAGAGGAGAACAGTCCTCAGCTCGGTAATTTGCGGATCTTCGCCGGTGTGCGCGATTTTCCCGTGCGGGTTAAATGCGCGACGCTGCCCTGGCACACGATGCACGCGGCTCTCAACAAGCAGCCAACTGTAACAACTGAATAGTCGACCCGTTCTACTCACTCAACTGCTCCGCGGAACTTCTTACGTGATTATCTCAGCCGTTGAACTGCGGGAAATTCGTCTTCCGCTGGTCCACTTCTTTGAGACCAGTTTTGGCCGCACAACCGAACGCCGCATTTTGTTGGTGCGAGTAATAGATCAGGATGGCGCGGAGGGCTGGGGTGAGTGCACGGCTGCCGAAGGCCCCTTCTACAGTGATGAGTGGACGGAGAGCGCCTGGTCAACACTTAGAGAGTTTCTCGCCCCTATGATTGTGGGCCAGGAGATTGAATGCGCCGCGGAGACATGGAAGCTGATGAATTCCGTGCGGGGGCACCGCATGGCCAAAGCCGCACTCGAAACCGCTTCATGGGATCTGGAAGCCAAACGAGAAGGCGTGCCGTTGTGGAAACATCTGGGCGGGGTGCACGCAGAGATTCCTTGCGGAGTATCCATCGGCATTCAGGAGAGCTTGGAAGCCCTCCTTAATAAAATAGCCGCAGAACTCTCAGCCGGGTACCAACGCATCAAGATCAAGATCAAACCCGGTTGGGACCTGAACATTATTGAGGGAGTGCGGCGCAGCTTTCCGGACATTCGGCTAATGGGCGACGCTAACTCCGCCTACACGCTTGCCGCAGCCCCACTGTTGCGCGAACTGGATCGCTTCCAGCTCATGATGATTGAACAGCCTCTCGCTCATAACGATATCTTCGATCATGCTGAGCTCCAGAAACAGATCAAAACGCCAGTCTGTCTAGATGAATCAATACGTACAGCTCAGGATGCAAAACACGCCATCGAGCTCGGTGCCTGCAGAATCATCAATGTGAAACTCGGGCGAGTTGGGGGACACCAGCAAGCGAAGGAAATGGAGCGCGTTTGCCGAGAAGGCAATGTGCCGGTCTGGTGTGGGGGAATGCTCGAATCCGGTATCGGGCGGGCCCACAACATTGCCATGGCCACACTTGCCGGTTTCACATTACCCGGGGACGTTTCGGCGAGCTCTCGCTATTGGGAAGCAGATATTATCGAGCCACCTGTGATAGTCAACTCGAATGGAGTTATCACAGCGCCTGAAGGGCCTGGCATTGGCTTTGACATTTTGCGTGATCGAATAGATGCTCTTACGGTTCGCAAGGAAGCAATAACCTCCCATTTCCATTGAGACCTGAACTGCGGGAATAATCTCTTTGAGGAATCGTGTTGTGCGTTTAGCATTATGAAGGTAGTACTCCGGTATACCCAATGAAAAGCAGCTCGGAGGCGAGTACAAAGGTGGATATCGTCCTCCTGCGAGACTACTTTGCCAGTCGTCAACGAGAGGTTCTGGCCCTCACCAGGGCGCTGGTTGAAGTAGAATCACCGTCCGGTGATCAGCAGGGAAGCAAGGCGGTTGTCTCCCTGCTCGCAGCAGCCGCTCGCAACATCGGTCCCGTTAATTCAATCGAACGCGTGCCCAGTGAGGATTATGGCGAGCACTTGCGCATCAGGGCGTTTGCGGGTGCGCGCAACGACGTGCGCCCGATACTAATACTTGGCCACACTGACACGGTTCATCCGCGCGGTTCGCTGGAACAACATCCGTGGCGCGTAGAGGGCAATCATGCTTACGGTCCCGGTGTGTTCGATATGAAGGCAAACTGCGCGCTTGCCATAGAGCTGATCCGAGGTTGCGCGATCCTCGATGGCAAGCGACCTCCACCCCTGGTCCTATTGCTGACCTGTGATGAAGAGCGCGGCAGCATGAGCGGAAGAAGCCTGGTAGAAGCCGAGGCAAAACGAGCACGAGCAGTCTTAGTATTAGAACCACCGGCCCGGGGCGGGCGTGTGAAGACAGGGCGAAAAGGAACAGGAATGTTCACGATTCAGACTCGGGGGCAAGCAGCCCATGCCGGCTTGGAGCCGGAGAAGGGCGCAAGCGCAATCCTGGAGATGGCCCGCCAGATCCAGCGAGTGCATGGGCTCAACGGCGTCACCGGCGGTATCACTGTGAATGTCGGCGTCGTGCGCGGTGGCACGGTCTCCAACGTTGTTGCCGCTGAAGCACAGGCAGAAGTGGACGTTAGATTCAGCACCAACGAAGAGGCAACCCGGGTTGAGCGGGAAATGGCATCGTTACGGCCGTTTGATAGTCGGGTGCAGGTGATTGTTAGAGGAGAAATCAATCGGCCACCGCTGGAGCGCACTGATAAAGTTGTGGCCCTGTATGAGCAGGCACGAAAAATCGCGCGCGAGATGGATTATGATCTCAAAGAAGCTCAGGTTGGCGGTGCCTCTGATGGAAACTTTGCGGCGGCGTTTTGCGCCTCCATGCTGGATGGTCTGGGTATAGATGGCGATGGCGCTCACACCTCCCATGAACATATTCTTATCGACGACATTCCCAGGCGCGGCGCGCTGCTGGCCGGCTTAATCGCAACCCTGTGAGAATAGCGAATTGCGGATTGCGGAATGCAGAACCGCTCCGACGATTTGCTTGTCGCACCTTATTAGACTGAGAACGCTCCAAAAAGTGCCAATCCGCAATTCGCAATCCGCAGTCCGCAATTCGCAATGAAGATAGCCACCTGGAACGTCAACTCAATTCTCGCCCGATTACCTCATGTAACCCGCTGGCTCGATACCGCACAACCGGACGTCCTCTGTATGCAGGAAACGAAGTGTACCGACGATAGGTTTCCTGCCGAAGTCTTTCACGAACGCGGCTATCGCTGCATCTGGTTTGGCCAGCAATCGTACAACGGCGTGGCCATAGCCTCGCGCGAGGAATGCGTGCCCGGGCACCGTGGGTACGCGGCCGAAGACTCGGATGGTTCTGCTCGGCTCCTCACCACTGTTATCCGAGATATCCACATCATCAATATCTACGTGCCTAATGGACAGATGGTCGGATCTGAGAAATATGATTTCAAGTTGAAGTGGTTGAAGCGGTTGAGGCTGTTTTTGGATATCCATTATCAACCGGCCGAACAAGTTCTCCTGTGCGGAGACTTCAATGTTGCGCCGGAAGAACGTGACGTGCACGATCCGCGCCTGTGGCAGGGGCGCATCCTTTTCAGTGAACCGGAACGTCAGGCCTTGGAGGAAGTTAAACATTGGGGTTTCACCGATGCCTTCCGCCTGCATGTGGAAGGTGCGGGGCATTATTCCTGGTGGGATTACAGGGCCGGCGCGTTTCGTCGCAACCATGGCCTGAGAATTGATCACATCTGGGTGAGCCAGCCACTTGCTGTTCGTAACACGAACACATCGATCGACCTGGAGCCACGGACGTGGGAGAGACCGTCCGATCATGCGCCAGTGGTGGCAGAATTTGAGTGAATCTTCAGAGAATAAATGAGAAGCCTTTTATGTTAGATGTTTAAGAAATCTCTCATTTGTGGAGAAGTCTCTTATTTTGGGAAATGAGAGATTTCTCGAGAGGAGCTTTCTTGGCAGAAAGGTTATCGTCAGACTTTCCTCACGGAGTTGTGGGCGGGTAGCCGTAACTATAGTTAAACCCTCCACTCGCGATGTTAAAGACGATGCTCAGAATTAACAGCGCCGTCCAGATTAGCATGATGTTTTTAATGCCCAACTTCGTCGCGTTCATCCAACCCCAAATGAAGGTGTACAGGCCGCAGATTAGCCCGAGGATACCCTTCAAAGCACCTTCGTTCTGAAAAAGCTTGATCAGCACTATGATGAAACAGACCAAACATCCCAATCCCAGCAACGCCGCGAGCAATCCTAGAGCACCCATCGCTTCTTTCCTCCAGTCAAGTTAATTTGGACGAGCTTACCGACTTACCAGCTCGACGAATGCCGTTTGCATAAACAGCAGTCGCCCAAGCCAGTAGAGAATCAGAGCAAACAGAAGTATGGCAGTGATTCCGCTGCGACGTTCGAGTACTTCTAAGCGGTCGATCGCAGATAGCCGTTTTCTTTCCGGCAACAGGCCGGCAGAACCGACTACAATAAGTCCGATTAAGAAAACAGGGGCAAAGGCGTGATAGGAAAGAGAAGCACGCAGATCGCCGTGCAACAGAAGGGTTGTAGCGCGAGTTAACCCGCATCCCGGACACGGTAACCCGACGATGTGAAGAAAAGGGCACGTCCAGCCGGGAATCTTCGCTGCGAACAAAGTAAGCTGAAGCAGAGCAGCACTGAAGAGCGCGATGGCAAATACGCGACTTCTTAAGACAGGAGAAACGGTTGGGTCAAATGATCTGGCTGCCAGCATGGAAGCGACATTCTGTAGCACGAATCAGAAATTGCGCCTACTAGTTTCGTGTTTTTCGCTGCCTGGGAGCGCAGGCATCCTGCCTGCCTCGGCTCGAGTTCACAGGGAGGCAGGCAGGGATGCCTGTGCTCCCAGATCCAAAGTGCTTCAGTTGGAGGTTAATTCCGCCGTCTTTTCAGTTATGTCCTTCTGCGCCCATTCATTGTCGCGACTTGCCTCGCCGGCTTTGGAACGTTTTGCCGCTTTCATCTTTTGCACCAGATCCATATGTGTTGAGAAGTAGGCGAGACTCTTGCCTACTATCTCCCGCACTGACTCAAACTCCTTATCTACGAGAAACTTCTCAAGACCCTCTTTTAGCTCGTCGACAACTTTCACGCCGTGCAGCATCACGCCTGTACAGAGTTGCACGGTCGAGGCGCCCAGGAGAAAGAACTCCAAAGCATCGTGGGAGTTTTCTATCCCGCCGATGCCGCTAATGGAGACCTCCGGCGGCAGCGCTAACGCCAGTTGACTCACCATACGCAAGGCGATGGGCCGAACTGCTTGCGACGAATAACCGCCCGGCACGGTATGGCCTTCCACTGTAGGCATCGGCCGCAGCGTTTTCAGATCGACGCCAATGACGGAGAGTATCGTGTTAATTGCTGAAATACCGACGGCGCCGCCGCGCACGGCGGCGAGCGAGGGTTCCCTGATGTTGGTGATGTTGGGTGTCATCTTTGCCCACACCGGAATCGTCGCGACGTCAGTTACCCATTTCGTGACCTCTTCAGTCAGATCCGGGTGCTCCCCCATTTCTGAACCCATCCGGCGTTCCGTCATTCCGTGCGGACAGGAGAAGTTCAGCTCAAAAGCATCGACACCGGTTTCCTGGACCATCCTCGTCAACTCTTGCCATCGACTCTTCTCGTATTCCTCCATGATCGACGCGATCAAAATGTGGTTCGGGTACACCTTCTTGATCTGTCGAAACTCGTCGAGCCAAACATCAATCGGCCGGTCGGAAATCAATTCGATATTTTCGAAGCCAATGACTTCACCGGAGACTTTAGATCGGAGCTTACCGTATCTGGGAACAACATTAACGACCTTGGCAGATTCCAGACTGATAGTTTTAGCGACGGCGCCACCCCATCCCGCGTCGAAGGACTTTGCAATAACGCGGGCGTTTGTCCCGGGCGGACCCGAACCCAGCAGGAACGGGTTTGGGAATTTCATTCCATTTACGGTGATTGAGAGATCCATTGTAAGACTCCTAGACGCTTTGCTAGTCCGCCACCAGTGCGGCATATGTATCCGGCCGGCGGTCGCGGAAGAATTGCCAGGTGTTGCGCACCTCTCGGATCAAGTCGAGATCCAGTTCGGCCACCACCAGCGCTTCTTTGTCACGAGGCGCTTCGGCGACGAACTGACCACGCGGATCGCAGAAGTAACTCTGTCCGTAAAACTCACCGATGTCCCATGGCTGCTCATGGCCGACTCGATTAATAGCCCCGATGAAATAACCATTCGCCACTGCGTGCGCTGGTTGTTCCAATCTCCACAGATATTCTGAAAGGCCGGCCACGGTGGCTGAAGGGTTGAAGACGATCTCGGCGCCATTCAATCCCAGGATGCGCGCCCCCTCAGGGAAATGCCGGTCGTAGCAGATATAGACGCCTAGCTGCGCGAAACTGGTTTTGAAGGTCGGATAGCCAAGATTACCAGGACGAAAATAGAACTTTTCCCAAAAACCCGGATTGACGTGAGGGATGTGGTTCTTCCGATACTTGCCAAGATACTTGCCATCCGCATCAATCACGGCTGCCGTATTATAGTAGAGACCGGTAAGCTCCTCCTCATAGATCGGAACTACCAGGACCATCCCATGTTCTTTGGCTACTTCTTGCATTAACCGCACCGTTGGCCCATCGGGAATCTTTTCTACGGCTTCATACCAGCGCGTTTGCTGTTCGGCGCAAAAATAGGGTGTAGTAAAAACCTCCTGCATGCAGAGAATCTGCACACCCTGTTCGGCTGCCTGCCCGATAAAGCTTAGATGTTTCTCGATATTCAGCCGTTTAATATCTTCAATCGGTAAGTCAGTGGGGGCCGCGTTTGAGCATTGGATCAGGCCGCATTTAACAGTACGTGGCATTTCAGAAAAGTTTCTCCCTTCAAGCAGGAAATGAGACCGCAGAACTGGGAATTAATAAATGAGCCGACTAGTTTAGCCAGAGCTATTCGCTTCTGATTTGGCCGTTCATTAAGACGTAGTATATGACGAATCCCAGCCCGAAGGTAACGAACCACGCGTAAGTGTACATATCGTCGAAAAGGGTGGGGGCGGCTACCTGTCCGCCGGGAGTTGTGGCAGCACGGACAAAACCCGGCACAACTGGAGCAATTGCAAATATCAGAGCCAGCATGGCCCGCCAGTTGATTCCGTTGGAATAGGAGTAAATGCCGTCTGTATCGAAGAGAGCAACAAGGTTGAGTCGCTGGTTTCTCAGTACCCAGTAGTCACAAATCAGAATTCCGGCAATCGCTCCCATCAGTCCCGAGTAGCCTATGAGCCAGGTAAAAATGTAGGCGCCCATCGTGGCCATGAGTTTCCACGGCATCATGACAATACCAATGACTGCAGTGATCAACCCGCCAGTCACATAAGAAATTAGTTTAGGGTTCAAATTTGAAAAATCATTGGAGGGTGAGACTACGTTTGCCGCCATGTTTGTCGTCAATTGCGCGGCAAAAATGACGACTGTTGCGAAGAGAATAATTGCGACGTTATTGAACTGGGCCATCAAGTCGACTGGATTGGGAATGGCCCGTCCATAGATTAGAAGCGTCGCGCTGGTGACGGCGACGCCGATGAAGGCGAAGGCCGTCATTGTAAGTGGGAGGCCGAGGGCCTGGCCAAGCATCTGCGACTTTTGGGAACGGGCGTAACGAGTAAAGTCGGGGATATTCAGGCTGAGCGTGGCCCAGTAACCAACCGAAGCAGTTAAGGCGCCTGGAAAAATCGTCCAAAAGTTACCGTGCTCGTTTTGCAACTCCGCAGATTCCCTGAGCACGCGTCCAAGTCCACCTGCGCGCCACGATGCCCAGGCCAGCACGATCAAGCCACCGGCGAGTAGGAGCGGCGCCGACCACGTCTCCAGATGTTTGATACCCTCTACGCCCTTCAGAATGATAAACACTTGAATCACCCAAAAGAGAAAGAAAGCAAGCCATGTGTGCACACCGACTCCAAGCACACTGGCGTTTCCAAACAAACCTGCCCAACCGGAGGAGACAACACTAAACAGAGCATCGATTGCAGTGCCGCCAATCCATGTTTGAATACCAAACCAGCCACAGGCCACAATGGCTCGCAGAATTGCCGGCACGTTTGCTCCCCGAGTTCCAAAAGAAGCGCGGCAGAGAACGGGAAAGGACACCCCATATTTTGTGCCGGCGTGGGCGTTAAGAATCATCGGAACCAGGACTATGGTATTACCCAGCAAAATCGTGATCATTGCCTGCCACCAGTTCATGCCAGCCTCGATGAAGCCTCCGGCCAGTGTGTAGGTGGTTATAACGACGCTCATCCCAATCCAGAGCGCCGCGATATTCCAGGTAGACCACGTTCGTTGCTTGATTGTGGTGGGAGCGAGATCCTTGTTCCAAAGCGGACTGTGGGAAACGTCTTCCTGAAGTTCTTCGAAATCTCTTTGTGTCAGGGTGATATCAGCGGGCATTGAGTGGCATTTTATCGAATAGCCGGTACCTAAAGAGCTACACACGTCCCACGTTTCAGAAAGCGGCCGTCGCCGGGCCTGCCTTTATACTCGCCGTTTTCAATGACGACTTTGCCGCGCGACAGGACCGTTTCGACTGCGCCTTTGATCTTCTTACCTTCATAGGCGTTGTAGTCGACATTCATGTGATGCGTTTTAGCGGTGAGGATCTGTTCCTTCTCTGGATCGAAGATCACTACGTCAGCATCGGAACCGACAGCAATTGTGCCCTTCTTGGGGAATAGGCCAAACATCTTTGCTGCCGCTGTCGAGGTCAGCTCAACAAAACGATTCAGCGAGATGCGGTTCTCAACTACACCGCCGTTGTAGACTAATGGCACGCGGTTTTCAACGCCCGGTGCGCCGTTTGGAATTTTCGTGAAGTCATTTAGACCTAATTCCTTCTGTTCTTTCATGCAGAACGGGCAGTGGTCAGTAGAGATGACTTGGAGGTCGTCCGTTTTAAGCCCTTTCCAGAGCTCTGCCTGGTTGGATTGATCGCGCAGCGGTGGTGTCATCACATATTTTGCGCCATCAAAGCCGGGCTCATCGTAATTGGCCAGGGAGAGGAAGAGATATTGGGGGCAGGTCTCCGCGAAAGCCGGTATGCCCCGGTCGCGTGCCTGCCGCACTTGATTGAGCGCGTCAGCACAGGAGAGGTGGACGATGTATACCGGTGATTCGGCCATCTCAGCAATCGCAATCGCCCGGTGCACACCCTCAGCTTCGGCAACGGTGGGCCGAGTCAACGCATGATACTTCGGTGCCGTATGGCCCTTCTCCAACGCCCGCTTGATGATCTCGTTAATGACAATGCCATTCTCAGCGTGCATGCAAATAAGCCCACCTCGTTCGCCTGCCGCTGACATTGCGCGAAAAATAGTTGCGTCATCAACCAGAAATACGCCCGGGTAGGCCATGAACATTTTGAAGCTAGTAACACCTTCGTCCATGGCGGTGTGCAATTCCTCAATCTGCCGGTCTTCCAATTCGGTTGTGATCAGGTGGAAGCCGTAGTCGATGGCCGTTTTGCCCTCGGCTTTCTGGTGCCAGTTGTCAATGCCTTGCAGCAAAGACTGACCCTTATATTGGACGGCAAAATCGATAATAGATGTAGTGCCACCGTGGGCGGCCGCAATTGTTCCGGTACGAAAATCGTCGGACGACTCGGTACCCCCAAATGGCAACTCCATGTGTGTATGGGGGTCGATACCGCCGGGAATAACCAACTTTCCGGCTGCGTCAATTACCCGATCGGCCTCCATCGCCAACCGGGCGCCGACTAGCGAGATCTGCTCGTCTTCAATAAGAAGGTCTGCGTGGTAATTGTCGGTGGCCGTGATGATATGACCATTCTGGATTAGGGTTTTCATCGGTTTATCATCCTATTCAGGTTGGTCACTGATGTAGGGGCGCCCACGGAGTGGCGCCCCTACAGGTATACGCCCCATTTTCGATGCGTTAGCGTCGAGAGTTCTATGGTGTGAGTTCGGAAGTCAACACCGCACCGTTAAGGCTCGGCAAGGTAGCTGTGATCTTCAGAACCTGGCGCGTTTCCTTAGCAATCCAGACCGTCTGCTTGTCAGCATCATTGTCTGCCGAAGTTATCTCGACCTTGTAAGCGTCGAATTTACCGGCCGGCACAGTAATGCTCTCGGCTCCAACCACCTTCAATTGTTTCAATTGGGGCTTCTGCTTCTGAACATCGAAGTTGCGAAAGCCCAGGCTGTAACCTTCAACCAGCGGCAAGGCGGCAATGACATCATAGGCGCCGGCACCATCGGCAAAGACAATGCCACCAAGATCGACGTCAATCGGGCTCGTCTGACCATTCACTGTCATGGTACCACTGGCCCTATTTCCTTTGACATCAAACTCCAGCGCCATCGGTCCTTTTATGGAACGGTGCTTGAGGAGCAGACTGCCTTTCTCGATGGTTGAGATATCCACCATCTCGCCTTGCGGTGTATTAGCAGTTTCATGGACCACCCAGTTGCCATTCTCCTCCTTGATCTGAGTTGTTAGCGAAAGCGGGATTGATTGAGTGCCCAGGGCAATTGATGCCTTGTACTTATATATTCCGGTTTGCAGATCTGCTGCTGGCTTGGGTGGGAGAGACGCCTGGCTATCGGCCTTCTTCGGCAGGGCGACAGTCTTAACGTCCACCGAAATGTCCTTTAATCGCTGGCTGACTTCCGCGGTCATATCCTCCTGATAACGCCCGCCAACGTGCTTGGCCAGGAACTTTTCAGCCGTCGCAAACATTGCCATGTTGTTTACGGGCCGCGCAAAGCCATGACCCTCATCAGGTGCGACGAGGTATTCGACGGGGAAGCCACGATCTCTTAGAGCGATCACAATCTGATCGGATTCACGTTTGTTGACGCGTGGGTCGTTTGCACCTTGTACCACAAGCAAAGGAGTCTTGATCTTGGCGGCAGAATTGAGAGGCGATTGGCGTTCCAGTTGCGCTTTGCCCTCGGGTGTTGTCGGATCGCCCATGCGCTCGTAAAACAGCTTGCGAATCTGTTCCCAGTAGGGCGGAATCGATTCGAGCAGAGTGATTAAGTTTGACGGACCAACAATAGAAACGGCGCCGGCATACACGTCGGGAGTAAATGTCACGCCGGCAAGCGTCGCGTAGCCACCGTAGGAACCGCCCATAATGCCGACGCGTTTGGGATCAGCAATGCCTTCCGCAATCAAGTACTTGACGCCCCAGGTTACATCATCCTGCATCTTTTCGCCCCATTGTTTATTGCCGGCATCAAGAAACTTCTTGCCATAACCGGTAGAAGCGCGGAAGTTTGGCTGCAAAACGGCGTAACCCCGATTGGCCAGAAACTGGGCAAAGCCGTTGTAGCCCCAGATATCCCTGCCCCATGGACCACCGTGTGGGACGATGATTGCCGGAAGGTTTTTTGCCTCGAGCCCTTTCGGTAAGGTTAAGAAGGCTGGGATCTCCAGGCCGTCAGCCGACTTGTAGCGAACCGCCTTCATGGGCGCGAGATAGTCTCGGTTCAGCTTTTCGCGGATACGATATTGTAAGGTGAGCTTTTTGGTGACGCGATCAAACAGATATCGCTCACCGGGTTCAGTATCACTCCCCGCAGCGATCAGCCACAAATGCTCATCTCGCGTTGAGTTGCCAAATCCGAGTTTCTTGTTCGGAAGCTTCTTCTGCAGCAGTTTGTAATCAGCAGCAAATGACTTGTTCTTCCAGTAGATTCGCTCGCGTTCGTCCTCATAGGTTGTAGCGATGAGCTCATCGCTTACTTCTGAGAATGAAGCTCCGCCAAAGTCAACACGATTAAGCGGATCTGACTCGACTAACTCCTCCTTGCCCGTCGTGGGATTGAAGAGCTCTAGGCGTATGAGATCTATCGCATCGCCTTTGTTCGTAATGAAATAAACGCGTTGGCCGTCTTTGTGATAGCGGATGGGTCCACATGACTCAAATACATTACAGGAATAAACTTTGGTGAAACCTTTTTCGTCCACGCGCAAAACTTCCGTGTCACCGTTTTCTGCCGAGCGCGTTGCGAGCCTTAGCTGGTCTTTAAGATCAAAGAACCAGGCCGTAATTCTGTCTGTGTTTTTTCGCAGAAGAGTACGTTCACCGGTCGAGATCTTGACCTTGTAAAGGTCGTGCCAGGCTGCGTCTCGATCGTTGAGACCTATATAGATGAAGTCTGGTTCACTGCGGGGAACGGAGTAGAGCGCAACGCGTATGGATTTCAGATCCGTCAAATTCCGCGCAGCCGGAACATCTTGACCTTCCGAGGGATTGGCAGCCGGGTCCACTGCATACAGATTGTAATTTTCATCACCGGCCTTGTCCTGGGCGAAGAGAATGAATTTGCTATCCCGACTCCAAAGATAGTTGGTTACAGGACGCGTCTTGTCAGCGGTGATCGGTTTGGCAGAGGCAAACGGTTCCTCAGTCTTTTTGACCCAGATGTTCCGAGTGCCCTTGAAGGGCTTGACGAAAGCGATGAAATTGCCGTCTGGGGAGATTTGTGCTCCCGAGATCTCGGGATCGCCAAAAAACAGTTCGCGGTCAATTAATGGCGGTTGGCTATTTGTCTTGGACTGCGCCGAGGCCGGCACAGCCAACCAGACGGAGAGAAGCGCGCAAAATAGCAAGGCGACGTTGAGACGCATAAACTTAGTGGGGGAAAAGCGATGGACTGCTGGCATAAGTACCTCTTTTCTGCTGTTGGGCGAGATTTGACATAGAGAAGGCGTAGTTACGTTTTCAGAGCTCAGCGGGTTTCAGAAATTGCCGAGACTTGCAAAACCCGAGTCGAGCGCGCCGGCCAGTTCGTCAACATTGTCCCGGGTTGAGTTGAGCATCATGCCCGTACGTATTACGTTACTGTAAAGGCCGCCTTTGCCTATCAAAACATGTCTCTTCCGGGTCTCTTCGAAGACTCTGAGCAAGGCCTCGGGCGCCGGCTCCTTGGTTTCACGATCCTTTACTAGTTCAATGCCCTGCATTAAGCCCATACCCCGAACATCGCCAATGACAGGGTATTTGTCTTTAAGTTCCTCGAGACGCTGTCGTAGGTAACCACCTACCTCGGCCGCATTTCGCTTGAGATCCTCTTCTTCGATAACGCTAATCACGGCCAGAGCCGCCGCCATAGAAACCGGATTGCCGCCAAAGGTCGAAAACGTCAAACCTGGGTACTTGTCCGCCACCTCCGGAGTGGCAACCGTAATCCCGACAGGCACTCCATTGCCGAGTCCTTTTGCCGAAGTAATGATGTCAGGCGAGACGTCCCAGTGCTCAATGCCAAACCATTTGTCACCCGTGCGTCCCCACGCTGTCTGGACCTCGTCGGCGATGAAGAGGCCACCGTGCTTACGCGCAATCTCTACCGCGCGTTCGAAATAACCGGGAGGCGGCACTATAAAACCGCCGACGCCCAAGATCGGTTCGGCCATGAAGGCCGCGATCTCACCCGTCGTCGTTGTCATGATCAACTCTTCAATATCATTGGCGCAAGCCAAGCCACACTCCGGGTAGGTCAGCTTGAATGGGCAGCGATAGCAATACGGAGCGCGAGCGTGAACAAAGCCGGCGACCTGCGCAGGAAGCGGGCGCCACGGTGCATGGCCCATCGCGGAGAGAGCAGTCGCTGAGCGCCCACTGTAGCTATGCCGAAGTACAACGATTTCATGACGTCCTGTAGCTGTCTTGGCCGCATGAATGGCCGTGTCATCAGCCTCGGTGCCGCTGTTGGTGAAGAACGACTTCTTAAGATTGCCCGGCGTGATCTGGTAAAGCTTTTCTGCCAGCTCAGATTGCGGTTGGTTAGGGTAGAGTGTGGAAGTGTGTTGCAGCGTTCTGGTTTGATTGATAATTGCTTCTGTGACCTTTGGATGCATATGGCCCACACTCACTGTCAACACGCCGCCAAAGCAGTCAAGATACTTGTTTCCCTGATCGTCCCACACATAGAAGCCTTCTCCTTTTACGAGCGCAAGCGGCTCCTGGTAATAAGTGGCAACGGCGGGGAAGAGAAATTCTTTATGCTTGCGGACCACTTCAGATGGACCCGTCTTTTGTTCAGCAGTGCTCATTGGTCTCCTCAGTGATGAGTCTGGAGTCTAGAGTCTGGAGTCTAGAGTCTGGAGTCTCGAGTCCGCATTCCAGAGTCGAGTTTGTTCGACAGTGCTCATTGGATCTGACGCGATAAGTCTGGAGTCTGCAGCGTGGGGTCTTGGAGCCACAGTTCAACCACAGAACTTAATAGGATGTCCAGAGAAGCTAGAACTCCGAACTCCAGAGTCAAGACTCTCGACTCGGATTGCAGTGATGGATAACTTCCAGCGAAGTCGTAATATATCATAGTCGGCCTTTATTGCCGGAACCGCTATGGCCACCAACCCTGGACGTACCTCGCCCAAAAATCTTCGACTGTTACTCGAACAACGGGTCGGTGAGACGCCTGACAAACCCTTCCTCTTCTCGGAAGCTGATGGCCGCAGTTTCACATATGCCGAGTTTGATGCGGCAGTAAATCGAACTTGTAGCTTGCTGGCAGAGCACGGAGTTGTAAAAGGAAACGCAGTCAGTTTGCTCTTACCCAATAGCGCTGAATACATCACTGCCTATTTTGCCTGCTGGAAACTGGGCGCCATCGCAGGCCCCGTAAACTCGCTCCTAAAAGCACAGGAGATTGCTTATGTGATATCAAATTCAGAAGCCAGTGATTTGCTTGCCCATCGGGAATTCATACCAACGATAGAGAACATCAGAAGAGATTTACCCCAGTTAAAAGCCATCATCGAATTTTCGGACGAGTCTGCGGCAACATGTAACGTCACTCCGAGGACGTCGCTTCCTGTTGAGATTGACCCGGAAGATGAAGCGATCATCATCTACACTTCTGGCACCACGGGTCGACCCAAAGGTTGTCTGCTGACTCATGGAAACGTGATCGCCAACGCGCGTCAGATTAGTGAATGGCTGAAATTCACGCCCGCTGATCGACTGCTAACCGTGATGCCGCTCTTTCATATGAATGCGGTTTCCGTCACCACAATGTCGGCTCTTTATGCCGGTGGTTCCACCGTTGTTAGCCCGATGTTCTCGACATCCCGATTCTGGCAGATCATCTCAGATTACCGGATTACATCTTTTGGTTCGGTGGCCACGATGCTCTCGCTACTACTGAAGACTTATCCCGACGGTGTACCGCCGGGGCTGAAAACTGACCAATTGCGTTTCGCCATGTGTGGCTCCGCTCCTGTTCCCGCGGAAGTTCTCAAGCGTTTTGAAGAGACCTTTCATTGCCTGGTCATTGAGGGTTATGGCTTATCTGAATCAACATGCCGCTCAACATTCAATCCGCCCGATAAGCGGCGACGGCCTGGGTCGTGCGGTCTGCCAATCGGCAATGAAATGCGAGTGGTAGATGACAATGACAATGAGGTAGCAGACCGGGCTTTGGGAGAGATTGTCTTGCGCGGCGAGAATATTTTAAAGGGATACTTCAAGAATCCCGAGGCCAACGCTGCAGCTTTTTGCGGCGGCTGGTTTCACACCGGCGACATCGGCTATCGCGACGAGGATGGCTTCTATTACATTGTCGATCGAAAGAGTGACATGATTATCCGAGGTGGTGAGAACATCTATCCGCGGGAGATTGACGAGGTCTTATATCAACACCCGGCGGTTGCAGCGGCCGCGACCATCGGCATTCCGGATCAACTGTATGGCGAGGAGGTTGCTGCCTTCGTAGTGCTCAAGGAAGATGTGTCGGCCGGCCAGGAAGAGCTGATCGCTTTTTGCCGACAACGTTTGGCAGACTATAAATGCCCGAAGACCATTCGATTCGTCAGGGAGATTCCTAAGGGACCAACCGGAAAATTGCTGAAGCGCGAGCTCGCCCGTGAATCGCCAGGAGAAAATTCAGGTTAATGAAGCCGGGTACTCGCGTTTGGGCAGCGCAGGAGCAGGACGCCGACTGCTTGTCTGTAAGCGATCGAAGAACCAACCGGCGATGAGCCAGACGCCGCAAAGCGAAACCATAAGCGGCGCGAACCATTTACCATACAACCCGTCGGGGGAGAATTTCTCCGTAGCTGCGTGTAAGGCCTCACTGTTTGGCAACAAGCCAGCCTCAGAAAATTCGTGAAAGGAATAGATACCAACCTGCAGTATGAAGAGCAGCAGAAAAATGCCCGTCACTTGAAAGAAACGCTTGATGTTGATCAGGTGACCAAAGCGGGCCCAACCCCATGCGAATGACCCCGCTGCCAAAAGCCCCAATAGCGCTCCGGTGAGGAGTTGTGGATCGCGTACTTGTAGCAACATGAGAGCTGTTTCCATGCCCTCGCGGGTAATCATAAGAAACGTCAAGAGAAAAACGCCGGCTAGCGCTGTTATCTTCGACACTCCTGAAGCCATTTCACCCAACCGCATTTGCATTCGTTCGCGCAGTTTGCCGCCGGTGCGCCACATGTGAATCACCAGGGTGCCGACCATGATCATTGCAATCACGCCGAGCACACCTTCGCGCAGAGATTCGTTGGCGAGAAATTGGCTGGCATAAGCCCCCAGAGTTGCGCCAAGAGTATTCTCCAGTGTCGTATCTTCAACGCCGAATTTAAGCAGATAGCCAAGGGCGGCACTCGCCGAAAGACCGAGGACAATCGCCACATAAACCGCCGAAGTTAACGATTTGTGACCCGACTTCCGCAGATACGTGAGGATCACGGCGACCAGCAGGAACGACTCAAACCCTTCTCTGAGTACGATTACGAAGGAGCTAAGCATAATGAGTGAAGGTTCTCCAGCGGCAAGATTTCGCTTTCGACCCGGCGGGGCCCGCTGACCGACTGCCCCGGGAGACGAAGAGTATAGCCGAATTGAAAATAGTTTTCAATTTCAATTTATGTTTTTCGGAGCTTTGGCCATCTACAGGTTCTAAAATCTAGAAGCAATCAACCATGGCTTGTGGAAGGGATGGAGGTAAGGTGGCTTAGCCGGCATCACTGACTGAAAAGCTTATTGTCGGGTGACGGGAATGATTGCCAGGTCGGCGCGGAGCAGCCCGAGTTGAGTGTTGGCGCTGAAACGTAAAGGCAGCCGGCGAGAGTCGTCGCTTAGCCAGGCACGCATTTGGAACTTATCGCTGTCGGCATCGTCAGTTGTGAGCGAAAGCTGGATCGCTGAGACTATTTGTGACCCCAGCTGAATTGTCTCGCGCTTTAGAGCGCTGATAAATATTGTCTTCGGCTTGTTGTTGACCAGCATTGAGACCGCATTCCGCCTCGGAGGCGCCAGATCCAACGTGCGTACAAGATAGAAAAATGAGACGTAGTCATGAGTGCCAACGGGAATCTCTATTCTTTCGCCTGCTTCTGTGGTAGCCGCGCCGCTATCCTGGTTTATTGTCAACTTGGCACTCAGGCGATGAGATCCTTCAATAATATTCATCTCAGTACGAAAAGGAAGTAGCGTCCTCGGGTCCACGTAGGAGCTGACTTGATCGTTCACGAACATTAGCCGCTGGGCTGCGTTTATCGTCTGCGCTCGGCCGGTAAAAAGAAGTCCGTCTCGCTCGAAATACCGCGAACGGGCGCGCACCTGAAAAGTGACCTGTCCAACGGGCGCCGGAATATCGCCAAAAAAAGTCTGAAAGTTCAGCTGCTCCCCTACTTTAAAGGGGAGCCCAAGGGCGCCATCGCCTCCTTCTGGTTGAGTGGGAATTATTAAAGGCGTCTGTGTAGGTGATGTGGCGATGAGCGGCGTCGGAGATGGTTGCGCGAGTGGGGGCGTCAAAAACTCCGAGCCGGCAAGTTCAGCGCGTATCTCGCCAGCGCGATGCTTCGCAGTGATCAGAACTGGTACATGTCTTTCATCGTCACTGAAATAGATCCTTATGTTGAAGTCGTTGGCCGACGAATTATTTCTAACTTTGACTTGTGACGCCAGCGCATTGAATGAGCCAATGTTGGTTTTGACTGACTGGTGCCCCGTTACCTTTAACTCAGCCTCATACTCTTCCTCGTCACCGCGTACTGTAAAGCGGTAGGCGGAACCTTCGCTGAGAGGCAGGGCGCGCAACCGGTAAACAGCGGATATGAAATCGTAGGTTCCCGGAAATTCCCCGGACCGCTTGGGGGATGGCATGGCGGCAAGGCCAGCAGGTTGATTGAAGTCGAGAGCATTGTCTGAGGTGCGCGAGGCTTCACGCAGTACGCGCTGCGAACGATAGGGTAACCCGGTCTGCGGATCCACATACGTTGTGTAGTCGTTATTGATGGCGAATAATGCGGCATTTACTACGCCTACCGTCTCTACATGTCCGCGCAGTTGAATTCCATCACGTCCGAAAAAGATGCCGCGCGCCACAACCTGAAGTTCCACATGGGCCGCACTAATGAAATTGGAGAACGAGACGTTGAAAGTCAGACGCTCGCCAACGCGATAAGAGGCCGGCGAGAGGGATAGGGATGCGACGTCACCGGAGCGCTGAGCGGAGGCCGGAAGTGTCAGCGCGAGCAGTAGAAGCAAAGACTTGCTAACGAGGGGAAGTCTCAAACTTGGCTCACCTTTGCAATATTAGTCAGAACCGGGTGGGAGCGAATGGCGCCCTGAATAGATTGTACACGGATCCTGCGTCGGAGAGTTCCTTTCTTTCACATTCTTCTTTCTTTGAGCCCCATCATAATTTGTTCAAGCACCTCTTCCGCTGCTTGTTCCGGATCGGCGGCACCAATAATCGGTCGCCCGATGACCAGGTAGTCAGCGCCGGCTGCAATGGCTTGGCGCGGGTTCATTATGCGCCTTTGATCGTGCCGGTCTGAATCTGAAGCCCTGATGCCCGGAGTTACGACCAAAAAGTCTTCTTCCGGCGCCAGCGACCGAATTAGCTCGATTTCCTGTGGTGAGGCAACGACGCCATCCAAACCGGATTCTCTGGCCAGGAGGGTCAGACGGCGCACTTGATCTTCTGGTATCGAAGGTAGCCCAGTCTGCGCAAGAGTGGCAGCATCGATGCTGGTGAGGACGGTGACTGCGATGATTGCCGGCCGAGTTATGCCGGTCGTCTCCGCCTCACGAGAGACTGCCTCGGCTGTGAAACGCATCATCTCTTTGCCGCCTGCGGCATGCACATTGAAAATTGATACGCCAAGCCGTGTAGCCTCCACGCCGGCCGCGGCCACCGTGTTGGGGATGTCATGAAACTTCAGATCCAGAAAGACCCGCTGGCCGGCGCTTACAATATCACGAACTACTTGTGGACCTGTGGAGGTGAACAGCTGCGAGCCAACTTTGAACATACCTATGCGATCGCGCAAGGTGCTCACCAGATTAGCTGCCTCTTTAGCGGTTGAAACATCAAGAGCAACGATCAGTTTCTCTCTTGCAGTCTCTCTCACATTCGCCGTTCGCTGCATGCTCATGGGCACCTCTCTTTGACCCGACAACCAATAGCTTCGTCAAGTGATGGGAAACCCTCCTGTTGAAGGATCCGGCCAATTCCATCGTTAATGTCCCGGGCGATTGCTGGACCCTTATAGATGAATCCAGTATAGAGCTGCACCAGACTGGCGCCGGCACAGATCTTCTCCCACGCGTC
>DATEUF010000084.1:0-2912 GCA_035283325.1 Pyrinomonadaceae bacterium | reverse complement strand
TTCGCCGCGCTGCTGGATTACCTGAAGCTGGAACGCAAGCAAATCGAGAAGCACGTCGAGTTCGTCCCGCGGGAGGAGGAGTGAGATGGACGGGAAAAGAATTGAAGAAATCCGCAAGGCAGCAGAGGCAAAGAAAGAGTACGAAGCCTTTGATGGAACTGACCTTATGGAATTGTTGACAGAAGTTGAGCGGCTGCGGGGATACGTTCAATATTTCATCGGTGTACTTGGTGAATTAGATCGTTTTGGATTACTTGGGATACTTGACAACTTAGGCGGCGACGCAGATGGTGTGCGTTTCGTGGTCAATGTAGCCCGCCGCGCGCTGGCGGGGGAGGAGCCGTAGCCGTGTGGTACTACTGCCTGGCAGCATTCATCGTCTTCTGCCTGCTGTGCGCCGTCCTGGTCTATGCCGCCAGCGCGGTGGGCAGCCATGAAGATGACAAGATGGGGAGAGGGTGAGATGGATAGACTATTCAGAACCTGGCTATATAAATTTTTTACAAAGTTAGCCTGTTGGTCTACTTGTCCAAGGTGTTGGGGGTCTTGTATTGCAGTGGGTTCACATACCACACACGCTTGTATCAATGGGCATCGTTGGTGAAATTACGCCGCGCGGCGTATTCGGTTCGGCGCATCGGAATGCGTCGGCGCACTGAGCGAGGAGGAGTGAGATGGACAAAATGATAGACAAAGAGGCTGAGAACTCAATCCATTGGCGCAACGCCTACATGGATTGCGAGGAGAAATTGGCCGAATCCAAAAGTGAAGAGGAAAAATTGCGCTGCCAAATCGATACGCTGAGCGAGATGATATCAGTCAGTGTAGCCGAAGTTGAGCGGCTGAGGGCAGCTTTACAGTCAATTGAAAACTTCACTATCTCACCATATCACCCCGCGATATTAGCCCGCCGCGCGGTGGCAGGGGAGGAGGAATAATGACCAGCAGAATTGTATGCAAAAGTTGTGAATCGGAAAGTTTCGCAGATGGCGCGAGCTTAGCATGCTGGAAGTGCTATACAGCCTCACAGGCCGAAGTCGAGCGGCTGCGGGCGGCGTTGGAAGCTGCCGAAAGCCAAATACATTATCTAAAAAAAGAACTGGTAGCGCGCCAATCAGAATTGGCGAGGGAGGATTGAGATGATCTTTATATTAGGTTTCGCACTCGGGTTCATCGTTGGAGGACTTGCTTGGTATTATTTAGCGGAACATTAGAGAAGGAGCGAGATGACAGAACAAAAGTTTGACGGTCAATGGATGCACGGGGATGCCAATGACATCCTGCAAGTCGTGGTCGGCCAGCTTGACGAGGCCAGGCGCGAGATCAAGCGGCTGAGGGCGGCGTTGGAGTTCTATGCTGAAGAAAATCCGGTAGCAATCGACGATGATAATGGCGAGATCGCCCGCCGCGCGCTGGCGGGGGAGGAGTGATGCTAGAAATACTGGCAATCTATAAGATGTGGTATAATTGCGACACATTAAAACCCGAGCTTCGTGGCAGAGCTCCAGGTCAGAATGAGAACACCGATCCGGTGTGCTCCGTGCTAACCCCAATCTGACCTGGGACTGCCCGAGCACGAGCATACCGGAGCGGTGTTTTTTTGTAGGTTGGATAGCGGCGTGCCTACCTTAACTGTCAAAGCGCACCACATAGCCACGAATAGGCGGCTCGCCGCCACTGGACAGTGAAAAGCAAAACAAAATCCCCGACAGCCGGGTATGATCTGCGAGAACTACTGAGATAATACTCTTAGGTAAGCAGCCGGCGACCGTACTTGATGTAACGTAGTCCGCGAACTAAGCAGTTCGGCGGTAAAGCAAGACCGGGGCGTCCCCATAATGGGTTCGGGCTACGGGAAGCAGGCCCCCTGCTGCAATGTTCCGGGGGCGCGTCAGCGAGCCGTGATGATCTGGTACGGTAGATCATTGCGCGTCAACAATAAACTAAAAGCCAGAGCTGGCGAACGAGGCGATGAACGTATACGAGCAGTACCTACAATCGGACACCTGGAAACAGCGCAGGCAAGCGACGATAGAGCGAGCGAACTATCGTTGCGAAATCTGCGGCGAACGGGACGGGTTGCAAGTACACCACCTGAACTACGAGCGGCTAGGAAACGAGCGACCGAGCGACCTGAAAGTAGTATGCCAGGGCTGCCACTGGATAGCCGATAGCCAGCGTAAAGACCCTGATTTCGAGTTACCACCCGGCCCGCCGAACGCGTGGGAGAATATACAACCATACGAGGGCAAGATAAAAGGCAAGGACGAGCGCAGAATGAAAGGCCAAGTATGGTCAATAGACAGGAGGACCCCATGACCACCGATAGTAACGACCCCATCTCGCATTCGATAGATTCCATGCTCAGAGCAGAGGCACTCCGTGTTGACAAATTGGCGATGGAGAGTTGCAACCTTGATCGATGTTCGGATTGCGGTCTACCCTACGAAGATATTCCAATGGACACGACATTATCAGATGAGCAATGGTTAATGATACACCCGGAGGGGTTAGATGGCATATTGTGTGCCAATTGTATAGTCAATAGAGCCGCAAAAATTCCTACCGCAATTTCTATGAGAGCAAGAATTGATTTGGGGAACGACAATGTGGTAGTAAAAATCAAAAAGTTTTTTAGACGCAAACGACTTGAATACTTTTTGGCACATTTAGAGGAGGGCTAACCCATGACCACCGAAAACACATACCGCGAGCGCACGAGAAAGGCAGTGATAACGGCGATGGCATACTATGGATACGATCTGCATGCCTGGCCGGAGGACGTGAGAGAAACAATCGAGGCCGTGTGTGAGTTATGGTGGCTAAAACCCCCGGAAACGAAGAAGAGCAAGGCGTACTGGATAGCCTCAGCGCGGGAGTTGATCGATGCGTTTGGCGAATTAGGTACAAGG
>DATEUF010000083.1:0-9193 GCA_035283325.1 Pyrinomonadaceae bacterium | reverse complement strand
TAAACCGACGCCGAAGAAGCGAAAACGTGGAACTGACTAAAAGCTTCGGGTGCTAATTACCGACTATGAGAATCGGATGGACGAGATAGCCGAACTGGTTGCCAGAGTCCGGCACGAGATCAATAATCCACTAACGGGACTGCTCGGTCAGGCCCAGCTGTTACTGAGAGACGAGCTTAGCGAGAAGGCCCGCAAACGAGTCGAAACCATTGAAGAATTGGCCACCCGCCTTAGAGACATCGTTGCTCAGCTTCGTGAGGTCCAACGGCCTCCCCGCAACTCCAGCTAAACTCTCTGCTCCTGCGATAGATGCCTGGCCCGCCATTTAGTAAACAGTGCGCAACTAATCAGCAGAAGGTCAAGCTAACTGCTGACCTGCACCTTTTTCTCTTCATCCGTGTAAACCTTTATTTGTGTACCGGGCTTGATTTTTGCGTTCTTTCCATGTTTGAGCAATCCGAGCGGACCAAAAAGAACCGTCAGTGCCACAGTCGTGCCAGTTTTATCATCGCCTTCCCGGCCTTTTGAAGAACGCAGCTTGAGCCTTTGATTATCGACCGTCATTGCCGACTCCACGCGGATAGATAAGCTGCCCCCTTTGCCGAGCATGCCGGATTTCTTCGCACTAGCGACCACTCCCTTGACCAGACTATCTCTCGCAATGACCACGTGACCATTTATTGTTAGGTCTTCCAAGACTTTAAATGCCAGCGGGTCACCTTCCGTTGCCGTCTTACTGGTTATCTCTTCCGTCGTTACTACGACAAACTCCGTGCCGTCAGGAATCACTATCTCGATCGACTGTCCTACGGGTTCTTGAGAAGCTGAAGACGACGGAATGGAAGACTGAACCAGCAGTGAGACCATGATTACCGCCATAGTTATTTTTATGAGAAGTGAAGTTTGAGTCAGCATGTTTGTTTCCTCCTTTGTTGAGGTCAGCCGAGAGTCATTCCGCGATAACGGTTCGGAAAACGCGGTTTGCCTCAATGAAAAGCTTTCATAGAGAGTCAGAGAATGACTCCTTAGAAGCTACGAGTGATTTGCTCGCAGAGATTTGTGCTTACTCAGCGTGAGCCAGTCAGCTGCTCTGATTGCGAGGCGGTCTCAGAAATTCACCTGGGAGCACTGACGGTCAAACGGTGATAGCTGAAACAATGCGAGCCTGGTGTACGCGAGAAAATATTACTTCTGTTACTTCTGAACTATCCAAATAAGATGCCGCTTCAATACGTCAGGACTTCTTCTTCCTTTATCAGGTAAGGCGAAGCTTCATTCTCTTCCCGGTCTTCGGAAAGCACGGCTTGCACGACAGGTAAACTAAGTGAGTGTTTCTTTTCTATGCCGGGAACGCTCTTTCCGGCAGCGTAGACGGCGTGACGGGCATGCTCCTGATACCAGTCGGCGAGATTTGCCGTCTTGTGCATGTTCTCGATTATTTGCCGCCAACCTACACCCGTGTTGTAAGCGCAAAAGGATATTTCGCCTTCCTGCGTGCCATAAGGAATGACGCACATCTCAGTCCGGCGGAAGTCGTAGTTAAAGAGATCCTGAAACCACATGCCCTCAACACAGAGCACACGCCAAACGTCCGCTGCCTCGTCTTCCTTCAAGGTCTTCATGCGGTCATTCCGATCCGAGTTGGAGTTTGTTGACGATGGTCTGAACAGGTTTATGATCTGTGAGATCGGAAAACCGGCCGGCGCGGCGTGAGCATCGTAATTCCGCAGGATGGCCATCGCCAATTGAGCGTACGAGAGCTTTTTGCCTCTAGCGGTGTCGGTGATTACCGCCACATCTTTCATAAACTGCTCGTAGTTGAAAAAGTCAAAGAGTGACTTAAACTCGCCGGTCCTTCGGTTTACAACTATCAACGTAAAAATGCCGCAGTTAGGATGGCAATTGCAGGACGACCAGCCCCACGGAGCGTCGGCGCCTTGTAGCATGTCCATCACGCTGGTAAAGGCTGAATAGGACGACAGAGGAAACCAGTCGCGCAAAGGCTGCAAGCGTCCTCCAAGCTGATTCTTCAAATCATGAGTCATTCCAGCCAGCGTGTAGCGCCACTTGCGGCGCTGTTCGTCGGAGATATCCTCGTCGCGGCCTGTAAATGAGACTGGCTGAAAAGCGATAGTTTGGACCTTATCAATATTCCTGGCGGCAAACTCGACGATCTGACCGATTCCGTCGTTGTTTATCGAATTAACAATTGTAACCACTAGTGTGACTTTGATACCGACGCTTGCGAGGTTTTCGATTGCACGCAGCTTGACATCGAAGAGGTTGCCGACGCCGCGATGTTTGTTCTTCTCCTCGCTCACACCGTCAAACTGTAAATACACTCCGTGCTGTCCTGCCGCTTTCGCAGCCTTGCAGAACTCGATGTCCTCCGCAAAACGAATGCCGTTTGTGGCGGCGAGTATTCGATAGAAGCCTACCTTCTTCGCGTAAGCCACCGCTTCGAGATAGTAGGGCGAGAGTGTGGGTTCGCCGCCGGAAAAGAGAATGATGATCTGGCGTCTGGGTTTGAAGGACACTGCCCTATCCAGAATCGCTTTTGTATCTTCAAATGTTGGCTCGTGAACGTAGCCCACCTGGTTGGCATCCATGAAGCATGGATCGCACATCATGTTGCAGCGGTTGGTGAGATCAACGGTCAAAACTGCGCCGCGTCCAAACTTGATTGTCGAGGTCCCATGGCGATGTACTGCCGAGTCTTCGGCTGCGCGGAAATCGCGTCCAAAGAAGAGCGACTCGATCCGTTCCAAAAAAGCCGGATCCGTCGACATGACATCTTCAAACTGTCCATGCTTTGGACAGCTTTTACGCATGATCACCTGATTGTTTTCTTCGAGAATCTGAGCTTTGATCTCACCGGGGTGCGCATGCATCAGCGTCTCGAGGGGAGTTTGGCCGGTGATTACTTGATTGCGAACTTCTTTGACACACGTGGGACAGAGACTATCGGTCTCTCGTGGGAAGCCGAGCGGCGGTGCGGATCTTTCGTAAGATTTCAGTAGTGGTCCAGGCGCCCAGTTTGGTCGAATGGCTTCGCCCTGCGGCAGACGTGTATTGATGGATTGAAAGGCCTTCCACGCTACCGTCGATAGATTGGAGAGCAACCTGGAACTCTTAACGCCGCCAAGTTTGCTCTCCGGTGCTTCCCCCCTGCGAAATTGATCACTGAACAAAGGATTCTCTCCTCATGGCGCCATCAGAAGGCAGCCTCAAGCCTATAAAACAAACTGATCATTGCAATTAACTGCTCAAACAAACACACTTCGGCACGCATCGCAACCCGCTCATGATAGTTGGCCGGCAGAGCATTGGCAAGGGGAAAAGCGGACAAAAATGCTAGTATCACCTCATGAGCGACAAGCAGCGTCTCACAGCCGGAGAGCTGGCGCCGCAGGTGGGTGGGAAACTTATTGGGCAGAAAGGTCTAGTGCTCAATGGGCTGGCCGACCTGGAAAATGCCGGCCAGGGAGACGTTGCCTACGTCGAAGAAGAGAAGTTTTTCGAGACGGCCAGAGCAAGCAGAGCATCGTGCTTACTTGTGCCCGAAGGCTTTGTGTCTGGCATGCCCGCAGAAGCTGATAAGGTTTTCATAGAGGTCGCTCGTCCAAAGCTGGCGTTTACTCGCGCAGCCAGCTTGTTATACCCGCCAAAACAGCATGAGCCTGGAATCCACCCCACGGCAGTAATTTCTCCCTCTGCCGACATTGCGTTGACTGCTTTCATTGGCCCACATGCCGTCGTAGGAGAATACGCTCGTGTGGGCGCTGGCAGCCGAGTAGAAGCAGGTGTGGTGATCGGGGCAAACGTGACGATTGGTGATGAGTGTGTGGTCCATCCCAATGCGACTCTCTACGATGGCGTGGCTATCGGTGACCGCGTGATTCTCCACGCTGGAGTGTGCCTTGGCGCCGATGGGTTTGGTTATGTACGCGACGACATGGGCTATCATAAATTTCCGCAGATCGGCACAGTTGTTATTGAAGATGACGTCGAACTGGGAGCCCACACGTGTGTCGATCGCGCGGCTCTGGGCCGGACTAGAATCGGGCGTGGCAGTAAACTCGACAATCTGGTCCATGTGGGTCATAACTGCGATATCGGCGAACGCGTGGTGATTGCCGCGCAGACCGGAATCAGCGGCAGCGTGGTGATTGAGGATGACGCGATTATCGGCGGGCAGGTTGGTTTTGGAGATCATACTCGTGTGCTCAAGGGAGCGGTGATTGGCTCTAAGGCCGGCATTCTTCCGGGCAAGATCGTGCGGCCTGGTGTGTGGTGGGGCATTCCTATTCAACCGCTTGAAGCATACAAGCGGCAAAACGCGCATCTTGGCCGTTTGCCGCAAATGCGCGAAGAGCTGAAGGAATTGCGCGGCCGGATGCAGGCGTTAGAAGACCAGCTCAAAGATCGAGAGTGAATCTTGCTGATCAAGACACCACAGGCTTTAGCCTGGTGGAGCTTCACCTTCAGCCTAACGAACCAGACCTTAGACGTCTCAAGACACCACAGGCTTTAGCCTCATGGAGCGTCACCTTCAACCTAACTAGCCAGACCCCCCTAGACCCTCTCAAGACACCACAGGCTTTAGCCTGGTGGAGCTTCACCTTCAGCCTAACGAGCCAAGTCTGAGACGACTTAAGACAGCGTGCGGTTCTCGAGTGGTTTTTCGGGTCGCGCTGTTAGGCGGAAATTGAAACTCCACGACGCTAAAGCGTGTGGTGTCTTCAGCCTACCGAGTCAATCTCCGCGAGGATCCGTTTTGCGGCTCGATGTGATGCCCTACTATCACCGAGCTGGCGGGCTATTGAGCTCAGTTGTTTGCGCGCCTCCCTATTACGCTGTGGCTCAAGCAGCCCCAGTAACTCACGAGCCAGATTCTCGCCCTTCAACTCATTCTGCATAAGTTCCGTAGCTATACGTTCACCGGCGATAAGATTTACCAGGCCGAAATGGTCGGCCGTGATCAGTCGTCCGAGGATGTGCCAGTTTATTGCGGACTCCTTGTAAGCTATGACCATGGGAGTACCCAGGAGCGCGGCCTCAAGCGTTGCTGTGCCACTTGCGATCGCCGCGACGTCCGACGCGGCGAGCGCTTCTCGCGTTGCGTGCTGAACGATTCGTACAGTTTGTTCTCCACCATTTCGCATGGCGAGAATGTGCCTTGCCTGCTCCGGCGAGCGGCCAGGAGCCAGGGCCAGCGCAAACTGTACATCAGGACATTTCCTGCGTATGAGAGGAACAGCGTCCAGCATTGACGGGAGAATTCTCTGTAGTTCTTTGTGACGGCTGCCGGGCAGAAGCGAGATTATTGGCCGTGACGTATCAAGGTCGTTTAGGCGACAAAACTCCTGCTTCCCATACCGGGCTTGAACCTCACCTGCTAGCGGATGGCCTACAAACTCGACATGACTCACGCTGCGTTGCTGATACCAGGGAAGTTCAAAAGGCAGGATGGAGAGCATCAGATCAACGTCGCGCTGAATGTTGCGGATGCGATGCGACCGCCAGGCCCAGAGTTGTGGGCTGATGTAATAGATGATCTTGAAGCCACGACGATGAAGCGAACGCGCCAGACGCAAATTGAAATCGGGCCAGTCAACCAGAATGATCCCTTGCGGCTTCCTTTCGATAGCCGCCTGCCTGAGTCCCCTGAAAGCCCGCCAGAAGCGGGGCAAGGCGCGGCCGATTTCCACTAGTCCGAGGATCGATAGATCATCCGTGTTTACAATCGAATCAACTCCGGCCGCGCGCAGCATCGGACCAGTAGCGCCGAAAAAATTTGTACCGGGGACCTCAATGCGGAGAGCTTGCACCAGCGCGGCAGCGTGAGCATCGCCTGAAGGCTCACCAGCAACGATCATCAAGCTTAAATCACGCGTGGCAGTCATTGGTCCAGGTGAATCCACTTAAGTTTAACAAATGGCATTAGTCATTTGTGATCTACTGCAATCATAGATGGCCAAATGGAAAATGGAAAATGAAAGATAAAACGTGCTAGCATCAACCCGCTTTTACTAGTCTTTTGGCATATTCTTTCCTCGGGCATTCGGCATAACTGTGCGGACCTGCTTTGATCCCGGCTCTCTCACTCAATTGCGCGCTGCTTCTCCTTCGAGCGGTTTGGCCCATGCCTTTAAGTTTGCATCGACGAGCGTCGTCATATTCGTGGCTTTAGTTACTGCCGCAGCACAACAAACCAATCCGGTCGATCGTAAGGTCACAAACCCGATGACTGACACGCCCAATGTCAATCCATTGACGCAGGATCAGCCAGTTCGACCCAGACTTTCGCGGGCCCAAGGGTTCCCAGGGGAAGCGACCGACGAATTGAAGATTGACGCCGGGTCACAGACCGTTTCCGGGCCTGTTAATGCCCGGGTGGTTGTTTATGAAGGCAACGTTGATGCCCGTATTGGCACGTACCGCTTGCAGGCTGACAAGGTCACTGTCTACGAAGCGAGCAACAGAGTGATCGCCGAAGGGAGTGTGGTTTTCGATCAGGCAGACCAGCAGCGAATTACTGGTTCACGGGCAGAATGGAACTACAGAACCAAGACCGGCTTCTTTGTTGACTCAACAGGCTTCACCAATCAAACGCAAGATGGCACGCGGATCTACTTCACCGCGGATCGCGTTGAGAAGATCAGCCTCGATACAATTGTCGCCACGAATGTTCAGGTTACTGCATGCGACGAAGACGTGCCGAAGTGGAGCTTCCGCGCTAAGAGGGCCAAAATTAAGACTGGTGACCGGGTCCGGGTGTATTCGCCCAATGTACGCATCAAGAGAGTGCCGATCTTTTACCTGCCTTATGCTTCGGTGTCCATCAAACAGCGCGACCGCGCTTCAGGCTTCTTAACGCCATCGTTCGGTGGTTCAGGGGCCAAGGGGTTTCGGCTTTCCAGCGCCTACTACCAGACGCTCGGCCGCTCAGCTGACATCACTTTACGAACCGATGTCTATAGCCAGCGTGGCATTGGCTTCGGCGCGGACCTGCGTACGCGGGCCAATTCACGGTCGTTTTTGAATGCGGGGTTTTACGCCGTAAAGGACCGAGTACTTGGCCCCGGCAAGGACGATGCGCATCCCGATCAGGGTGGGTCGTCGCTTTATGTAGAAGGTGTGCATTATTTCCCCAATGGATTTATTGCTGCAGCAGACGTCGCAGTAACTTCAAATCTCGCTTTCCGGCAGGTGTTCTCCGACAACATTCAGCAGGCGATTTCGCCACAAGAACGTTCACAAGTTTTTGTCAACAAGGACTTCAAGAACTACAGCTTCGATTTCCTTGCCCGCACTCAGGTCACTTCGCTGCCGAATTCGCGAATACGCATAAGAGAGCTGCCGAGCGTCACAATCTCCAGACGCCCCTCACCGCTTAGCTTCCTGAAAAAAATTCCCGTCTACTTTTCCTATGAAGCCGGCGCCGAGGGAGTGAGCCGAAAAGAAACAGTTGACGATCTGATTGCCTTCCGCCGGGACGTAGGTGGAGATCCCATTATTACGCCTTCAATGGTGCAGCGACTGGATTTTCACCCGCAACTTTCGCTCCCTATCAATTTCGCGGGCTTCTCTATAACGGCAACAGGCGGCGGCAGAGCAACGTTTTATTCCAATTCCATTGACCCGACGAACCGCGCTCTGTTGAGCCGGAACCTCACCCGGGCGTACGGTGAATTTGAACTTGACGTTAGACCCCCGGCATTTGCGCGCGACTTTCATCGGCGCAGCGGTACTTTTTTCTTTCGCCATGTGATTGAACCATATGTGATCTATCGCAAGATTTCCGGAGTGAACAATTTCGACCACATCATCCGCTTCGATTATGCTGATGCTGTCGCCGACACGAACGAGATTGAGTTCGGCGTTGCCAATCGTTTCTTCACTCGTCGTTCAACAGAAACAGTCAGCAGCGCGGCAGTGCGTGCGGCGCAGGCAGGTGAAAAAGTGCCTCTGTCTAGTCAGCCTTATGAGGCGCTGACGATCACCATACGCGGCAAGTATTTTTTTGATCGTTTCTTTGGCGGGGCTTTGAAACCCGGACAGCGCAATCAGTTTTATCCGATCACAACGTTATCAGGGTTCAGCTATGGCGGCGTGCCGCGCAGTTTTTCCCCACTAAACGCGGAAGCGCGTTATCGACCGCGCCGAGACATCTTTGTCGATCTGCGTACAGACCTCGACACGCGCGGCGGCGGCCTGAGAGCGCTATCGACCACCTTCGGCGTCAACCGCATTCTGGTGCAAGCGTTTCAGACCTTCTATTACACACGGGCTATCGAGCTGGTGCCCTCGCTGGCCCAGTTTGCCGATGCTCGCGGTAAAGAGCCGGGCACGCTGCGTGGCTCGCAATGGAGTCCTGCGTTGTTTGTTGGCAATCGCGAGAGCGGTCTTTTTGGCGGCGCCTCATTCTTCTTCGACTATCAAACGCGCCCCGGCCGCGGCAATAGTTCGCTGATCAGCTCTACGGTCACTTTGGGATACTCCTGGGACTGCTGTGCTTTCACAGTACAGAATTACACCTTTAATGTCGGCCTCAGAAAGGAGAACCGGGTGATGTTCAGTTTTCGGTTAAATGGAATTGGCACGTTTGGCACAGAACAGATCGGACAGCAACTACGCTAGGTTTTGGTCAGAAAGGCCGCCTTCAAAATTGGTCAGCTACGCCAGAATTGGTCAGCTACGCCAGAATTAGTCAGCTACGCCAGAATTAGTCAGCTACGCCAGAATTGGTCAGCTACGCCAGAATTCGTCAGCTACGCCAGAATTGGTCAGCTACGCCAGAATTAGTCAGCTACGCCAGAATTCGTCAGCTTATGCTTATCCGCTTATCTCAGCATACGCCCATATGTTGCGGTTTCAGGCTCACCGCGTGTCTGTCCTTAGCGATTTGCTGAAACAACCGGATAAGCAGAAGTCAGCTAGGCCTCCTTTAGAATTGGTCACGGCGCGCGGCTCTGCCGCTTCCCTTGCGGTATGCCTTCGGCTTACCGGCTGATGGCTTTTTTCGATTGTGGCTTTGCCAAATTCGTGTTTATGGCAGGGAGGCAAACGGTACGGCGGAGCCGCACTTCAAGCTGGCAGCGGGCCGGTAAGCCGAAGGCATACCGCAAGGGTTACGGCGGAGCCGCACTTCAAGCTGGCAATGAGCTGGTAAGCCGAAGGCATACCGCAG